>NZ_JBJZOK010000007.1:0-325566 GCF_047200615.1 Nocardia sichangensis
CAGTACGCGAAGGTCGTCGCCGATCCCAATCTGGTCTCCGACTGGGTGGAGGAGACCCTGCGTTATGACACCTCGAGTCAAATGATCGCTCGTACCGCGACCGAGGACCTCGCGTATCACGGGGGCGTGGTTCCGGCGGGGGCGAAGGTGTTGTTGCTGATCGGTTCGGCCAACCGGGATGCGGCGGTGTTCGAGGACGGTGACAGTTTCCGTATCGATCGTGCCGATCGGTCCGGGCTGGTGAGTTTCGGGGCGGGTGTGCATTTCTGCTTGGGGGCGCACTTGGCGCGTGTGGAAGCGACGGTGGCGCTGACGGAGTTCGCGTCGCGTGTGCGGTCCTACGACGTCCTCGAATCCGGGATCGCCCGGGTTCATTCGTCCAATGTGCGTGGCTTCGCGCACCTACCCATCACCGTGGAGACCCGATAATGCCAAGATTCGCACCCCATCCGGAGCGCAGGCCCGCGCTCGTCGCCGGCGCCTCCTCCGGGATCGGCGCGGCCACCGCCGTCGCCCTGGCCGAACTCGGCCACCCGGTCGCGCTCGGCGCGCGTCGCGTCGAGCAGTGCGCCGAACTGGCGGACAAGATCCGGGCCGACGGCGGTGCGGCGTTCGCCCATCGGTTGGACGTCACCGAGCCGGATTCGGTGGCGGAATTCGTGCGTGCCGCCGAAGAAGCGCTCGGCCCTACCGAGATCCTGGTCTCCAGTGCGGGCGACATCGAGTTCGGGCAGGCGTACGCGATGGATCCGGAACGATTCGTGCGCCAGGTGCAGGTCCATCTGGTCGGCGCGCAGCGTCTCGTGCACCGGGTGCTGCCCGGCATGCTGCGCAGGCAGCGCGGCGACATCGTATTGATCAGTTCGGATTGCGCCTCCGAGCCGCGTCCGCGCACAGGCGCCTACAGCGCGGCCAAGGCGGGACTGGAAGCGATGGCCGCACAGATGCGTATGGAGCTCGAGGGTAGCGGCGTCCGCCTGTCCCAGGTGCGCCCCGGACCGACCTTGACCGGCATGGGCATGGACTCCACGCCCGAGATCGTCGGCCCGGTGCTGGAGGACTGGAAAGCGTGGGGGTTCGCCAGGCATCCGTACATGTTGCGCGCGAGCGACTTGGCCGCCGCGGTGGTCGCGGTGGTATTCACCCCGCGCGGCTCGCACTTGGTGCTGGTCGAAGTGCAACCCGAGGCGCCGATACGTCCCCTCCCGGACGACGCGGGACCGAACGAACAGTAAGGAGTCACGATGCGAGTGCTCGCCGATCTCGATCTGTGTCAGGGGCATGCCGTGTGCCAGGACGAGGCGCCGGAGGCGTTCCACGTCCCCAAACGCGGCAAAGTCGAGATCCTCGACGCCGCCGCGGACCCGCGGGCCCGCGACGACGTACAGCGCGCGGTCCGATACTGCCCGACCCAAGCGCTGTCGATCGCCACGGACGAATGAGCGGAATTCGTCCCTCGCGGCAGGTAGGCAGGGCGCGGCCGGGCGAATACGATGAATCCAAAATCGGAACGTGTTCTAATTCAGTCGCGCGGTCCGGCCCGGCACCTGCGGCGATGCCCGACGTCATGGAGAAGATCCGATGAGCACAGCACACACCGACAAGGCCGAGAGCACCTTGCCCGCCAGGATCACCGGGGAACTGCTCGCCCGGTTGACCGGCCTGGTCGCCGCCGACGGTGGTGCGGCGCCATATGAGATGACCGAGGTCTACACCGGCGCGCCGGTCGGTGCGCTTCCGCAGTCGTCCCCGCAGGACGTGCTGACGGCGTGCGCCGCCGCCCGGGCGGCGCAGACGGAGTGGGCCGCACTGCCGCTGCGTCAGCGGCTTCGGGTGTTCGAGCGGCTGCACGAACTGATCCTCGGCGAGGTGGAGACCATCGCCGACCTCATCCAGATCGGGTGCGGCAAGACCCGTCGCATGGCCGTCGAGGAATCCTGCGACGTGCCCATGGTGATCAGCCATTACCTCAAGACCGCGCGCCGGGTGCTGCGGCCGAAGCGGCGCGGCGGCGCGATGCCGCTGATCACCTCCTCGATCGAGCAGCACCGGCCCAAAGGTCTCGTCGCCGTGATCGCGCCGTGGAACTTCCCCTTCGCCATCGCCCTGTCCGACGCCATGCCCGCGCTGATGGCAGGCAACGGCGTGGTCCTGAAGCCGGACAACAAGACCGCGCTGTGCGTGCTCTTCGGCGTCGAACTGCTGCACCGCGCCGGGCTGCCCCGCGGCCTGGTCCAGGTGGTGTGCGGTGAAGGGCCCGACATCGGGCCGACCCTGATCGACAACGTCGACTTCGTCATGTTCACCGGCTCGACCGCCACCGGCCGGATCGTCGGCGAGCAGGCCGGTCGCAACCTCATCGGATGCAGCCTGGAACTGGGCGGCAAGAACCCGATGATCGTGCTCGCCGACGCGAACCTGGACGAGGTGGTTCCCGGCGCGGTGTTCGCCGCGTTCGCCAACTCGGGGCAGGCGTGCATGCACATCGAACGGATCTACGTGCACCGGTCCCTCCACGAGGAATTCCTGCGCCGGTTGGTGGCCGCGGCGGCGGAATTGAACGGAAAGATCGGCGGGGCCTACGACTACACGCCGGAGTTCGGTTCGCTGGTCTCCCCGCAGCATCTGGAACGGGTCGCCGCGCACGTCGACGACGCTCGGGCCAAAGGCGCCACCGTGCGCGTCGGCGGGCAAGCGCGCCCGGATGTCGGTCCCGCTTTCTACGAGGCCACCGTGCTGACCGGCGTGACACCCGAGATGACCCACGCGACGCTGGAGACCTTCGGCCCGGTCGTCACCGTGTACCCGTTCGACGACGAGCAGGAAGCGGTGCGCCTGGCCAACGCGACCGACTACGGTCTCAACGCCAGCGTGTGGACCCGGGATGCGGCACACGGCGAGCGGATCGCCGCACAGCTGCAAGCGGGCAACATCAACATCAACGACGGCTTCGTCGCGACCTACGCCGCCAAAGGCACGCCGTCGGGTGGAGTGAAGCAGTCCGGAGTCGGCACCAGGCACGGTGACCAGGGCCTGTTGAAGTACACCGATACGGTGAACGTCGGCGTGCTCAAGAAGCAGGTGCTCGCCGCGCGGGCCGGTCAGCCTTACGACAAGCAGCTGAAGATGACCTTGATGTCACTGCGGCTGATGCGCCGGACCAGGTTGCGCTGAAAGCTCGTAGGCCGATGCGCCCGCGGCGGTCGGAAACCCGGTGATCCGGTAGCGTGGCCGTCGGGGTGGATCTACGGAATCGAGAACGGATACCTATGAGCCTTCGAGAAGTCCCGCTACGCACGCTGTCCGGCGAGTCGACGACCTTGGCCGACTTGGTCGGCGACCGCGCCGTGCTGCTGGTGAACGTGGCCTCGAAATGCGGGCTGACACCGCAGTACTCCGGCCTGGTCGAACTGCACGAGTCCTACGGCCCGCGCGGTTTCAGCGTGGTCGGCGTGCCGTGCAACCAGTTCATGGGGCAGGAGCCCGGCACGGCGGAGGAGATCCAGCAGTTCTGTTCCACCACCTACGGCGTCGACTTCCCCTTGCTGGAGAAGACCGACGTCAACGGCGACCAGCGCCACCCCCTCTACCAGACCCTGGCCGACACCCCCGACGCCGAAGGCAACGCCGGCGACATCCAATGGAACTTCGAGAAGTTCCTCATCGACCGCGACGGCAAGGTAGCGGGCCGCTTCCGCCCCCGGACGACTCCCGACGCCCCGGAACTGATCGCCGCCATCGAATCCGTACTCTGACCGGACGCGAACCCGGAGCCGCCGTCACCCGGGACGGCGGCTCCGGTCGTATCCACTCACGAATGGCGCATCGCTGCGGCGAATCGCGAGTAGACCTCTCGATGGCGTGCCACTCGACAACTTCGGGCCCGATCGGTCGCGCGGCCTCCGGGCACAGGCGTGCGGAGTGGTTGCCGAGCCGTCGCACAAGTTGGGCGGCGGCTCGGCTGTCGTGCGATCAGGAGCGGCGGGTGAGGGGTTCGCGTAGGCCGAGGTGGGCGCGGAGGGTGGTTCCGGTGTATTCCGTGCGGTAGACGCCGCGGTCTTGGAGTTCGGGAACGAGCCAGTTCACGATTTCGTCGAGGCCGGTCGGGACCAGGTAAGGGGAGATGTTGAAGCCGTCGGTCGCGCCGTGGCGGACCCAGCGGGCCAGTTCGTCCGCGACCTGGGTGGGGGTGCCCGCGAAGCCGGAACGTTCGGTGGAGGCGATCACGACTTCGCGCAGGGAGAGGTTTTCCGCCTCTGCCCTGGCCCGCCATTCGCGGGCGATGGCGATCGGGTCCTGTCCGGAACGCGGTGCGCCTCGGGTCTCCGAGATCGGGCGGGGCTGCGGATCGTCCGCGGGCAGGGGACCGTCGGGGTCGAGGCCGGACAGGTCGCGGCCCCAGATCTGGCCGGCCAGCGACAGCGCGGTCTGGCCGGTGTACTGGCCGCTCTTCACCCAGCGCACTTTCTCCTCGACCTCGGATTCCTTCTCCGCGAGGATGATCTGCGTGCCGGGCAGGATCCGGATGTCGTCCTCGGGGCGGCCCGCCGCGCGCAGGCGTGTACGGATGTCGTTCGCGAAGGCCAGCGCGTCGTCGAAATGCGTTCCGTGCCTGGAGAAGATGACATCGGCGTGCGCAGCGGCGAAATCGCGGCCGGTGGGTGAATCACCCGCCTGGAAGATCACCGGATGCCCTTGCGCGCTGCGCGGCAGCGTGGGGGTGATCGTCACGTCGAAGTGCGGGCCGGTCCGCACCACCGGATGGATCGCCTCGGCACGCGCCCACGACGGGCTCTGCTGCGAGGTCGCGATCGCGCCGTCGTCCCAGGCGTCCCAGATCGCCCGCACCGTGGCGACGAACTCCCCGGCGCGCTCGTAACGCAGCGCGTGGTCCAGGAACCCGCCGCGCCGGAAGTTCGCGCCGGTCCAGGCGTTGTCCGTGGTGACCGCGTTCCAGCCCGCCCGGCCACCGGACAGCAGGTCCAGGCCGCCGAGTTTGCGCGCCAGGTCGGCGGGCTCGTTGTAGGTGGTGTTCTGGGTGGCCACCAGGCCGATGTGGCGGGTGACGCCCGCCAGCGCGGCGAGCTGGGTGATCGCGTCGGGGCGGCCCGCGATGTCCAGCTCCAGGATCGCGCCGTCCTGCTCGCGCAGGCGCAGGCCCTCACCGAGGAAGAACGCGTCGAACAAGCCGCGCTCGGCGGTCTGCGCGACCCGGCGGAAGGTTTCGAAGTCGATCTGCGAGCCGCTGGACGGGTCGGACCAGATGGTGGTGTGGTTCACGCCCTGGAAGAAGACGCCGAAATGGACCTGGGCGTCGGGACGCGGGAAGTCGGTCACGGAAACGATCTCCTGACGATCAGCGGGTGGTCGCGTAGCGGTTGGCGGGGCGGTTCAGGCCGAGGTTGGCGCGCAAGGTCGAACCGGGGATCGGGCGGTGCGCGACGCCGGTGCGCAACAGCGCGGGGACGACCTCGCGCGCGAGCACGGGCAGATCCTCGTCGATCACGGCGAGGTGCAGCCGCACACCGTCCAGGTGCGCGCTGAGTTCGGTCAGCAGATCGGTCAATTCCCCGGCCGATCCGGAGAACGCCAGGCGGCCCGGCGAACCGGAGGATTCGCCGAATCGCTGTGCTGCGCGCGTGCCCGGAACGTCCAAGGTCACTTCGACTTCGGCGAACGCGAGTGCGGCCCCGTCGGAGTCCGCCGCCACGGCCGCCGCGACGGAATCGGCGGCGACGAGCCGGACATCGACCTCGCCTTCGGTGCCGAACACCACGGGCTGACCCTGTGGCGGCCGCGGCACGATCGCGGGTCCCTTCACCGAGAAGGTCTCGCCCTGGAAGTCGATGTAATGCAGCTTGTTCCGGTCCAGGAATCGGCCGCTGGCGTAGTCGCGGATCACCGCGTCGTCTTCCCACGAGTCCCACAGGCGACGGGCCACCTCGATCGAATCCCGTTGCTCGCGGGCCAGATCGGCGTCTTCCGACACCGGTCGACGTCCCCAGGTGGCGGCGGCGCGCGGATCGTCGACGCGCTCGGCGATCCATCCGGCCCGTCCCCGCGAGGCGTAGTCCAGCGACGCCACCTGCGATGCCGTGTGGAACGGTTCGGCGTAGGTGGTGGCGACGGTAGGAACCAGACCGATCGTGCTGGTCGTCGCCGCGACGAAGGACGCCCGCGTCACCGCGTCGATGCGACCGGGAATCTCCTGCCCCGGCAGGATCGAGTCGGCGAACGTGGCCAGGGTGAACCCGGCGTTCTCGGCGGCGGCCACCCGCCTGTGCACGGTATCCGCGGTGAGCAGACGGTCCGGCGCGTGTGCCGCCCGCCGCCACGCCTCGGGGCGGAACCCCTCTCCGTCGAGTTCTACACCGAGCGCGAAAACGCCCATCCCGCACCTTCTTTCATCCCGCGAACGATGACGCGACGATCGGTGGCCCGAGCCGGGCACGATGCGGCTCGGGCCACCGGCGGCGCACCCCTTGCGAGCATGCGCGCAAGGGGCGGCCGATCGCGATGGTTTGCGTCGCGATGATTCGAAGGTTGTCGAACGGAGGGTCGGCTACCGTGCCGCACGAGCCGCGAAAGCGGCCGCCAGCAGGACCGTGACGCCCTCGGCGATCGCGGTGCCGCCGAGCGCATGCGCCGCACTGCGCACCGTGCTGCCCGCGAGGCCGAGGAACAGCGACCCGAAACCGGCGATCCCGACCACCACGCCGAGTTGCACGTTGGTCACCAGGATGCCGCTCGCGTCGGCCGCCAGGCTCATCGGGACCTTGGCCAGCGTGCGGGTCATGAGCGGACTGAAGGCGATACCGTTGCCCGCGCCGCACAGGCCGAGCAGGGTCAGCGCGAGCGGTCCGACCTCGCCGCCGTCACGTAGCAGCACGCCGAGGGCGACCATGCTCACCGCCCCGACGACCAGGCCGAGCGGGATCATCACCGGATGGAACCGGGCCGGGACGCGTTCCCAGTTCAGGCTGGCGACGGCGAAGGTCACGCCGAGGGGGACGAACAGCAGACCCGCGTGCAGCGCGCTGTAGCCCAGCGTGCTCTGTAGGTGGATCGCCATGACGAACATCCAGCCGCCGAAGGTCGCCATGGTCACGAACAGCGCGACCGCGGCGGGCACGAGGCCGGGCGCGGTGAGTACCGCCCGCGCGAACAGGGGCTCGCCGCCACGGGTGGCGACGACCCGCTCGATCGCCACGAACGAAGCGAAGCCGAGCACGCTGGCGGTCAGGGCGATCCACGACCACAACGGCCAATCCAGCTCCCGCCCCAGGACGAGCGGCAACACCAGCATCAGCACCGACGCGGTGAGCGTGGCCAGTCCCGGCAGATCGAGCTTGCGCTCGAGCCGCTGGGCCGAGGACGGCAGGATGCGCGGCGCCGCCGCGAGCAATACGAGGCCGATCGGCACGTTCACCAGGAACACGCCGCGCCAGCTGCTGCCGAAGAGATCGGCGTTGACGATCAGCCCGCCGAGGACCTGTCCGGCGACCATGCCGCCGGAGATGATGGCCGAGTAGACGCTCAGCGCCCGCGCGCGGGCATCGCCGGTGAAGGTGCGCTGGATGAGCGTCATGATCTGCGGCACCATGGCCGCCGCGCCGACGCCCTGGGCGAACCGGAAGACGATCAGCGATGCCTCGTTCCAGGCCAGACCGCAGGCCAGCGAGGAGAGGGTGAACAGCGCGAGTCCGGCGATGAACGCGCGGCGCTGGGTGAATCGGTCGCCGAGGCGCGCCCCGGTGACCAGCAGGACGGCGTAGGCGATGACGTACCCGGCGACGATCAGTTGCAGCGCCGCGCCGCTGGTGTGCAGGGAATTGCGGATGGAGGGAATGGCGACGTTGACGATGGAGGCATCGAGCACCGCCATGAACTGCCCGGTGAGAATGACGGCGAGGAGGGCAAGCGAACGCCGCGCTCCCAGCACGGCCGGTGCGGCCGCGGCCGCGGCGGCCGTCGTCGCCGCGGGCCCCGGCGATATGGTCTGTGTCATGCATCGAGCATGCGGTGCGGCGGGCACCGGTAACAGGAGCCCGATAACACTGGTACCGACAGCACCAGGCTGAGTGTGCGGCACAACGCAATACCGAGTAGTTTCCGGACCTTCCCGGCGCCGTGTCCAGTGTCACAGACGTGCGCGGCGGCTATTGCCTGACCAAAGTACTTAGTCGAGCTAACGTGTTTAGGAAGGCGCGTTCAAGGACCGAAGGAGGTCGTCGTGGCACCCGAAACACGCGGGGAGCGGCTCATGCGCCGCATCACCCGGCTATATGCCGAATACGACGACATCCGCAACGCCACACCGCGTGCGGACGTCGCCGAGAAGATTCGCGACCCCGGAGCGGGGCTCGCTCAGATCGTCGAGACGGTGATGGTCGGCTACGCCGACCGGCCCGCCGTCGCCCAGCGCGCGACCGAGCTGCGCACCGACGAGACCGGACGCACCACGCTGACGCTGCTGCCGCGGTTCGACACCATCACCTACGGCGAGCTGTGGGAGCGCGTGCGCGCGGTCGCCGCCGCATGGCACGGTGACGCGGACACACCGCTGCGGGCAGGCGACTTCGTGGGCATCCTGGGCTTCACCAGCAGTGACTACACCACGCTCGACCTGGCCTGCATCCACCTCGGCCTGGTCGCGGTACCCATGCAATCCAGCGCCCCGGTCGCCCAGCTCACCGCGATCGTGGCGGAGACCGAGCCGCTGGCGCTGGCGGCGACACCGGAACTGCTCGACACCGCGGTGACGTGCGCGCTGTCGGAGTCCGGGCCACAACGGCTGGTCGTCTTCGACTACCACCCGGAAGACGACGACCAGCGGGCGGCGTTCGACGCGGCCCGCGCGCGGCTGGCCGACGCGGGCAGCGCGGTGCGCGTCGAATCGCTCGACGAGGTGCTGGCGCGCGGCCGGACGCTGCCGCCGGCGCCGCTGTTCGTCGCCGAGCCCGGCGAGGACCCGCTGGCGCTGCTGATCTACACCTCGGGCAGTACCGGAACCCCGAAAGGCGCGATGTACAGTCAGCGGCTGGTCGCCAGGGGATGGGTGAACCGGCCCGACGTCGCCGCGATCAACTTCAACTACATGCCGATGAGCCATGTGGCCGGTCGCGGGTCGCTGACCGGCGTGCTGGCGCGCGGCGGCACCGCGTACTTCGCGGCCGAGAGCGATATGTCGACGCTGTTCGACGACATCGCGCTGGCCCGGCCGACCGAGCTGTTCTTCGTTCCGCGCGTGTGCGACATGGTCTTCCAGCGCTACCAGAGCGAGGTGGACCGGCGCTACGGACCCGGTGTGGACCGCGTCGCGCTGGAAGCGGAGGTGAAAACCGAACTGCGCGAACACTTCCTGGGTGGACGGCTGGTCATGGCGATCTGCGGGAGCGCCCCGGTGTCGGCGGAGATGAAATCGTTCGTCGAGTCGGTGCTCGATCTGGAGTTGCACGACGGCTACGGATCCACCGAGGCGGGCGGCGTGGTCGTCATCGACGAACGGGTGCAGCGGCCGCCGGTACTGGACTACAAACTCGTCGACGTCCCCGAGCTGGGCTACTTCCGGACCGACAAGCCGCATCCGCGCGGCGAGCTGCTGTTGAAGAGCAGCACCCTGATCTCCGGGTACTACAAGCGGCCCGAGGTCACGGCCGAGGTCTTCGACTCCGACGGCTTCTACAAAACCGGCGACATCGTCGCCGAACTCGGCCCGGATCACCTGGTCTACGTCGATCGGCGCAACAACGTGCTGAAACTCTCCCAGGGCGAATTCGTCGCGGTCTCGCGCCTGGAGTCGGTCTACGCGACCAGTCCGCTGATCCGGCAGATCTTCGTGTACGGCAGCAGTGAACGCGCCTATCTGCTCGCCGTGATCGTGCCCACCGAGGACGTGCTGGCCTGGGGCGATCCCGAGAAGATGAAGACGGCGCTGAGCGACTCGCTGCGACAGCTGGCCAAGGACGCCGAGCTGCAGTCCTACGAGATCCCGCGCGAGTTCCTGATCGAGCCGGAACCGTTCACCACCGCCGACGGGTTGCTGAGCGGCATCGGGAAGCTGTTGCGGCCCAAGCTCAAAGAGCACTACGAGCCGCGCTTGCAAGCACTCTACGCCGAGCAGGCCGCCGGGCAGGCGAACGAACTGCTCGACCTGCGCCGCACCGCGGATCACCTGCCCGTGCTGGAGACGGTGAGCCGCGCGGCGAAGGCCGTACTGGGCTGCGCGGACGCCGATCTGCGCCCCGACGCGCACTTCGGCGACCTCGGCGGCGATTCGCTCTCGGCGCTGTCGCTGTCGAACCTGCTGCACGAGATCTTCGAGGTCGAGGTGCCGGTGTCGGTGGTGATCAGCCCGGCCAACGGTCTGCGCCAGGTGGCGGCTTACATCGCGGCCGAGCGCGCCTCGGGGACGCGGGGCGCCACCTACGCCTCGGTGCACGGCGCCGGGTCGCAGGTCCGCGCCGCCGATCTGACCCTCGACAAGTTCCTCGACGCCCGCACCCTCGCCGAGGCGCCGAATCTGGCGCGCCCCTCCGCAACCGTGCGCACGGTGCTGCTGACCGGCGCGAACGGCTACCTCGGCCGTTTCCTGTGCCTGGAATGGCTGCGACGGATGCACGACAGCGGAGGCACGCTGGTCTGCCTGGTCCGGGGTTCCGACGCCGCCGCGGCGCGCAAGCGACTCGACAGCGCCTTCGACACCGGAGACCCCGGCCTGGTCCAGGAATTCCAGGATCTGGCCGCCGCGCATCTGGAGGTGATCCCCGGCGACATCGGTGATCCGAACCTGGGGCTCGACGATCGGACCTGGCAACGGCTGGCCGAACAGGTCGACGTGATCGTGCATCCCGCCGCGCTGGTCAACCACGTGCTGCCGTATCGGCAACTGTTCGGTCCCAACGTGGTCGGCACCGCCGAGTTGATCCGTCTCGCCCTGACCACGCGGCTCAAGCCGTTCACCTATCTGTCCACGGTCGCCGTGGCCACGCAGATCGACTCGGCCGTCTTCGCCGAGGACGGCGACGTCCGCGAGCTCAGCGCGGTGCGCGCGGTGGACGACAGTTACGCCAACGGCTACGGCAACAGCAAGTGGGCAGGCGAGGTGCTGCTGCGCGAGGCCAACGACCTGTGCGGGCTTCCGGTGGCGGTGTTCCGGTCGGACATGATCCTCGCCGACCGGCGTTACACCGGTCAGCTCAACGTGCCCGACATCTTCACCCGGCTACTGCTGAGCCTGCTCGTCACGGGGATCGCGCCGTTCTCCTTCTACCGCACCGACGCGAACGGTCAACGCTCGCGCGCCCACTACGACGGCTTGCCCGCCGATTTCACCGCCGAGGCGATCACCATCCTCGGCGCGACGGCGGGGACGGGTTTCCACAGTTTCGACGTGCTCAACCCGCACGACGACGGCCGCTCGCTCGACGAGTTCGTCGACTGGCTGATCGAGGCGGGCCATCGCATCGAGCGGATCGCCGATTACGACGAGTGGGTCACCCGATTCGAGACCTCCCTGCGGGCGTTACCGGAAGCTCAGCGCCAGGCCTCCGTGCTGCCGTTGTTGCACGCCTATCGACGACCGGCCCCGGCCGTTCGTGGCTCGGCATTGCCCGCGGACAAATTCCGTGCTGCCGTCCGAGCCGTGAAAATCGGCGCCGATCAGGATATTCCGCAGATCTCCCGGGAGCTGATCGAGAAATACGTCACCGACCTGGGCGTGCAGGGCTTGCTGTAGGAGCTAGGACGGCTTCGGCACGGCATCGAGCAAGGCGTTGCCGATGCGTTCGGCTTGGATCAACACGTTCGTCTGCGCCGAGAGGTAGTCGCCGATGCCTTCGTCCTGCGCGGCCCGCAGATACGGCGGCAGCGGTTGCTGGATCTCGGTGCGAATGACGTTGTCCAGCAGCGACTCCATCTCGCCGCGCAACGGATTCCCGGTGGCGGCTTGGTTGTCGAGTTCGAGCCTGCCGCCGTCGGTGCTGTAGTCGTAGAGCTCGAATTCCTGTGCGGCCGCCGGGTCGATCTGGATCCGGCCGTGCACCCAATGGGAATAGGAGGCGAATTTCGCGTCCGGGGTGCGCACCATCGCGACGTGGCCCGGGGCGTTCTGATCGAACAGCATCGCGGCTTCCTCGATCGAAGCCTCGTCGGTGGTATGGGCGACCCACGGCCTGCCCGCGGCTCCCGGGTTGCGGCACAGCGCGGCGATGTCGAGACGCCCGCTGAGATGTTCGTAGCGTCCGTCGCCGCGCCATTCGTCGCCGCCGGTGCCGATGGTGAGCAGCAGGGGAGTGAAATCGACACTGGAAGTGAGCTGGTCCCTGGTGCTCGTCCCGTTCACCGGGCTCAAGTGGCCGCGCGGATCGTGAACGTAGAGCGGGACGCGCAGCGCCTCGTCGTAGGCGGCGCCGCCTTTGCCGTGCAGGCCGTGGGAGCCCGCGTAATCACCGTGGTCGGAGGTGAAGACGACGACGGTGTTGGCGGCGACGTCCGGACGCGACTGCAAGGTGTCCAGCACGCGGCCGATCTGGATATCGACCTGCTGCTGCGCCCACAGATACAGATTGCGCATCTCGATCCAGGCCTGCATGGCTTCCGGCGTTCCGTAGGGCGCCGCTCCGAACGCTACCGCCGAGACCTCCACCAGCGCCATCTGCAGGCGCGGTTTGCGCGAAAGTTGTTCGAGCGACTCGAAATTGGGCGGCAGCTCGTTCATCCAGCGTGGGATGTCGGCGTTGAACTGGTCGCGACGGGTCCAGCGCGGCCACCATTGGATGTCGTGCGGGTTGACCAGCGACACCGTCGTGCACCAGGGCGCATTGCCGGAATCGTTGTGGAACCAGTCGACGAACTGGTCGACGATCTTCGGATCCATTTGCAGCCCTTGACCCGGCGCGCCGTTCGGTGAGGGATAGGTGCCGCCGTGGAATCCGTAGGCTTCGAGCGCGCCCGGTGTGCGATCCGGGTAGCTGCCGAGATGCCACTTGCCCCAGTATGTGGTGTCGTAACCGTGGTCGCGCAGCATGGACCCCCACGTCGGGAACAGCGGCGACAACGTCGATTCCGACACGACCATGACCCCGGTCTGCTGCGCGTAGAGGCCGGTCAGCAGGCAACCCCGGGCGGGCGTGCAGTCGTTGGCCGCCGTGTAGTGATTCTCGAACGACACGCTGCCCCGGCGGATCCGTGCGATGTTCGGCAGCACGGCGTCCAGCGTCTGCTGGTCGGGAAACCATACGGGTGTCCGCATCTCGTCCACGATGATCAACAGGATGTTCGGCTTGTCCGGATCGGTGTCCGCTCGGGCCTTGCCCGGCGCGGCTCCGGTCGTGACGGCGGCCGCGGCCGTGGCCGAAGTGGCCGCACTGGACAGAAATCCCCTGCGAGTGAACGAGCTCGGCAATGTTCCTCCACGAATGAGTCGTGTTCGGTCGAATGGAACGCGGAGAATCTCGGTGCTGTGTACCGTAGCGCCGCCCGGTGTGCGCTACCCGCACGCCGGTGCGGACACGCCGCCATGTCGTCGTACAGATGAGCTGGTCGGACCGGATCGAGGCCGGGCTGCGAAGAAGGCGGCGAGGAGACTGCCGGAGGCCGGGTTACGGCAGGCCGACCAGGTCGGCCATCACGTTCATGTGGTGACCGAAGTATTCGTCGCGGGCGTCGATGGTTCCGTTCAGGCGGCCGAAGATCTCGAAGCTGATCAGGCCGAACAGCTGGGTCCAGCCGACGAAGACCCGGTCGAGTACGTCTTCGGGCATGTCGGCGGGCGGCTTCTGCTCGATGAGTCGGCGCAGGTCGGTGCGGACGGGCGCGGGCAGCGGGGCCGGAAGCGGTGGCGGTGTCAGTTTTCCCGCCCCCTCCTGCGCGATGGCGACCAGCCGGAAGACCACGGCCGTGGCGGGGGCCACGGTGTCCTCGGGTGCGAAGTATCCGGGTACCGGGCTGCCGTAGAGCAGTCCGTATTCGGCCGGATGGGCCAGCGCCCAGTCTCGCACCGCCGAGCACACCGCCAGCCACCGGCCGCGTAGATCGGCGGTGGGAACCTTCGCGTCGGCGGTTTCGGCTTCGGCGGCCAGGGCGCGGTAGGCGTCGAGAATCAAGGCGGTCAACAGGTCGTCCCGGCTCGGGAAGTAGCGGTAGAGCGCGGACGGAACGATGTCCATATCCCGTGCGACCCCGCGTAAGGACAGGTTCGCGCCGTCCACGGCCAACCGTCTGCGCGCGACCTCTTTGATCTCCTCGGTCATCTCGGAGCGGATGCGGGCGCGTAGGGATCGGGCGGACATCTCCCCAGTGTAGAGAACAAGCAACCGATAACAGAACATATGTTGGTTCGGTGAACAGTGCTCTTGACTTCACGCATTGTTCTGACTTACGGTGAAGCCGCATTGAGAACACTGTTCTCTAAACGGAACGCCCGACAGGATGGATTGCCATGGTTCTGCACGTTGTCATCGGAGCCGGCCCGGTGGGCGCGACCACCGCCGCGTTGCTCGCCGCACGCGGCGCCCAGGTGCGCGTGATCACCCGGCGCGGCGTCGGCCCGGATCATCCGCTGATCGAGCGCGTCGCCGCCGACGCCACCGACTCGGCGGCATTGATCGGGCATTGTGCGGGCGCGGAGGTGATCTTCCAGTGCGCGCAGCCTCCGTATCACCGCTGGGCGAGCGACTTTCCGCCCCTGGCCGCCGCCGTGTTGCAGGCGGCGGAGGCTACCGGCGCCGCGCTGCTGAGCGTCGGAAACCTCTACGGCTACGGTCAGGTCGACGGTCCGATCAGCGAACAGCACCCGCTGCGTCCCAACAGCGTGAAAGGGCGCGTGCGCGCGGAGCTCTGGACCGAGGCGCTGGCGGCGCACGAAGCGGGCCGCGTCCGCACCGCCGAAGTACGCGGATCGGACTACCTCGGCGCCGGAGCGACGTCGGCGTTCACCGTCGCGGCGCTGCCCGCCGTGCTGGCCGGCCGCCGGGTGCTGTTCCCCGCCGATCCGGACGCCGCGCACAGCTGGACCGACGTCACCGACACCGCACGTACTCTCGTCGCGGTCGCCCACGACGAAAACGCTTGGGGCCGCGCTTGGCACACGCCCACCGCGCCGCCGATGTCCCTTCGCGAACTCGCCGGGCTCGCGGCGACGGTCGCGGACGCGTCGCCCGCGCGGGTGAGCCGGATGCCCGCCGCGGTGCTCTGGGTCGGAGGGCTCTTCGATCCCAACGCCCGCGAGATGCGCGAACTGCGGTATCAGTTCGATCGTCCGTTCGTGATCGACTCCTCGGCCGCGACCGCGGCCTTCGGCATCGAGCCGACGCCCACCGCGGAATCACTGCGCGCCACGATCGCCGCCCTTCGCGACGAGGCGTCCGCATCCATCGACTGACGTCCGGCGGACGATTCGTGGGGAGGGGACCCCGAACACGTCGTGGCGGACGAAGGCCAGGCGCTCGCTCGGGTCCGAGGAGTCATGAGCAGACCGGGCGCCGCGCCGCTACCGCCTGTCGGGAAGCGACCTCGTGCGACCCACAGGATGATTTCGACCTAGCTGCCGGGAACCACGGCCGTCACTCAGGGTCGCGGCCGCCGCGCGAAAGTAGATCTCGGTAGTCGCGCTCGCCGTCGGCGTGCTCATGCCCACTCCTCGGGTAGTCCCTCGATCAGCCGCGATGGGGTGTCCGACGCCGTCCGGACGGCGTCGGCCGGGTAGCGTCGACAACCTCGCCTATGACGAGAGACACCGGGGGAGAGGTAACACAACCGATCCCCGGTCTATCATGATGGCTGATTCCCGCCAGCGCGGGCGGGGTGGCGGTGACCAGGATCGTGCGCATGACAGCTGATGTGATGAGCACCCTGAGGGCCTTCTACGCGTCGGAGGCGGCGTATCTCACCGACGGGTCCGGGTTCGAGGAAACGGCCCGGCATCTGGCGCCGGATGTGGTCATGCGCCAGGCGTCGAGCCTGCCCTATGGCGGCGATTGGCATGGACACGACGGATTCCGGAGATTCCTCGCCGCGATGCGAGAGAGCTGGGACGGCTTGTGGTTCGACGAGCAGCATTTCCTCGACGACGAGGCCAGCGTCGTGGTCTACAGCCGGGGTCGTCTACGTGCGCGGCGCACCGGACGGATACTGGAAACCTCACTGCTGCAATGGATCAGCTTTCGAGACGGCCTGATCACCGAATTCCGGCCCTACTATCACGACACTTCGGCGGTCCTGGCCGCCCTGACCGAAGGGCCGTCGGCCGCGCAGCCTCCGTCGGCCGATTGACCGATCCCCTGGCCGAACGGCTAATACCACTTACCCGGATAAGAACCATTCGGGCTGTGGTACAGGACTCCGGTCTCGTAGCAGACGAATTCACCGCGGGTGTCGAAGCAGGTCGCATAGTTGTTCGAGACTTTGCCCGAGATCACCAGGATCCAGTCGCCGATGACATCCATCGGGCGCTGATGCCATCCGCTCGCGACTTTGTTCAGTGTCGTGAGGTCTATGACGGGGCTGTCATCGGCATTTTGGATGTAGAGATACTTGCCGGCGAGGTAGACGTGCTGGAACCCGAGGCCCGCGGCGTCGTTACCTGACTTCTGGACGACGAACGTCTTCTTGTTCATGTCGTAGACGTTCAGGTAGGCGCTGTCGCTGCCTCCCCGCCCATACGCGAGCAATAGGTTTCCGCTGCGTTGGAACGACTGCGCGAAGGGCGCGATCGGTCCGACGAGCGCGGCGGCAGCCGAATCGAAGTAGAAGAGGTGGTAGTCGGGCCGACCGGCCTGTGCGACGAAAAAGCCGTTGTCCGCTGTCGTATGCGGTGAATCGATGGCCGTTCCGCCCGCGAGGCCGATGCCATCGAACCGCGCGATCTCGGAGCCGTCCTTCGCGCTGTTGAATACGATTCTCTGGCCGCTCTGCGTCCCCAACTCCCTTGCGAGACTCCGACCGTTGTAGCGGTCGCTGTAGAGCTGGCCTTCGTCGAGCTGCCAGGCAACGGCGAGCGTATCGAGGTCGAATCCGACGACGCGCGAACGAACTCGGACGATGAAACCGTATTCTGTCGGGGCCAGCACCGAGAACTTGTCGAGTGCGAGGTCTGCGGGCCAAGGCGCCTGAGCGACAGGTGCTCGATCGTTCACTCCGAACGCTTCGATCCTGGTCGAGTACTTTTCGGCATCCAGACCCGAAGCAGGTGTGCGAACCGAGACTATGTACACGACGCGCACATTTCGAGGCGTACCCATCACCGTGCAGAAGTGGTTGACGAGTTGCTCGGGCGCTTTGAGAATCGGTTGGGGGATCGGCTTGTTCGTGCCGGTCAGCGGATCGAACACCTGGCCGCCGCGGGTGAATTTGTCACCGGCATCGGGAGTGCAGCCCGAGAACACCGTCCCCGGACCGCGCATGCGGTTGTCGCCTTGCAGGAGTGGCACCGTCTCCGGTGGCGGCGCGGCGCTGGACGCCGGTGCGCCGGGGGTTCTGGCGGTTGCGGTCGTTGTCGCGGCGGCCGCCGATCTGGTTGCCGGACCCGGCGAATCGTCGGATGTGGCGCAACCGGCGATCACGACCGCGGCGGCCAGGACGACAGCACCCAAGATTCGTTGCACACACTGACCCATTTCCAACCCCAGACCGTGGACGCACCCGTTCGACCGGGCGTCGGCGGTAGCCTTCACGATCGGTCGATTCGACACCGACCCGAATGTAGAGCATGCGCACCGCATCTGAATGTCAGCTGTTCGACCGATATTCCGGAACCGGAGGCGGGAGAAACGCTGTATTCGGGGCGCTACTGCGATGCCGAAGTTCGCTCGACCCGCGTGCTGGTCACACTGCTGGGATCAGATGGGACGGAATCCGGCGCCGACGTCGTCGCGGGAGTCGATGTCGGCGAGGATGGCGTTGATGTCGGTTCCCACCTCGGGCCCGAGACACCCCATGCCCCAGTAGGCGTTGACCATGCCGACCAGGGTCGAACCGATCACCACCGGCGCGCCGGAATCGCCCTTGAGCACACACATTTGGGTCCAGGTGTCGCTGCCGCGGCCCATCATGTCGCCCCAGGCGACACCGCAGGTTCGGCCGGTCGTGCGGCCCTTCTTGCACACCACGTCGGGAAATCGCGCGGGTGCGCCGAGGCCGTCGATGGCGAAACCACCGACGTCGCGGGCTGGAGCGACCCGCGCGTCATCGAATTGGATGATCGCGTAGTCCAGTTCGTGATCGGCGTAGACGAACCGCCCCAGCACCCCATAGCTGGGATAGGTCACCGACGCCACCTGCGCCCCGGGCTCGCCACAATGCCCCGCCGTCAAACCGACCAGCCTGCCGGCCGCGTCGTAGCCGATGGCGGTGAGCGTGCACTCGGCCCGGTCATCGATCACGATCCCCGATCCACCGCCGATCGGCGGCAGCGGCAACTGCGGTACACCGGCCGCCGCACCGGCTCCGACGGAAACCGGGCCGCACACCAGCGCGGCCGCGGAAATCACCTTCATCAGCGAACGAGACACCGTTCCTCCCACCGAGCCGAGCGAACCTCACCACCACCGAGCTACCCACACCTACCACGCGGAAACGGAGGATCGGTCGCAAAGCTGTCGCTCCCGAGGTTCGGTCAGCCGTTTCACGGCGAGGCACTTTGCCGTTGACGATCGCGATCGGGTATCCATGCGGGTTCCGCGGCGGAATGTGAGCGTCGGGCCGCGGCTCGGTAGTACGTTGTCGTCAGGTTCCCATGGACGTTCCGGCTGCCCGCGCGGCAGTCGGTCGTCGAGTCCAATGCTTACCCGAACGCGGCGTCAGGGAGGAAATGTGGACATTACCGAGCTGATTCTCGATGACCATCACGAGCAGCGGCGGCTGTTCGCGATCCTGGAGCAGATCGATCGCGGGGAAACCGCCGCGCTGTCCGCGATCTGGGACAGACTGGCGGCCTTCCTCGAGCTGCACGCGCAGGCCGAGGAGGAGATCTTCTATCCCGAGTTGCTCCAGGCAGGGATCGCGGCCCGGCGCGCGAGCGGGACGGAGGACGAGACACTCGACGCGATCCACGACCACAACGAGATCAGGGACGCGGTCGCCGAAGTAGCGCGACACCAGGTCGGCACCGACGATTGGTACGCGGCCGTAGCTGCGGCGAACCTGGCCAACAGCGACCATATGGCCGAGGAAGAACGTGAGGGGCTCACCGACTTCCGCCGCCTGGCCGGGTTGGCGCGCCGCCACCAACTCGCCGTCGCCTTCGCCGCCTACGAAGCGAGCAATTACGCCGGCGTCGAGCCCGTAGACAAAGACCCTCTCGGCTATGTCCGCGCGGCGGAGGCGACACTGCGCACCGGGGCGAGTGGATCGCTCAGTGTCGGCAGCCTGAAGCGAATTCCACCGAGCTGAGCACCGTCGATGCGATGGGGGAGCGCATGTCTCGACCGTGCCCACTCGGATTCTGTTGCCTCGAAGAGCTTTTGGATTGGGTGGCCCGCTCTTCCATCGTGAGACGTGCTCTGCGGAGGCGCCATCCCGCGCTCGGTCGATCAGTCCTCGGCGAAGGTTCGGCCGAGCATGGCAATCTGGATGAGTGCCCCTCCCAGCGGGTGGCCGTCGGCACGACAACGCTAGGAGATCGCAGTTACATGGTCAGTGTTATCGGTGGTGGGATCGCGGGTAGTTGCCTGGCCGGTGGTCTCGCGCGGAAAGGTCGTCAGGTAACGGTCTACGAGCAGCAGCGCCCCGGTCCCGGAGCCGGGGCGTTTCTGTTCATCGATGGGCGCGGGCACGACGCGATGGAGGCGATGGGCGTCGATCGTTCGGCGCTGCATGAGGTTTCGTATCCGCTGGCGGGGCTCGACTATGAAGACAGTCGCGGTCGGCGCAGCGAAATGCCCAGTCGCGGTCATCGCTTCTGGTTGCGCCGCAACCTCATGGGTGTGTTGTCGGAGTTCGTCGCGGGCTCCGGCGCGGAGCTGCGCTACGGCGAGCCGATCACCGAGGTGACCTCGGGTGACGACGGCCACGAGATCCGGCGCGGCGCGGACGTCGTCGCCGCCGAGGGACTGGTGGTCGGCGCCGACGGTATCGACTCCGTGGTCCGCGCGGGCCTGGAACCCGGCCGCATCCCGGTCTACGCCGGTGACGTCGTGCTGTACGGGATGACCGGCACGCCATTGGATTCCCCGCCGGCCACCGCACCCGCGGTCCTGCACTTCTTCGCCGAGGTCGCCGAAGACGGCAGTGCCGGTAGTACTTTCGGGCACATCTGGCGCCCAGAGGATCCGGCGGCTCTGTGGTTCGTGCGGATCCCGCGCGAACCCCTGCCCGCTACCCGCGACGATATCGGGATGCGGCCGACCGGTGAATGGGCCGAAACCATCTTGGCCGCAACGCCTTCCATCGAGGCGCTGGTGTCGGATTTCCTGTCGCACACGGAACTGGTGCACGTCAGCAACGCCCGCGACGTTCCCCTGGACGGAGCGCGCGCGCCTCAGGATTCGGTGCTCCTGATCGGTGACGCCGACCACGCCATCACTCCGGCCGCCGGAGTCGGCGCACGTGACGCGCTCGAGGACGGACGCGCGGTGTTCGAGGCGATCGTCGGCGCCGGCTCACCCGCCGAAGCGATGACGCAGCGCCGCAAGCAGATCATCACCGATCGCGAGGCAGCCCAGCGGGCCCGACGGCGATGATCCGGCATTCGGTCCGCCGCGGTGCGGTCGCTCAGCAGCCTTGCCCACAGTGGCGCTGCACTCAGCGACCGAGATTCGCCGCCAGGATCGCGTCGAGGAGTGCCGGAAGTCGCCGCCCGGGGCCCGCGCTGGAGAACAGGCCCGAGGTGGTGAATGTGCCGACGATCCCCAACTGGAGCTGGTCGGCGAAGGAATCGGGATCGGGCACGGCAAGGCGTCGACCTAGCCTGCGAAGGCGCATGCCCAGTTCCCGCTCGTGCTGGAGGCAGCGGTCACGGATCTCGTCATGTCTCTCGGAGAATTCGGCCGCCGTGTTGACGAAGGCGCAGCCTCGGTATCCAGGTGATGCCGCCATGTCGGTCATCCATGTGATCTGGGCCCGCAGCTCTGCCTCGGCATCGTCGGCGAACTGCTCCGCCACCTCGTCCCACCGTGCCCACAGTTGCTGGTCGATTCGGTCGAGAACCGCGAGGATGAGCGCGTCTTTGGTGGGGAACCATCGGTAGAGGCTGGCTTTGGCGATGCCGGCGCGGCGTACGACCTCATCCACACCGACGGCATGCACACCGTTGTCGTAGAAGAGTTGACAGGCGATGTCGAGCACCGCTTCTCGAAGCGCCGGCCCACGCAGCCGGGGGGCGCGTGAACCGGCGGTGCCCTGTTGCCGGGGCGGGGCTGCCGGCGTCCCGGTTCGCTGGGTGGTCATTCCGCTGAGTCCGGCATCACGATGACGGCCTTGCCGATGCCGGATCGGCTGGTCACCCACTGCTGTGCCCGACTCGCCTCCGCGAGGCCGAAGGTCGCTCCGATGTGCACGCGCAAGGAACCGGCTTCCGCGAGTTCGGATAAGGCTCTCAGGCCTACGGGATCCGGGTCGACCAAGCAGGACACCGCGTCGATCCCACGCGCATCAGCCTCAGCCCGGTAGTCCGGGACTGCCCAGCCCAAGGCGAGCGCAGCGCAGCCGCCCGGGGCGATCCGGTCGAACAGCCGTAGGGCCAGATCGCCGCCTACGACATCGCATAAGGCGTCGGCCATGTCGATGGCGGCCACCGCCGCGGCGTCCCGATAGTCCACGCAGTCGTCGGCGCCCCATGAGGTGACCAGCGAGTGGTGCTCGGGCCGAGCGAGCGCGATCACTTCCGCATCGAGCGCGCGAGCGATCTGCACGGCGAGATGTCCGACACCGCCGGAGGCGCCGTCGATCAGGACACGCTTGCCCCGCTCCACCCTCGCCGCTCGGAGCATCTGCCAGGCGGTCAGCCCGCACAACGGCAGCGCGGCCGCCTCCACCATGGTGAGGCCTGCCGGAGCGCGCACCACGTGGTGTGCGGGAGCCGTCACGTACTCCGCGTAAGCCCCGGCCGGATGGGGGAACCGGGCCAAGCCGAAGACCGGGTCGCCGACGCGGTGCCTCGCCACGCCGTACCCGACCGCATCGACGGTTCCCGCCACGTCCCAGCCCGGGATGAGCGGAAGTGTCATCGACTGGACGTAGCCGTTCCCGCGACCGGTGTGCATGTCGACGGGGTTGACGCTGGTCGCCGCGACCTTGATCCGTACCTCCCCGGGAAGCGGCACCGGCCGGGGCAGTTGGCCCACGGCGAGCGGCGCGCCGAATTCGACGTGATGGGCGGCGAGCATCGTGGCAGGCGTCTCCTCCGCGGCTCCGATGATCATGCGCCCGCCCGCAAGTCTGACTCCGTAGCCATGAAGGACTCCATCCGTCGCGCCGATAGAGACTGATCTGTCTCGTTAAAAATAGAGACAGATCAGTTTTGTTGGCAATAGGTACGTCCGAATCCACCGACAGGAGTCCTGTTCGCGGCGCTCCCAGCGCCACCGCTCCACGAACTGACCGCACGAGCGATGTCCACAGAATCGGCTTCGAACACACTGGCGACCACTTCGAGTGGCATCTTCAAGATTCAGGCTGGCTCGTATGGGCGCAGATCACCTCGTAGGCCCGCGCGGCGTCCTCGGGGAAGACGAGAACGAGCAGGCGGTGGAGTCGGCCGCGTCGGTCGGTCCGTCCCACAGTGGAACGGATCCCGTTGGCGCGCAGAGTGTCTCTGACGACGTTACCCGCGTGCTCGCTGGCGACGGTGGCCGCGGGGACCAGCAGGCCGTAGTCTTCGGCGTGCCCGGCGCGCCTCCGTCTCATCGGTCGTGCCTTTCGTTGTCGCGGCGCTGCTGGTATTCCCGGAGAACGGCAAGTTGCCTGCGTTCTTCGGTGTGCTCGGTCATCACCAGGCGCTCCGCTTCGGGCGCCGGATCCGGGCGCAGGAACGAGCCCGGTCCGGGCTTGCCCGCGAACCCCAGTTTGTTCATCTTTTTCGGTACCGGGGCGCCTTGATATTCGAGCGGAACCGGGTGGCCGTGGTCGTCGACTGGGCCCAACGGCTGGTGCATCTCGATGTATTCGCCGTGCGGTAAGCGTTTGATCACGCCGGTCTCGATGCCATGGGCGAGTGCCGCGCGATCGCTGCGTTGCAGACCCAGGCACATTCGGTAGGTAAGGAAGTAGGCCGTAGGCGGGCACAGCAGCACCGCGATGCGGAAGAACCAGGTCGTCGCGTTGAGCGAGATGTCGAAGTTCAGTGCGATGATGTCGTTGACACACGCCAGCGTCAGCACCACGTAGAACGTGAGGGCCATGGCGCCGATTGCTGTGCGCACCGGCACGTCTCGCGGCCGCTGCAGCAGATTGTGATGCGCGGTGTCCCTCGAAAGACGCTTCTCGATCCACGGGTACACCATCAGCGCCAAGAGCACCAATCCCATCGCCAGCGCGACCCAGAAGGCTGCCGGCACGGTGTAGTTGCCGATGTACAGTTCCCAAGGCGGCATGAGGCGTGCCATGCCGTCGGTCCACATCAGGTAGAAGTCGGGCTGCGAACCCGCCGATACCTGCGACGGGTTGTAAGGACCCAGGTTCCAAACCGGATTGATCTGGAAAAGGCCACCCATGAACGACACTGTCGCGAGGGTGAACATGAAGAAGGCGCCCTGATCGAGGGAGAACACCGGCACGATACGTGTGCCGACGACGTTGTTCTCGTTCCGGGCTGGTCCGGGAAACTGAGTGTGCTTCTGGTACCAGACGATTCCGATGTGTGCGACGACCAGCGCCGACATGATCGCCGGGAACAGCAGCACGTGCGTGATGTACAGACGGGGGATGATGATGTCGCCGGGGAAATCGCCCGCGAAGATCAGCCAGTGCAACCAGGTGCCCACCACGGGGATGGAAATCGTGAAACCCGAGAAGGCCGCGCGCATGCCGGTACCCGACAGCAGATCGTCAGGCAGCGAATAGCCGAAGAAGCCTTCGAACAGGGCGAGGATCAGCAGTAGTGAGCCGATCACCCAGGTGATCTCGCGTGGGCGGCGGAACGCGCCGGTGAAGAATATCCGGCACATATGCACGATCATCGACGCCACGAAAAGCAACGCGGTCCAATGGTGTACCTGCCGCACGAACAGCCCGCCGCGGACCTCGAAACTGAGATTCAGCGTCGACTCGTAGGCCCGGGACATGGTCAATCCCCGCATGGGCTGGTACGCGCCGTCGTATACCACCTCGCTCATAGAGGGATCGAAGAACAACGTCAGGTACACCCCTGACAGCAGCAGGATGATGAAGCTGTACAGGGCGATCTCGCCGAGCAGGAACGACCAGTGGGTCGGGAATACCTTGTTGATCGAGCGCTTGACGAAGGCGGAAGCGCGGTAACGTTCATCCAGGGCATCTGCTCCCCGTGACATGGTGCTCATAACTGGCGGGACCTCCCGGTCATCGACGGCTGCCCATAAGACATTTCGGGCCGCCGATTTCTGACACGATGTGATGGACATCACCAATGGATCCCCGTAGGCCGGGGGCGAGCGGCCGACGCCGCGGCGGGTACCACCGGTACGTGCTCGGCGAACGTGTACACGGCGTCGATCGCGGTTCTCGATATGAGTGTCCTATCGGCGGATCGAACTGGGCGACAGCGCGTTTGCCCTCGACCGGGCCGGGAGAGGATTGCGGCGTTCGAGCTGAAACCCCGATTCGGGGCACATCACTGGAGGCCGCGCATGCGCCCCGTAATCCTTGACCTCGCCGCGCACGACTACGCGATGATCGACGCGGAGGAATACCTGCGCGCCGTGCTGGCCTGGCATTTCAGCGAGGAGACGGGCAGCCCGTACTGGCTGCGCCGCGCGCGGACATTGGATTTCGATCCCGTCGCCGATATCCGGACCTTCGCCGATCTGCGCCGTTTCCCCAACGTCATCGACGAATTCCGCACGGTCGCGGTGGAGGACTTGATCCCCCGCGGGCTGACCGGCGCCGACCGCGTCATCGCGGGGATCTATGAGAGCGGCGGCACCACCGGTGCGCCGAAACGTTTCGTCATGTTCGACCGCTGGATGCAGTTCGCGCTCGGCTGGGACGAGCACCACTACGCCGGGCTCGGCACGGTGAACACCTTGGCCGTGGCGCCGAGTGGCCCGCACATGTTCGGCGAGTTCGCCGAACGCCGGGCGCGCAGGCACAACGGCGTGCGGTTCACCATCGACCTCGACCCGCGATGGATCAAGCAGATGATCGCGCGGGGCGACACCGAGAACACCGAGCGGTACGCCGAACACGTCGTCGACCAGGTCGCGCAGATCCTCACCACGCAGTCGGTGGGGATCCTGATCACCACTCCGCCGCTGCTGGAGCGCATCGCGCGTCGCGACGACCTGGTGGAGCAGATCCGCCGGAAGATCGAGTTCATCTGCTGGAGCGGCGCGCACATGGACGCCGACACCCGCGACATCTTCCGGCAGGAGATCTTTCCCGGCATCCCGCTCAAAGGGCTCTACGGCAGCACCACCATCCTCGGCATGTCCCGGGAGCGGGACGAGGAGCGCCCCGACGGACTGCCGGTTTTCGACCCGCCGAGCCCCTACCTGGCGTTCGAGGTGGTGGATCCGGAGACCGGCGACGACGTCGGCTACGGCGAGCGCGGTCAGGTCGTGATGCATCACCTCACGAAATACGCTCTGCTGCCCAACAATCCGGAACGGGACCTGGCCATGAAGGTCGAGCCGCCGAAGCAGGGTTCCGGCTGCTCGGTCGCCGATGTCGCGCCGATGACCTCCTTCGGTGGCGCCGAGGTCATCGAGGGGGTGTACTGATGGGCGAGTTCGTGCACATCGACGCCCTCGGTCCGCAGGGCAGCTATCGCGCCCGCGACCGCAAGCCCCTGACGACCTTGTCCGGCATCGAGATCGGGGAGATCTCCCAGGTGCCGCCGCTGTATGTGCGCCGGGCGCTGACGGCCATGCGCAAGGCGCCGGTGCTGCCCGCCGCCGAGCGATTCGCGGTGCTGGAACGGGCGGCCGACCTGTTCACCGACGCCGAGATCGGCGGGCTCGGACCCGACGAATACGCGCGACTGGTCAGCGTCGCGTCGGGAGTCCCGCTGGCCGTCGTGCGGCAGTCGGTGCAATGGGTCGCCGATGTACTGCGCGAGCAGCGCGACACCCTCGAACTCGCGATGCCGAAGGGCGCGGTGGCGGATTGGCAGGACCGGCGCACCCTCGCCGGATGCGCCGTCTGGACGCGCAGGGGCGATCTATTCGCGGTGCACGCGGCGGGAAACACCCCGGCGGTGCACGGTTTGTGGCCGGAGGCGCTCGCGTTGGGCTACAAGGTGGCGGTGCGGCCGTCGACCAGGGAGCCGTTTACCGCTTTTCGCCTGGTCAGCGCTCTGCGCATGGCGGGGTTGCCGCCGGAGCTGGTCACGCTGCTGCCGACCGACTACGAAGCGGCCGACGTGCTGGTGGCGGAGTCCGATTTCGCCATCGTCTACGGCGGGCAGGACGTGGTCGACAAGTACGGTGGCAGCGCGCGGGTGCTCACCCAGGGGCCGGGGCGCTCGAAGATCCTGGTGACCTCGGACGTGGACTGGCGAGCTGAGGTCGAGCTGATCGCCGAGTCGGTGAGCCACCTCGGCGGTACCGCCTGCACCTGCACTACCGCGGTGCTGGTCGAGGGCGATCCGGAGCCGCTGGCGCGTGCGCTCGCCGCGGAGTTGGGGGCCATTCCCAGCCTGCCGCCCGAGCACCCGGATGCCATCCTCACCGTGCAGCCCACCGAGTCCGCGGCGGCGATGGACCGCTACCTGCGTCGGGTCGCGGGCGACGCGCGCCCGCTGCTCGGTGGTGACACCATCGTGGACGAACTGTCGCCCGGCGCGGTGGTGCTGCGCCCCGCGGTGCACCTCGTCGGCAGCAGCACCGCGCCGCAGCTCGGTGTGGAACTCGCCTTCCCCTGCGTGTGGGTGGGGCCGTGGTCACCCGCCGACGGCGTCGCCCCGCTGCGCGATTCGCTGGTTCTCACGGCGATGACCGAGCGGCGCGAACTCATCGACGCGCTGCTGGACGAGCCGACGATCACCAACCTCTATCTGGGTGACCATCCGACCACGTGGTTGCGTCCGGGGGTCCCGCACGACAGCTATCTCGGCGAGTTCCTCATGCGGACCAAGGGAATGATCCGTTCGGCGGCGACCCGACCGCGCACACCGGTCGGCTAGCCCGCGCCAGGTTCCGTTGGCGTGACCCGTCGGTGCAGGGTCAGCAGGAGATGATCGAAGCGGGTGCGCTGCTGCACCAGCGCACCACCCATCGCGACGACGTCGGCGACGAGCTGCTCGGCCAGCGCGCGGATCTTGATGTTGGTCTCCTGCGAGCGCCAGCGCAGCACCCGGAACGCCTGATCGGCGTTGACGCCGTAAACGAACATCACGACGCCCTTGGCCTGTTCGATCACCGCTCGCGCGTCGATCACGTCCGGCAGCAGGTCGTCGAGGGCTTCCTGCCGGTTGTCTTCGAGCGTCTCGGTGACATCGATGAGGTAACCGGCGGAACCCACCACGGCGCCCTGCCCGTCGAACAGCTGGTCGCCGATGACGATCACGTCGTGCGTCTCGTTCTCGGTGTCGATGATCCGGTGACGGGTGCAGAACGGCGACGCGGTCTCGATGGCCTCGGCGAGCGTCTGGGCGACGCGCTCGCGGTCGTCGGGGTGCAGGTGGCGTTGCAGAAGTTCGGTGGACGGCTCGGCTTCTCCCGGTGCGTACCCGTAAATCGTGGCGGCGTCGTCCGACCATTCCCACCGCTGGTCGGCGAACCAGAAACTAAAGCTGCCGATATCGGGGCAACCACCGAGCATCTTGCGTGCAGTCTCCTGCTCGCACTGACCTATCTCCGTCACCGGTCCAGTATGGCGCGTAAACAAGTCCAGGTCAGGCGGGAGGGGCGGTGCTGCGTGACCGACCGGTGACCGGCTCGTGACTGCGCATCGCCCGGCCCAAGGAAGAAGTGAAACGGGAACGGCCGCGAATCGAAGTCGTCTGCGAAGATCCATTGAGAAACCGATGTCTGAAATCGGTCTTCTTATTGGTATTCCATGGTTGCCGAAGGCTAGCGTCGACAGTGTCGTCGCTGACGATCCAGACGCGTGGGATCGATACCTCCAGGTGCCACGTGGACCAGCGCGACGGGACTCGATGACGCGAACCCCGACCGAGCGGGTTCCGGACGACGGAGACAACACACCATGTCGAAGATCCTTTTCGTGATGACCGGAGTCGACCACTGGACGCTGGCCGACGGGACGAAGCACCCGACCGGCTTCTGGGCCGAGGAATTCGTGGTGCCCTTCGAAAAGCTGAAAGGGGCGGGACACGAGATCGTGGTGGCCACGCCCGGCGGCGTCGTACCGAGCGTGGACAAAGGCAGCCTCGCGCCCGAGGCCAACGGCGGTCAGGAGACCGCAGATCATCGAGCGCGGGTGATCGGCACGAGCGCCGAGTTGAACAACCCTGTCGACCTGGCGAAGGTGGACCTCGCCGACTACGCGGCGGTGTTCTACCCCGGCGGGCACGGGCCGATGGAAGATCTCGCGGTCGACGCCGACTCCGGTCGGCTGCTCGCCACCATCCTGACCTCCGGCAAGCCGCTGGCGGTCGTGTGCCATGCGCCCGCGGCTCTGCTCGCCGCCAAGGGTGAAGATGGCGCGAACCTGTTCGCGGGCTATGCCTTGACCGGGTTCACCAATGCCGAAGAGACCCAAGCGGGCTTCGCGGACAAGGCCCGATGGTTGTTGCAAGACCGGCTCGTCGAGATCGGCGCCGACTTCCGCGAGGCCGATCCGTGGGCGCCGAATGTGGTGGTGGACCGCACGCTGATCACCGGCCAGAATCCGGCTTCCTCCGCAGGGGTGGCGGACGAACTGCTGAAAACTCTCGGTTGATCACGGGACCCGTCTACCCGATCGCTGAAGGGTGAGCGGCGGCCGCGTCGCCGTCCCGATCGGGGCAGTCTGCATGCCAGGTCGGCCGCGGGATCGCTCAGGATCGGTGGTATGCCGGTGGTAGGCGGTACCCGCGGCCGGACAGCAGTGTGCGGAGTACGTCCGGGCGATTCGTGATGAGACCGTCCACCCCGAGGTCGAGCAGAGCGGTCATGGTGGGCTGGTCATCGACCGTCCATGGCACCACCCGCATGCCGCGGCGATGTGCGGCGCGGACGAGTTCGGGCGTGGTGAACGGCCGGTAGTCGGGGTCGTTGACGGTGCCGTCCTGCGGAGTGCCGTGCACCGGCGAGATCGCGGCCGCGCCGATGGCCGCCGCGGCCGCGACGTACTTCTCCTGCAACGATCCCGGAAAGTCGTCGATATCCATACCATCCAGCCACGGTGAGCCACCGGGCTCTCCGGCTTGCAATTTCGGCCGGCCGTCGGTCAACGCGACGGTCGGCAGCTCGGGGGCCATCTCCCGCAGGCGCGTCAAGGCGCCGAAGTCGAAACTCTGGACAGTGACCTGCCGCCCGATGCCCGCCCGGCGGATCTCCGCCACGACGGCGTCCACGAACTGCTCGCGCGGCGCGGTCTGTTCCGGGGCGGCGGCCTCGACCTTGGTCTCGATGTTCAGCATCACCTGATCGGCGCCATACGCGCGCACCAGATCGAATACCTCGGCCAGCAACGGCATTCGCGCTCCCGGCGCCCTGCGCTGCTCCGGGTGATCCGCGGACGGCACCGAACCGCAATCGATCGTCCGCACCTGAGCCAGCGTCAGGTCCCGGATGTAGGTAGTCCCCGGCACATACGGGAACTTCGGGTCGCCCGCGACGGCCGGCGCCGTGTCCACGCACTTCGCCGGACTCGGATCGCGATCGTGGGTGACCACCGCGTATCCGTCCGCGGTGATCTGCACGTCCAGCTCCAGCGTGCTCACCCCGAGTTCCAACGCGTTCGCGAACGCGGGCAGCGTATTCTCCGCCACCAGCCCCGCCCCACCTCGATGGGCTTGCAGATCGAACGCGGCCGGACCATCGGCCGCCACCGGTCCCGCCGCCGTCAGCGCACCGCCCGCCACCAGCCCCGCTACCACACCGGCTGCGCACATCCGCCGCATCACTTCATCGTGCCGCTCTGCGACCGCTCCGGGGTGAAGAAGCGATGAACGGACAGGCAACCGTCGAGGCGAACCCGGCCTCGACGAGACCGGGCCTGCGCACGTTGCCACCCCAGAGTGAATGGGGCAGCGCGGTCGGGATCGGCCTCATGCGGACGTATTGACAAGGCTGAGGCATCTTCTCTAATCTCTTCTCCAACGAAGAAACTGCACCAGAGATGAAACATCTTGTAAGCAGTAACTGCTGTGGGAAGGGATTTCACCATGACGTCGGCTATCGCAGGGACCGAACCGACTGCCTCGCGCAGTCCGCGACGACGCACCGTGGTCCGAGCCGTGGGGGTCGCCGTGCTGACGCTCGGCGTCGTCGGCGGAGGCGGGTACCTGTGGCTGGACCGGACCTCGGATGTCCGCAGTGCCGGCGTCATGGAGTGCACGCAGGTCGTTGCTGACGGTGGCAGCGCCGACGACCTGCGGGCCGTGTGCGGGACCATCGCCGCCATGACGGCGGCCTGGGCCCGCAACGACGCCGACGCGTTCGGCGCGACCTTCACCGAAAATGCCACCTACACCACCTTTCTGGGCACCCACTACGTGGGCCGCCGCGATCTGACCGAGGCGCACCGTGCCCTGTTCTCGGGATTCCTGAAGGGCACCGAACTCGCCGACTCCTTTCTCGGAGTGCGCTTCTACGGTGCCGACGTGGCGATCGTCACCAGCCGAGGTGACCGCTACGAAGGCGATCGCCCGGCGGAGTTGTCCAAGACGCAGACTTACACGTTGGTGCGCGAAGCCGACAGCCAGTGGCGGATCGCCAGTTTCCACAACACCAAGCGGCAGCCGGTCATGGAGCGCATCTCGTTCCTGTTCGACCCGGCGACGAAGCCGGAGGCCGAACGGTGAGAGCGTTGGTGACCGGCGCCAGCGCCGGGATCGGACGCGCATTCGCGAAATCGCTGGCAGCACAGGGCTATTCGGTGACCGTCGTGGCGCGCGGGACCGAAGCGCTGGAGATGTTGCTCGCCGAACTCGGTGACGGACACGACTATCTCGCCGCCGACCTCGGCACCCAAGAGGGACTGCGGGCGGTCGCGGAACGGCTTCGCGGCGGTGGTTACACGCTGCTGGTCAACAATGCCGGGACCGCCGCGCACGGCGATTTCACCGAGGTTGCGCTCGAAGCGTCGATCGCCACGTTGGAGGTGAACTGCCGGGCGGTGGTCGTGCTGGCCCACGCCTTCCTCGGTGCGGCCGCTCCCGGCGGCGTCCTGGTGAACGTGTCCTCCACGCTCGGGCACATACCGAAGCCGGGCCTCGCCGTCTACAGCGCTACCAAGGCGTTCGTCACGGCCTTGTCCGAAACGCTGTGGCACGAACAGCGAGCACGCGGCGTACGGGTGCTGGCTCTGTGCCCCGGCGTCACCGCCACCGCCTCGCAAACCGCCACCGATGTACCGCCCTGGCTGGTCCAGACACCCGAGCAGGTGGTGGACCGTGCGCGAAAAGCTCTGTCCGGCGGGTCCGGTTCCGTCGTACTCACCAGCCCGTTCAACCGGGCACTCATCGCCGTATTGCGGCTGTTCCCCCGCCGGGCCGCCCTGGCCCTGCTGGCCGACTGAAGGAGATCGAAATGACCACCAGCACCGACACCGCCGCCATCCGCGCCCTCATCGAGCGCAGCAGGCAAGCGTGGGATCGCGGCGACGGCGCCGCCTACGGCGCCTGCTTCACCGACGACGCCACGGACATCACCTATGTCGGCACCGTCTACCACGGCGGTGCGGAGATCGGCCGGGCCCACCAAGCGCTGTTCGACAGCTTCCTGAAGGGCACGCGTCTGACCGTGGACATCGTCGAAATCCGTTGCTACGGAACGGATGCCGCCGTAGTCGTGACCCGCGGTGAATCCTCGAAGCGGCGGCCGGGCAAGCTCGGCAAACTCGCGACCTACACCGTCGTCCGCGACACCGCCGGACAGTGGCGCATCGCGGCCGTGCAGAAGACCCAGCGCAAGCCGCTGATGGAGGCCGTGTCCTTCTTGACCCAGCCCGCCACCCGGCCCGCGGCGCACTGATGGCCGCCATCGCGGTCCTGGGCGCCACCGGCCGAACGGGGCGGATGGTGGTCGACCGGGCGCTGGCACGAGGACATCGCGTCACCGCGATCGTCCGCCCGGCCACTACCGCGGCGTCCGCGCTCGGATCGACCGTGGTGACGGCCGACCCGTGTGCCGCGGGATCGTTGACCGGCTTGCTCGGCGGGTACGACGCGGTGATCTCCGCGCTCGGCGCGACCGGGCGCGGCCCCGCCACCGTCTACTCCGCCGCCACCGCCGAGATCATCGCCGCCATGCGTCCGGGCGGGCGGCTGCTGGTGATCTCCTCGGCGGCGCTGGACGTCCCGGCGGACGCGGGGCCGGGCGCCAGAGTCCTCGCCGCCGTCCTGCGGAGGGTCATGCGGCACACTTACTCGGATATGGCGCGCATGGAACACCTACTCGCGCAGAGTGATCTGCGCTGGACCTCCGTCCGCCCCACGGGATTGACCGATGCGCAGGCCGACGGCAGCCCGCGCGTCTCGGTGGGAGCGAAAGGTAAGGTCGGTCCCCGCACTTCGCGCGCCGACCTCGCCGACTATCTCCTCGACGCCATCGACGACCCGCACACCTACCGGTCCGTTGTCGCTGTCTCGTCCTGATCGCGACCAACGCGGCGAGCTGTTGGTCGAGGCTTTCCGGGCACGGCTGACCGAGCGTGAGGAGTGGGCGCCGTTCCTCGACATCGGCAGGGTAGCTATATGGACCAGGAGACATCACGGCGAGGCGCCGACCTGCTGGCGGCCGACATCGAGTCGGCTCTCGGTTTCGAGGTGCACATCGATGAAACGATCCCCGAGCGGCTTCGCCGCCTGGCGGATCCACCGGGATGGCGGATCGAATTCACCGTCCCGGCCTTGAGCGTCGTAATTGGCACCACCCCCGTCGAGCGCACTCCCGACGGTGTGGCGTGCAGACTGGCCCGGGAAGTCCACGACGACATCCTGTCCCGCAGTGGAAAGATCTGGCCCGCCGACCCCGAGGGTGGGGACCAACCGTTGCTCCCCACTCTCGACGGATGGCGTGGCGCAGGCGGCTTGGTACCGTACGGGCAGGTCGACGCGGCGAAGGATCCTGATCCGAGCCTCGACGGTGTGGTCCGATGGTGGCTGCCCGACACCTACGACGGACTCATCGCCAGCCACTCCGGCGACGTATGGTTCTCCCTCTGGCAATACCAGGGCGACGAACAACTCATCACACCGGGCATGCCGGTGACATGGGTCATCGGCGAAGGCGGACACGGAAAGTACCGCAAGGCAAGCGAAGTCCGACCAGCTCAGCCGTAGCCCAGACGGTTCGGTATTCGGCCCCGGAACCCCGAAGCCTGACCGTGCGGGTCTTGCCCTCCGTTTGCCGACATCGGCTCGCGCATGCCGGAAACGATGGGTGACATTGCCACCAGATGGGAACGATGTGTCACGAAATGCCTGGTGACGGGGCCACCAGGGAACGTGTATCGTCGCCTATCAGCGGCACAGCGGCAGTTTGCGCAGGCCTGAACAGCAGTTTCCTCTCAGGCCATGGATGCGTGTGTCGCTCATTCGGTTCGGGCATCGGCAATTTTCGTGAATGTGCGAGAACGAGCGGGAAACCAGTTCGCCACCCCCGGTAATCGACCGGCGCACGGTGGTAGGGAGAGTGGAGCGATGGCGGGAGGCGAACTGCGTCACGGGGTCGAATTGTCCAATCTCGATCAGCCGTTGTTCGACGAGGCCGAGGCGAGCAAAAGGGATCTGGTGGACTATCTGGAGTTCGCCGGGGAACGGTTACTGGGAGTGTTGCGCGGACGGCCGCTGTCGGTGGTACGGGTGCGGCCGGGGCAGGAGCCGTTCATGCAGAAAAACCTCCCGAAGTACACGCCGGAGTGGGTGGCGCGGACGAAGGTCTGGGCGGAGAGTTCGCGGCGGGAGATCACCTACGCGCTTTGTGACCACCTGCGGACCCTGATCTGGTTCGGTAATCAGCGGGCGGTCGAATATCACCCGACCCTGTTCCTCGCGGAATCCGCACCGGAACCCACACATCTTGTGCTCGATCTCGATCCCGCACCGGGACAGACTTTCGCCGACGCCGTGGCAGGCGCCCGGCTGATCCGGGAAGCGCTGACTGCGGACGGGCTGTCCGGAGCAGTGAAGACGAGCGGTTCCAGAGGATTGCACGTGTTCGTGCCGGTGGTCCCGGGGACCGATGTCGAGGACGCGGCCGCGGCGACGCGGGCGGTGGCGGCGCGAGCCGAGCGGATCGATCCGTCGGTCGGCACGACAGCGTTCATCCGGGAAGACCGCCACGGCAAGGTCTTTCTCGACGCCACCCGTGCGGGTGGCGCCACCGTGGCCGCCGCCTACAGTCCGCGTATCCGTCCGGGTGTCACCGTGTCGTTCCCGCTGCGCTGGTCGGACCTCGACGAGGTGACGCCGTCCGATTTCACTGTGCGGACCGTGCCGGACCTGCTCGGCGACAACGATCCGTGGCAGGCGGAGATGCCTGCCCCGCAGCATCTTCCCCCGGATCTGATCGAGGAGGGACACACGATTCCAGTGGCCCGGGTTCAGGCCATGCACGAGGGCAAACGGCGCGCCCGGGCACGCCGCGCGGCGGACGCGCCCCCGACCAGCTGATCCCGTCCGTGTCGGCACCGAACACGCGCGAGTACGCCAGGAAGTCGCCGGTCAGCATGGACTTCACCGCTTCGAGATCGTGGTCGAGGGTTTCCGGCGTGTAGGACAACAGCGCGACCGTGCCGCGGGAGGCGGCATCGAGCGCCGCCGCGGCGTCGCCGTCGGTTCGGTTGTCCGCCGGTTATTGGAGGAACAACAGCATCCGGCCGAGGTGATCGAGGTACCGGGCGTGTCGAGTGGGCAGCGGTTCGAGATCGTGTCCGCCGCCCTGCCCGGCGGCAACGCCGAAGCGCCCGCGCCCCTGAGCCACGATCCGGACACGGTCGTGCAAGCAAACAAGACGAGTATCTGCGGGCCTTCCGCGACTACTTGTTCGGACATCGCCCGCAGCCGATCTACCCTCCCGGCCCCGGACGGCTTCCACTCGATGCGGGACAACACGATCCGAGGAACGAGCAAGAGCCCTCAGGGCCGAGAACATCCGACAACGCCGGATAGTGCGCAGATCATGGGAACTGCGCAGCGAGATCCGCGAGTTCCTGCGAACCGCCGCGCGCGGCTGACCCGCGGCAGGCCGGGCTGCCCGCCTACGGCGGCAACCGTCACGTGGCCGGGTTGCGCCGCGAAGAGGTCGCCCTGCTCGCCGGGGTGACATCTCTGCTACGCACTCCTTAATGCTCGCCTTGGGCAGTCACTCCCAACACTGGGACGAGCGGAGGTGAAGGGCGGGCACTGCTGCCCGCGCAACCCAGCGTGCGACCCCGATCGCCAACCCTCAACCAGGATGATCCGGCAACGCTGTGACCCGGTCGAACACGGAAGGTTATCGGTCGCCGGCTATTCCGTGCGTGCGTTCCGGTCCGTGTCCGGGGCCGCCACGGACAACGCTGGGTGCCCGACCAGGCGGCGTCATCACCGCCGCTTACGGGTGCCTCGCCTGCCCTATCCACAAGAGTTTTCCACTTCCGACAGACGCGTTAGTTGAGCACCAGGGGTAGTTGCGTTAGTTGAGCTGTTGCGGTACCGCCGTGAACCCCGTCTCGCCGACGGTGATGACGCAGTGCGCGTCATGCCGGTCGAGCTCGTGCAGCGCTTCCAACAAATGGGTGGACATCAGCGATTGCCACTGTTGCCATTTCTGGTCTTCGGGATAGAGCGAGGACTTGCTCACCTCGACGTAGTAGGCGCGCAGTTCATCGTCCGTGACCGCGAACTCGATAGGCACATCCAGTCGTTCACCGCCACGCCCGGTGATCTGCAAGCCCTGATCCGACGACGAGATCTCCACCTGCCACTCGCGGCCTGCCGCGATCACCGATTGCGTCAGTTCGGCTGTGGTGGGGTGCGAGCTAGGCACGACATTTACCTCCAGGGAACGCGGTGACGATGACGCCGTTATCGACGATGACTGTGGGTTCGACGGTTTTCGCGATCTGCCCGTTGACGTGGTTGACCAAGTATATCTGCCCTGAGTAACAGGTTCTGGCGCCCTGCGGGACAACGAGGTCGGGGGTATCCAACGATTTACTGATCGCCATGTCGGCGATGTCGCGCCAGTTGCGGTTTTCTATCGCTGCAAGCCCTTGCCACTCCTCGCCGTGCTTGGTTTGGATGTGCCGGAATCCATAGCCGGTGTTACCGCAGGTCAACCGCGCTTTGCTGTACTTCGCGACAACTTTGTCTTCGGGAGTGCTGATACCGCACGCTCCCCACACTTGCTGTGCGGAAGCTGTTGGCGCGGAACCGATCACGGCGGGAATCGTCGCTGCGATCAAGGCAACGATGGTGAGTTTCGTGTGGTTCATGGTCTCCCCATTGGGTGTTGCGATGCATGCGCATCAGCAGCGCCTCCGAATCCGTCCACGACGCCCTGGCCACCGCGCTGCAAGCCCCGCTGAACGCAACGCGAGGGTCAGATGGTGACGACGATTTTGCCGACCTGATGTCCCTGTTCCAGGTGGTGGTGTGCGGCGACGATGTCGTCGAGGGTGAACACGCTGTCGATCGTGGGGTGCAGGGCGCCGGTGCGGATTCCCGCGGTCAGGAATGCCGCGATGCGGCGCACCGCCACAGGGTCGAGGGTGTGCTCGAAGCTCATGTACCGGATCATCGTGATCGGGCTGGCCGGGAACGGCGCGGGCCGGGGATCGAGCCAGCCCACCGTGACCAGGGTGCCGCTGAATGGCTTTGCCGCGTCGGCCAGTTGGGCCAGGCCGGGACCCATGACGGAGTCCAAGACGATGTCGGCGCCGGCCCCGGCGGTGTGCCGGTGCGTGGCCTCGACGACATCGTCGTGGTCGGTGACGATGACAGCGGCGGCGCCGGTGGCCAGCAAGATGTCCCGCTTCGCGGCGTGCCGGGTGACGGCTAGGGGAACAGCGCCGATCTGGTTGGCGATCTGGATGGCGGCGAGGCCGACAGAGCTGGAGGCGGCGGTGATCAGGACATGGTGACCGGGTCGCATCGCGACCTTCTCGACGAGGGCGCCGTAGGCGGTGGAGTAGGCCACCCATAGCGCTGCGGCGCTCGTGGCGTCCAGTCCGGCGGGTCGAGCGATGACCCGATCGGCGGGCAGGACGATGTGTTCGGCGTAGGTGCCGTTGATGTCCATGTCGGGCACGGCGGTGACGACGACCGCATCGCCGATCGCCCATCCCTCGACCTCGGCGCCGAGGGCATCGATCGTTCCGGTTGCTTCGACTCCGAGACGGGCGTGTGGCATTCGGATCGGCCGCGGGGACATGCCCGCACGCACCATCTGGTCCAGTCGGTTGATGCCGATGGCTTCGACCTTGATTCGCACCTCGTCGATGCCCGGGTCGCCGACCGGCTCGTCGATGATGCGCAGGACTTCGGGGGCGCCGGTCTCGTCGAAGACGACGACTCGTGACATGGAAGGCTCCTGACTCAAATTTCTTGTACAGTCGTTCTAGGAACAATTTCTAGTACAGTCGTTTTAGGAATGTCAATCCGCGAACGAGGGAGCGCAACGATGGCAGGGCGGCCGGTCGACCATCGACACCGGGAAGAGCTGCTCGAGGCGGTGGTCGACTACACGATCGAGCATGGGCTCTCCGAATTGTCGTGGCGGCCGGTCGCGGCAGGCCTCGGGGTCTCACCGACCACCCTGGTGCACCACTTCGGCACCAAAGAACAAATGCTTCAGGCCATCCTCGAGCGGTTGCGGCGGCGCATGTTCGCTGCCACCGGTGATGCGGCGGGCGCGCATCCCGACCTGGCGACGGCAGCCCGCGCGGTCTGGACCCGCAGCTCCGACCCGCGGCGGTGGGCGGAGTTCAAGCTGTTCTTCGCCGTCTACGGGCGCGCTCTGCAAGCTCCGCGCCAATTCGCCGACTTCCTCGACCACGTCGTCACCGACTGGAAGATCGCACTGTGCGAAGCCCAGGCGTCCGACACCGACCCCGAGACCGCGGCTCGCACAGCCACATTGGTGATCGCCACGATCCGCGGCCTGCTGCTCGACCTGCTCGCCACCGGCGACCGCGACCGGGTCCAGGACGCCGCCGAGAGCTTTCTGGGAACCCTCGAGCGCCGGGCGTGACCATCGCGGTGACCCGCGGGCGACACCTCCGGAAATCTCGCTCGGCTAGACGGGGCGGCCGGTGAAGCCGTAGGCGCAGAAGTTCCACACCTCGGGGTCGAGTGGCGACGGTCATCTCGCACGCTCGACGAGCCTTACCGGCTGCGGATTTCAGGCGGCGGCGTTTCGCGAGTCGCCCAGTCGTTTCCGGACGGTGGCCGTGATCCGGCGTCGTCCGGAGCCGGACGTCGAAGCCGCGTAGGCGCTGACGAGTATCAGTGCGCAGCCGGACAACTGGAGCATCGTGGGCTGCTCGCCGAGGACGACCGCCGCCAAGGCGAGCGCACCGACCGGGGTCAGCATGAGCATGGCCGCGCTCACCGTGCTGCTCAGGTGGGCGGTGGCCAGGGCGATCAACAGCCAGCCGCCGATCTGTCCGCACACCGCCGTCAGGGCCAGCCAGCCCAGAGCCGCCCAGCCCGGCGTGAATGTGACCCCTGGCCACAGCGCTCCGACGACGGCCGCGGACAGGAGCACCACCCGGTAGGACTGGACCACCTGCCCGTTGTGCCCGCCGCGGCGCAGGAGGAACAGGAACGCCGAGTAGCACAACGCGGCGAGGACGGCGTGGACCGTGCCCGATACGGGGTCGCTGCCGGAGGCTCCGGTCTCGAAGACGCCGCCGGTGAGCAGGATGCCCGCCACCAGGAACGGCGAGACGACGAGGAACGCGCCCCGAATCGGCTCGCGGTCGATGAGCAGCGCCAGCAGCGGAACGATGACGACCTGCGCGTTCACCAGCACCGCGGTCAATCCGGCGCCGACCTCGTAGATCGCTCGCGTCCACAGCAGCGCATCCGCGGCGAACAGCACACCGGCGGTGACGGCGACCGCGGCCTGTCGCCAGGACAGCGCACCTTCCCGGCCCCGTTCACCACCGGCCAGCGGCCACAGCAACGGCAACGCGAGCGCACAACGGAAGAACGTGGCGGTGGCCGGTGCGACGCCGGACAGATCGATGAAGACCCCCGATGTCGCGACGCCGAGCGCGCCCACGGCCATCGCCGACCGGGGCCGTGCCCGAACTCCGCGCGACACCGCTACCAGAAATCGCTGCCGCCGCGAACCATTGAGCATCGGCCGACGCTACAACCGAAGGATCGGCGAGGGCATCCGATTATCCGCGCGATGGCGAGGTGCGCAGGCGATTGGACCGGAGCACTGGTTCGAACGCGCGTGGCGTCGTGCTGAGATTCGGTGTGAATCCTTTTCCCGAGGTCGGTCCTCTCATAGTCGTGCCGGCAACCGGGTCGGCACGATAACGAGGAGGTCGTTGTGATCATTGCCGCTATCGCTGTCGCCGCCGTGCTGGTCGGCTGGTGTAGCGTGACGCTGCTTCGCCGCCGGAGCCGCTCCCGTGACTGACCGGATCTGGCCCGACGAACAATTGGTCGTGGCGGCGCGCGAAGGCGACGCCGCGGCGATCACCACGCTGGTATCGGGCTCCTATCCGCATGTCCGCCGGTTCGCCCACACACTGTGCGCCTCCGCCGAAGACGCGGAGGACGCCGCACAGGAGGCGCTGATCATCCTCTACCGCAAGATCGGGACCTTGCGGGCCTCCGGCGCGTTGGCGTCGTGGATGTTCCGCATCGTCCGCAACGAGTGCCTGCGGCAGTGGCGAACGAAGATCAGGCAGCCCGAGCCGATTCCGGACGCCGCCGTGGCGTCGGCCGAGGAGGAGGCGGTGCGGCGGCTCGAAGCGGGCCGGGTGGCGGCCGTGATCGCGGCGCTGCCCGCCGACCAGCGGCGGGTACTGATCATGCGCGATGTGCAGGGATACAGCGGCCGCACGGTCGCGGGCATGCTCGGGCTCAGCGTCGCGGCGATGAAGTCACGGCTGCACCGCGCCCGCGCGACGGTCCAGCACGAGCTGCGGAACACACCGTGGCCGGACTCCGGAGAGGAGCGAACGAAATGACCGACGAGCGAAGCTTCGCCAGCGCCTCGGTGCCCCGGCACCTGGCCCGCGGAGTCGCGGGCTTCGGCGCGCTGATCGGCGCGATCGCATTGCTGCCGGTATTCGGGGCGTTCAGCTTGCTGCTCGCGCCGGTGGGTCTGCTCGCACTGCGCGGGTGCCCGACCTGCTGGGCGATCGGATTGGTGCAGACGATCTCCCGGGGCCGGTTGCGGCGTTCGTGCGTCGACGGTCAGTGTCGATTGACCCCTGCCGGGCACGGTCGGACAGAGCACACGACAGTCGATCAAGTGCCCGACTCGGCGGTATCGCTCTTCGCCGATCACCGTGTCGCGGTTCGGTCACCGCGGGACTTCTCACGCCGGGACTGACGGGGCCGTCGTCCATCGAGGCCGAGCGCATGATCGCGGGGTGCGCTCGGCTCGGTGCGGTCCGGGTCGCTGTGCGCCGCTGAGCTGCCGAATTCCCTCCGGACAGGTTTCAGCACCGATTCACGTGTCCATCAGCACGTTCCGGACACGAGTCACTGGCGCGCGACTTCGCGCCGGATGGGGAACGAAAGCGCGGGCCCATTCCGCCCGCGTCACATCCCGTTGTCCTCGTCTGCCGTGGCGTCGCCGAACGCCGCGACCGCGCAGGCGACGGTGCAGCTGGCGTGATCCGAGAGCTGCTCGAGGGTGATCACGCTGCCGGTGATCGCTATCGGTGGGGTGACCGGCAGTACGCGGACTCGGAGGGAATCGGTTTCGGCGATCTGGTCCGCCGGAAGCAAGGCCCAGCTGTGCGGGTCGGAACCGATCTCGACCACGGCGTCCTGGGTGGTTCCGATAGGCCGGCCGAACTTCGGACGGACTCCGGCTTCTCGGAACGCGGCGTCGATCGCGTCGTGCAGCGGCGGATCGGACTGCCGGGACGGGACCCGCAGTGCGTCCCCGGCCAGGTCGGTGATGGCGGCTACGCCGCGCGCCGCGGCGGGATGATCTCTGGACACCACCGCGCGCAGCGGTTCCGACCACGTCGGTGAGACGATGAGCCCCGGCGCGGAGACCACACCGCGGGCCAGCGCCAAGTCGAGTTCGCCGCGCCGCAACGCGTTCAGCCGCTCGACGACCGGCAGATCGACGAGGACGACTTCGAACGCCGGGGTGTGTTCGCGCAGCGCATCGATGCCGCGCTCGAGGCGGGCGGTCAGTCCTGCTGTCGTGCCGATGCGTACTGTCGCGGCGGGCCGACCGGCGACAGCGCGAACTCGGTCGGCGGCGGCGAGCGCGTCCCGCGCCGCGGCGAGCACGCGACGCCCCGCCTCGGTGAGCTGGACGCGGCGTGGCGATCTGTCGAACAGCCGGACCCCCAGTTCTCGTTCCAGTCGTGCGATCTGCTGGCTGACCGCCGGTTGCACGATGCGCAGCCGCTCGGCGGCCCGGCCGAAATGGAGCTCCTCGGCGACGGCGACGAAGTATCGCAGAGCACGTAATTCCACTGTGCCTCCCGTCGGTACCTGCGGCGATCACATCATGTTATTGCTGCGCAGCGGAATCGGGTCTGGCTGCCTCCAACCATCCCGTGCTGGAGTCGAAGTCATGAGCATCGAACTGGGTACGCTCGGAGCCCACCTGCGCCACAGCGAGGTGACCCTGCGGCAAGCGGCCGAAATCGAAAGATCCGGGTACGGCGCGTTGTGGCTGACCATCTCGCCACCCGCCGATCTGACCGTGGCCGAGCGGATACTCGACGCCACAGAGCATCTCGTGGTCGGCACCGCCGTGGTGAACATCTGGACCACCGACGCGAGGACGGTGGCCGCTTCCTACCACCGGATCGCGGCCGAACACCCCGATCGGTTGATCCTCGGGATCGGCGCCGGACATCGCGAAACGGATCCGGAGTACGCGTCGCCCTACGACGCGATGGTGGCTTACCTCGCCGAGCTGGCCGACGCCGGTGTGCCCTCGGACCGGGTGGTGCTGGCGGCATTGGGGCCGAGGATGCTGCGCCTGGTGCGCGACCGCGCCGCCGGGACGATCCCGGTTCTGGTGACGCCCGAATATATTCGGCGAGCGCGGGAGATCCTCGGCGCTCGCCCGCTGGTGTTGCCCGGCCAAATGGTGGTGCTGGACAGCGATGTCGAACGAGGCCGCGCGACCGGCAGAGCCCACGCCGCGGCCCCTGCCTTGCACGTCGCCAACTACACCGCCAATCTGCGCCGCATCGGCTTCACCGACGCCGACCTCACCGAGCCGGGCAGCGATCGCCTGATCGACGCTCTCGTGCTGCACGGCGATCCGGCCACCGTGGCCGCGGGCATCCGGGTCTCCCTCGAAGCGGGCGCGAACCACGTCGGCCTCACCGCCCTCGGCGACGACCCGATCGGCACGCTCCGTACGATCGCCGACGCGGTATTCAGCGCCGTGCCACGGAACTGACACCGGCTACCCGTTCGTTTACGAACCGCCTGGCCTCATCGAATTCGCCCGATGCAGGCCGTCGGAGGGCTGTTCGCCATGTCGACGGACGCGGTGCGGTTCTTGTTCCGGAGACCGTTCCAGACCAGAGCGTTCCTCGAGCAGTCATGGTTCATCGTGCGGGTTCGATCGGCACGGAAACGCCACCGGCACCGCTGTGCTGGTTCGGCTTCGAACCCGGTCGCTCGACACCACTCGCCACTGGAACCTCACCCGGGCGTGTGGCAGGCGAAAGTGGCGGTGTCCCGCGTCGGCGATCTCAACGAGTGGGATCGGTGATGCGGCGCAGGGCTTCGGCGAGGTCGCTTCCGGTCGGCGCGCTCTCGGGGTCGATGAGGTATTGCGCTGCGACGCCGGTGAGCAGGGCTTGATAAAGGGTGCCGAGACTGCGCGCCGCGCCGGTGTCGGTTTCGGCGACGCCGTCGAAGAGTCGGGCCAAGCCGGAACGGGCCTCGTCGAGGTTCTCGGCGAGCCGGGCGCGGGCCTCGGGGTGGGCCAGCGCGTCGAAGGTGGCCGACCACACCCCGCGATGGGCGGCGAGCGTGGCCAGCACCGCGTCCCAGCGGTCGGCGAAGCGCTGCCACGGGTCGGTCTCGTCGGGCAACTGGGTGAGCGCGTGTTCGAGATCGGTGCCCCATTCGCGGGTCGCCTCGGCCAGCGCTTCGGTGAGCAGGGCCTCTTTGGTGCCGAAGTGGTAGCCGATGGCCGCCATGCTCACCCCGGCGGCGGTGGCGATGTCGCGCACCGTGGTACGTGCGTAGCCCTTGTCGAACAGGCAGCGGCGTGCGCCTGCCAGCAGATCCTCACGGTTTCCCATATGGATCATGGTAGCGCAATCGCATTAGACATTTGTCTTGCGCAGATGCGCAACACGGTTGTACGGTTCGTGGCATGCGGCAGATGAGCAATCGAAACGTCCTGATCTCCGGCGCCAGCATCGCCGGTCCCGCCCTGGCCTTCTGGCTGAAGCGCTACGGGTTCACCCCGACGATCGTGGAGAAATCGCCGACCCTGCGCGAGGGCGGGCAGGCCATCGACGTGCTGGGCACCGCCACCGAGGTGGTGCGGCGCATGGGCCTGCTCGACCGGGTGCACGAGATGAGTACGGGCAAGCGCGGCACCTCCTACGTCGACGCCACCGGCAGAACGCGGGCCAGCATCAGCAGCGAGACGTTCAACGGTGTCGGTGCCAACGGGGACACCGAGATCCAGCGTGGCGATCTCGCGCGAGTGTTGTATGAGGCCACCAGCGAGGACGTCGAATACCTCTTCGGCGACTCCATCACCGCTCTGGTGCAGGACGAGGAGGGCGTGCGGGTGAGCTTCGAGCACGCCCAACCGCGCACCTTCGACCTGGTCATCGGCGCCGACGGCGTTCATTCCCACACGCGCACATTGGTTTTCGGGCCGGAGTCGCAGTTCGCGCGGCATATGGGCTACTACATCTGCATCTACACGATCCCGAACTTCCTCGACCTCGATCACTGGGAGCTGGACTACAACACTCCCGACAAGATCGCCGGAGCCTACAGCGCCCGGGAGAACACGCGAGCCAAAGCGATTTTCGCGTGGGCATCCGATCCGATCGACTACGACTACCGCGACATCGAGCAACAGAAGAAGATCGTCGCCGACACCTTCGCCGGCCTCGGCTGGCAGGTGCCGCAACTGCTCGCCCACCTCGATCCCGCGCCGGATTTCTATTTCGACGCGATGGCGCAGATTCGCATGGACAGCTGGCACAAGGGCCGCATCGCCCTCGTCGGTGACGCAGGCTACTGCGCGTCACCGCTGTCCGGGCAGGGCGCGGACCTCTCCCTGGTCGGCGCCTACACCCTCGCGGGCGAGTTGGCCGCCGCCGCAGGCGATCACAGCATCGCGTTCGCTCGCTACGAACAACGGATGCGGCCCATGGTCGACGCCTGCCAGAAGTTCGCCGAGGGCGTGGGCGGGTGGTACGCACCCGCGAGCAAGGCGATGATTCGCTTCCGCGATCTCAACGTGCGCCTGCTGCCGTACCTGCCGTGGCGGGGCCTGATCGGCGGCGCCCCGCAGAAAGTCGCCCGCACCATCTCGGCCGGAGATTACGCGGACCTCGAGCGAGCCTCAGGGCGTTAATTCGGGTGACTCCTACCGTGACATGGTCGATACTCGACCGTTCATGGGTCGATGTCCGGAGGCGGGGAAGTGAAGTTGGCGGAGGCGTTGGCGTTGCGCGCGGATTCGGCGCGCCGGATCGAACAGTTGCGTGCTCGGATCGTGAGTAACGCTCGCTTTCAGGAGGGGGAGGAGCCCGCTGAGGACGCGGCGGATCTGCTGGCGGAGGCGGGACAGGTGCTCGGTGAATACGAGACGCTGATCCGGCGCATCAATCGGACCAACGCCGCCGCGCGGATCGGAGACGACGGCACCTTGACCGACGCGCTGGCCCGCCGGGATGCGTTGCGGCTGCGGCACTCTCTCGTCACGGCTGCGGCGGACGCCGCGGCGGGCAAGGGGCAGCCCGGGTACGCGCGCCAGTTGCGATCCGAGTTGAAGATGTTCTCGGCGTTGCCGGTTGCGGAACTGCGCGGGCAGGCCGATGACCTCGCCAAGGAACTGCGGGAACTCGACGTGCGCATCCAGCGCTCCAACTGGGAGGTCGACCTGCTGGATTGACGCGAGAGGTGGAGCGGGTAGCCGTCACGGAGGCGTGCACGAACCCGACGGGCCGACGGGATATTCGGCCCACTTTCTCGGCGCACGAGGGGCAGTGCGAGGGGTTCGATTCCCCGCCTCACACCGCAGCCCAGCACCGCGCACACGAGACAGTGCACAGCACACAGCACACCACCATGTGCAGATCCGTGACGACGAGGGCGGGTAAGGGGCACTCCACCTCTCGCGTCGACCCCAGAGTGCGCCGCACGGCAGGGGGCGGCAGGCCGGGGCGTACGTCGTCGTCGACGGTGATGACGAATCCGCTGTGGGCGCCCAGGTCCGCGACGTCCGCGATCTGCGCCGTGCCCGCGTGGTACCCCCCCCGGCGAAAGCGCCCGCGTCGAAGGTCCGATCGGATTTCCGGCGCGCTCCGTGTGGGCGGCCCGGGACATCAGGGTGCCGGTCGCCCGGAGCGCCTACGCAGCAGCAGCAGCAGGGCGAAGAGCAGCACGAGGACGCTGGCGAAGGCCAGACCGCCCAGCCGGGTGGCGCTGCTCGCACCGGCGGCTTGGAGCATTTGGAGCATGTCGATCGGCTCGGCCGGTTTGCGCGCTGGGGTCTCGGTGGCCGGTGTCGCGGCGACACCGGCCACCGGCACCGCCGACAACGTGCCTGGCTCCGGCCCGGCATGCGCCGAACCCGATCTACGTGGTCCCGAGTTCGCCGAGGTCACCCTGTTCGAGTACGTCGGCGCGGACGACGACAGCGTCATCTCGGTGGCCCCGGCGACCTGCCGAAGGGCTGGGTCCCAACGCACCAACTGAGCACGTGCTCGGTGATTCGACCGCTTGCGCACACGGTCCTCGACGTGCTGCTCTTCGCCGGCGCGGCTCCCGCTTCTCCCACTCGCGCCCGGCCGGGAGTGGATCGGGAGATGTGCCACAGCGCTCCAGCGCCGAGTAGGTTTGTGCGCCGGCCACCCTCTAGGGCTTGGGTGACGCCGGCTCGATCCACCCGTATCAATGGCTCGATGCGCAACAGCAGGCCCGCTGGACCTTGATTAGGGAAACGAACTTCCGAGGGCTGTCGGACTTCCATTGGTCGCATGGTCGACCGAGTTCCGCGCGGCCCAGGCAGACCGTGTCTGCGGCGGATGCGTACGCGAGAGGGCGTGGATTCGCGCCGTTGCACTCGCCGGTTACTCTCTTTTCGACCACTTGCCCGGGCTATGCTCGAATCGTCGCTCGCGCCATCTCGGCCCATCGGCGGCAGTGCAGTCGAACCGCCATTGTGAACAATCACTATCGCTTGCCGACCGCGCTTGCCGAATATCACGTTACTCGGAGTAAACCGTTCTCTACGTTCTTGCGCTGGCTACGCTGGTGCAATAGCTCAGTTAACGGGGGTGGAAGGAAGCTCCACCATGGCTCTCACCTTCGCCGGACGGCAAGGACTCACTGTATCCGGTCGGCCCATGTCGCTGCCGCTGAAAGACGTGCGCGCCTTGTCGCGGCAGATGGTCGGGCATTTTGTCGAAACCGTCGCACCCTGCGGCACCTTGCCTGGTGACGCGATCCATGGCGACATCACCATCATCACCCGTGTGTGCTTGGAGCTGGCAGTCAGCATGTTGGACGGCAGCAACATTTCGGAGAAGACCGGGCAACTCGAGGAGGCTGCGGCGCAATGGGCTCGCGAAGGTGTGCCCATCGGTACCATTCACCACGCAATCCATGAGGGTTTCAAGATCGGCTTCGACCTGGTGGTGTCCACAGCCTTGGCCGAGCAGCGTGCCTCCGGCTCAGCTGACACCGATCCGATGCTCGCCGTCAGTACGGCCGATTATCGAAGTATCCTCGACGGCGCCAAACTCGTCGTCGAAATGCTCGACACCATGACCACGGCGGTCTCGGCGGCCTATGTGCGTGAACTGCGCGCGGTCGTGTCGGAGCACCACACCGCGGTGCACACGCTGACCTCGGCGCTGCTCGGGGGCCATCCCACTTCCACCATGGCCCGAGAGTGTGGCATCGACATCTCCGAGCGCTATCGCGTAATAGCCCTCGCCATTCCGTCTCACCCGGACGAGTCCAATCCGGTGCTGGACGCGAAAGTCGTTGCCCGCCGCAAACTCCGGCGGGTGCAGGCGGAATTGGCCACCCGCTGCGACGATACCGTGCTTTCGCTGCTTTCGGTCGACGGTGGCACCCTGCTCATCCCCGCCGATCACATCACCAAGGGCGCCCTGAAGGAACTGATCGGGCATCTGTCGCGGGCGGCTCGCGTGCACATCACCGCCACCGAGGTGACCGCCTCTACCGACACCGTGCCCACCGCCGCGGATCAAGCCCACGAACTGCTCGACATGGTGACCCGGCTCGGGTCGGTGCCGGACCTGTACCACTTCGACGAGCTGGCTCTGGAATACCAGCTCACCCGCCCCGGCCCTGCCCGCGAACAGCTCGGGTCGCTGCTCGATCCCCTGGATGAATATCCGGAACTGCTGGAGACTCTGCAAATCCATATAGCGCACAACCTGAACCGCCGGCGCACTGCGCGGCTACTGCACGTACACACCAACACCGTGGATTACCGGCTCAAGCGGATCGGTCAGCTCACGGGTTTCGATCCGGCCGAGGCGAGCGGGCTTTGGCGCCTGCGTTCTGCGTTGGTCGCCCGCACATACCGCACGTGATCGGCGTGCGGTCGAGTGGGTGTGGAATCACTCCAGTCGATCAGCGTGCGCCGTTCCCGGTCGCAGCGCGGTAGCGCTGACGCCGGGCGAGCGTCAGTAGATGCGATATAGGGGCATGTTTGCATTCTCCGTTCATGCCCGGACCCGACCCGACCGATTATCCGTGAACCAAAATCAGCAGGAGGCCGACATCGATAACGGTTGAAATGCATTGGGCCAGAGTCGAAGAGTTGGAAACCGAACATGAATGATATGCGAAGAACCGAGGTCGAAGGATTTCACGTGACATGGCGGCTGTTCCAGGATCACTTGATCTCCATCGTCGCCGTCCACGAGGCATCCGGCGTCACGCCGATCGTATCCTTCGGTCCCGAGAACTTTCCGGATCTCGCACAAGCGCGAGAACTCCTTCCGGAAATGACCAAGTTGTGGGACGCGGTACGCCATGACTTCTGGACGAAACTCATTCCGCCGCAACCGCGGTGCCGGCAGCGGCGATGGAAATGATTTCGAAACCAGATCAGTCCCGGCGTCAGCGCATTCGACCGCCCCACCCTGGGACAGCAGCGCCGCCCGCTCGGCATTCCCGCCGCCGCGGTCGGCGACCTGCCGGAAGCGCTGGATGCCAGCCCCGAAATCGTGGTGACGGCGGGGATATTTCGTTTGGTCGGCAGCCCGATCCGGATCGCCGGTTACGAGCCCAGCTACGCGCCACCGCCGCGATTGGGCGAGCGCGGCAGCTGAGGCCGTGACCGGCGGGCCTGTGCGGGGCGGCCGCGATCACGAAGCCGGACGAGGCACTAGGCCTCGGGGCAAGGCGTGAGCCACCACCATCCGCCTGCCAGCTCCGTCGTTGGGCAGATAGGATCGCCGAACCCGTCGTACGGCCCGGCTCCGGGTGTTCCGGTGAAGTGCCCGTAACCGATTGCGCCGTCCGGGATTCCGACGTAGTCGGGCACGAACCGTACCGGCTGTCCACCGCTGGTGCCGATGACCGCCACCTTGCAGTTCGCCGAAACGAAGCACAGGTGACGCGGTAGCGCGACACCGTAGTAGTCGCCTGCGCCATGCTCCGGCACTTCCACTGTGGCCGCCGCTGCGAACGCTGGGCGCTCGAGCTGAAACCGGGTCCACGCGGCGGCCTCGGGTTCGAGGATGAGGAAGACAGGTCCGCAGAGACCGATCACCGCGAGTACCGCCGTGACAGCCAAGGGCCACCGCTGCGCGTCGCGTCGCGCCTGCCACAGCGCGAGAGTGAACAGTGCGATCGAGATCAGGAACGCCAGCGCGGACAACGGCAAGGCGAGGAGCCACAGCTGAGTCAGTATCCAGCCGCGATGCAACGTATAGCCGAGTGTGACCACAGTCAGGAGAGCGGCCGCAAGAGGTGGCGTGGCCGAACCAAGCGTCTTCACGAACACAACGGCAAACCTACGTCGGCTGTGTGGAGAACTCGTGCGTGCGGTGTGCGGATGGTGTGTGCCGGGCGTGCTCGATGCGGTCACGACCGGTGGACGTCAGGGCGGTGCCGGCCGCCCTGGATTACGCGACGACCGCGGAGGATCTCTCCTTCCAGACCGCGGACTTCCACGCGGTGATCAGCAAACTCACCGCGGGCCGGGGCTGACACCGCGTCGCCGGTCGCGGGCAGCGACGCCGGAACAGTAGCCGTGCAATAGCCCGTCGGACGCGCGAAGATTGCGCGGAACCAGATGCACCGCAGGATATCTCGCGGCAACCGGCGGTCCTGGAAAGGGTGCTTGGCTAAGTGAACATTCGCGGGGCACACTCTAGGTAACGACGTCCGGCGCCGCCGGTCGAATGCGGGGGCGAGGTCCGAGAAAGATGAGGATTCGGCCGAGGCAGCAGTTGCTCGAGCTGTGGCGAGCGGTGCTGGCCTACTCCTATCGGAACGGAACGTGGACGTGGGGCGGGCGCGACGGCGCCAACTCGATCAGCGACGCCGAACAACTGCTCTGCCTGCTGTATCCGGCTACCGAGATCGCGGCGTTCGCGCTGGACCAGCCGAACGACATGAGTCCCGACGTCCGGTCCGCGCTCGCCCCGTTCGGCGAGGAGACCCGCATCGGCGGCGTCCTGGTCGACTTGGTGGAGGACTATCTGCGCCGCTACACCGGACCCGACGGCGAACCGGTCTTCGCCAGCGGCTCCTACTTGCGCTCGGGCGACGACACTCCGCTCACCCCGGGTCAGCAGGCGGTGGAGGTCGTCGACTCGTACTCGATGTCGTTGAGTCTGTGCATCGCGGCGCTGCGATTCCTGCGCGGATTCATGCGCTTCGTCAGCGGTGAGGTCCGGCTGGAGGCTCGCCAGCTGCGCGAGCGGATCCCCATGGTGATCGAACAGGTCAGCGTGCGGCTCACCGCGGCGATGGCTGGCCTGGTCCGCAGTTTCGTCATCCACACACCGGAGCCGAAGACCGAATACGGTCAATCGATCGTCTACATGCTCAATCAGTCCCGTACGCCGTCCGACGAGGTCATCGAACGGCTGTCGACACAGCTGGAACGCCTGCGGGTGCAGGCGGCCAACGAGGTCAGGCTCAGCCAGACCACCGAGATCGATATCGCCGACGACGGGCGGCTGTTCGAATGCGGATGGAGCTGGGGCATCGTGCGCAGCGCCGAACCCATCGACCTCGTGCCGGGCCGGGTCAGCAGCACGCCCGGGCACGCCGAATCCCGTCCCTACCTGTACTTCACGGCCGTCGCGCTGGACGGCATCAGCGACCTGTCGTCGCAGCGCATCCGGGAACTCGATCTGCTGACCGACGAGCAGCGCACGCTCGCCGACGCGCTGCAGTTGCGCTTCGAGCTGACCCGCAACTACTGGTCGAGGGTCGCCCGCTTCGACAGTGGCCGCTGGCCGCTGGAGGACATCCCGTGGCGTACCTCCGACGGCGAGGAATCGGAGTACTTCAGTCTCGTGGTCGCCGCCGTACTCATCCAGGACCTGGTCTACCGGGAGAGCACCGAGGATCTGGCGCGCACAGTGTCGGTGCTCGATCAGCTTGCCCGCCGGGGGCGCATCACCAGCCGGTTCACGGTCGATGATCCGGCCGCGCCATTGCACTTCCCGGGTGTGCGACTGAACCTGGCCGGCAGCGAGGACGTCGCCGACGGATCCCGATTGATCTGGTACGTCCCGGATTTCGCGACCTTGCTGCTCAAACGCTGCCTGGATGCCGCACGCCTGCGCACCGACGTGGACACCCGCGATCGGTTGATGGAACTCGCCGAGGCGGCGATGGATCACCTCGACCGGCGGGTGCTGCGGAACGGCTCGGTGGTCGGTTTGTGGGACGACATCGGCAGGCTGGTCGGCACGGGCGACATACGGACGGAAGGGCCGTCCTGGTTCGTCACGGAGCGAATGATGGAGTGCCTGGTCATCGCGTACAGCACCTTCGAGCAACCGCCGCTGGCTCCGCAGGCGATGGTCGCCCGCGCGGTGGACCTGCTCAGCGAGGCCGAGCATCTGCTCAATCAAGAGGAACTGGAGGTCGAGGGCCAGGATCGCTCGCCGAAACAGGCGGCGATCAACCGGATCCGGCAGTCGCTGGACCGGGCCCGCCGCGTGCTGCGCGAACGCCCCGGCACCGCCTACAGCCTGGCCACCCAGGCGTTGGTCCAGCTCGACGAACTGGCCTACGCCCGCCGGGACGCGACACGGTAGGGGCGGCATCGTGCTGGTGTTCTCCACCTCCGACAAGGGCGGCACCGGACGGTCGGTGACCAGTTGCAACATCGCCTACCGGCTGTGCCGTTCCGGCCTCAACGTCGTCTACGCCGACTTCGACCTCGGCTCGCCCACGGCCGGTGCGCTGTTCGAGATCGGCGCGGCCGAACGCGGCGTGCCCAGCGGCGGCGTGCATTCCTACCTGCTCGGCGAGAGCGGAACCGTCGCCCGCGTCGACGTGGGCGCGGCGACCGATCGGCCGGAACTGCGCCGGATCGGCCCCAACTCGGGGCGGCTGGTGCTGCTGCCGGGAGACGAGGGCGGCGCCGAATTCCTCACCGACGACGACGCGGTGGTCGAGCGCTGCGCGGAACTGCTGGTCGCGCTGGATCACGAGTTCCGGGTGGTGTTCGTGGATCTGAGCGCGGGCCGTTCCGCGGCGCTGCAGATCGTGTTGCAGGCGACCGCCTTACCGCAACTGCGCGGGCTGACCGCTCGATGGTTGATCTTCCACCGCTGGACGCGCCAGCACATCCTGGCCGCCGCCGGCCTGGTGTACGGCTCGCACGGATTGCTGAAGGCCGGAGCCGAGTGCGGCCACGACCCGGAGGAGTTGCTCGGGTCGGTGCGTTACGTGCGCACCGCGGTGCCCGACGCGAACTGGGACGGTGTCGCCCAGCGCCCGGCGCAGGCGGCGTGGCTGCAAGAGCAGGACACCGCGCTGCGGCGGCTGGCCACCGCCAAACGGCTCGGCACGACGGCGGTGCTCGGCTCGACCCCGATCGAGCCGGTGCTGCAACGGCGCGAGCAGCTCATTCTCGACGCCGACGTCAACGCCCAGATCGCCAACGAGCAGACCGCGCAGGCCTATGCCGAGCTCGCTCGACGACTGGTCGACAACGCGACCTGGGAGAGGCTGTAGATGGGGGAAACACAGGGCTACAGCGAGGCCACGGAACAGCCGCGAATCGCTCAGGTCCCGTTGTCGCACTTGTCGATCGAGGTCGGGCATTTCTATCTCAACGACATCAGTTCCGACATCGAACGGGTCGGCGCGGAGTTCCGCCGCATCGTCCCGCTGGTATCTGCCTTCACCGAGTCGGCCAAGGTGCAGTTCGGACCGAACGCCCGGGTCAGCACCTGCTACCTGATCGACGACTACTTCCAGCCCGACACCGACCCCGCCGCCATCCTCACCAAGCTGCTGGGCGCCGCGGACGAAGCCGGGTTGGTCATCGACTATCTGGCCCGGGAGTCCGCCTGCTGGCGGGCCTCGAGGTTCGTCGACGGTGTGGCGTTCGGTGAGCCGATTCCCGTGGCGGAGATGGTGGCCGCGCGCATCGTCGCCGAGCCCGCGCCGCCGAGCACGGGCCGCAGGCCGCCGACCGCGGAATCGGGCTGGCTGTGCAACGGGCGGCGGTCCTCCGAGGACGAACGCGGCCAGGCCATGCGGCAGCGGATCTATCAGCCGCCGGAGGAGTTCGGCCGCCGCGAGCATTCGATCTTCCTGGACGTGGAACTGTGGAGCAAGCACGTCGTCGACGGGGTGGCGGTGACGCGCTGGTCGTGCCCGTTCCTGGCCGCGGTCTGGCATCTGCTGCGGCTGGGCATGCTGCGCTACCACGGCGCCGCCGTGGTGGATCCGCAACCATGGCGCCGCGAGGATCTCGCGCCGCGCCGCTGGCACGACATTCCGCCGGTGGTGCGGCTCAATCCGTCCGCCGCGCCGTTCGCCGCTTACAAGACCTTGTCGATGCTGCCCAAGCGGTACATCGGCATCGAGCACGCGGTGCGGCTGGTGCTCGACCATCTCGATCTCGACGACGACGTGGTCGAACAGACCATCGTCCGTGGCGGCGGAGAGGTGCCACCGGTGCCGGTGCCGCGCGCGGTCAGCGAACGGCTCTCGCACCTGCTGCTCGACGGAGCCTGACATGGCCTCGACCACGCCTTTGGTCGTGCTCGGTGAAGTACGCACCTGCCTGCTGCCGTCGGCGACCGCGCTGACCGGACCCGAGGCCTGCGATCTGCTGGCGCTCATGCCGGGCTGCACGGTGCGCTGGCGGGAGCGGCCGGGCACGCTGGCGGTGTCGCCGACCACCGCGGTCGGCGTCGATTGCGATCTGGCCGTGGGCGAGCAGACCGCCCACATCGTCGGGACCGTGGCGACCAGCGCGGTCCTGTCCGGCGGCCGCGTGCTGCAGTCCAGCGCGCGCACCCAGGTGGTCCGCGCGGCCAACCGGCGCAGGCAGACGTGGTCGCACTACCTCAGCCGCAAGGGCGTGACCGAGGTCATCAGCCGCCTGCCCGAAAGAAGCGGCAGCGCTGAGGCTTTGGCCGAGGGTTATCTCACCGGTCCGGTCTGCTCCGAGACGTTGGACCTGGCTTCGATCAGCGAGCGGCTGCTGGCTCGCCTGCGCGCCGACACCAGGCTGGACCAGAAGCCGCCGGTGCGGACCGGCGCCACCCGGTTGCGCTGGGTTGCCTGGATCGGGGGCGGTGCGGGCCCCACCGCCAAGCTGCACCTGGACGACGCCACCGTGCGCACCGTCCGGATGCGGGTGCGCAACGAGGCCGATCTGCATGAGGCGCAGCGGTTCTGCGAGGACCTGGCCGCGCACGACTGGCTGCTGACCGTCGTCACCGACGCGCTGGCCGAGGCCGACCGCTTCCCCTCGCACAGTCGCGAACGCACCGACATCCTCGCCCCCGTGCTGGAGGATCTCACCGGACTGTGGATGCCGGGAGCGCACACTCCGGCATCGATGCGGACGTTGTGGCAGAAGTTGCAGACGGATCCCGGGTTGTCTCGCCAGTGGAACGCCCTCGTCGCGCGGTTGCAGAACCGTATCGCCATCGCGACGCTGGACGCGCTGCGGCACAAGGCTTTCGACGCCGAATGGTAGCGCCGCGTCGCGCTACATCCGGAACCACTTGCGCACCAGCAGCGCGAAGAACACCGACATCGACACCGTGCCCATCCACGCTTCCACGGCGAACAACGGCCGGGCGATCGGGCGCAGATCCTCGGTGTCACCGGGGCCCAGGGGATTGATGAAGCTGGTCACGCAGGTATAGACGGTGGCGGCGGGCGAGGGATTGCCGTTCAGGGCCAAAGCGGCGACGGTGAACAGCACCAGCTGCACCGCGACCCAGCCGAGCAGCCAGAACGGCCGGTACCCGTAGCCGCACAGCACATACGACAGTTGTCCGGTCCACCGCCGCCAGCCCGGCGGCAGCGCGAGCGTGCGCGCCCGCGCCAAGCGCAGACCGCAGCGGTCCTGCGCTTCGTCGTCCTCGTTCATCCGGTACAGCGCGGCGCCTCTGCGATAGGCGAGGGCGGCGTGACCGGGCAGACGCGCCGCGGAGAGCTGAGCGCCCAACTGCTCGTACACCTCGGCCAGCATGGTGTTCTGTCGACTGCTCAGCCGCAATGGGCCGCGGAATTCGAGTTCCGCGGCCAGCAGCGCCGCCGGGATCGCGCTCGGCACCCGCCAGCCGGCCTCGTCGGGTATCGGTTGCCGTGCGGCGGCGTACAGATGCCGGAACACCAGGGAATCGGAGCGCCGCCGCGTGCTGGGCGGGTCGTAGTCGGCCAGAATAGCCTCGGCGTGCGCTGCGAACCGCTCCAGTTCGATCTGCTCGGAGCGCTCACCCCGATCGAGTTCGGCGGTGTATTCGTCGGCGCGCCTTGTGATCCGGGTCGAGACGGATGCGACGAAGGGCGAGATCTCCCCCATGTCACGAGTCTAGCGGTCGGCCTTTCAGCCGGTATTCGAAAACGTCGCGGGGCTCGCCAGGGCCGAAATACCGGTCGTCGTGCTCGACGAACTCGAAGCCCGCTCGTTTGAACAGGTTGCTCGCGTGCTGATTGTCCGGCCGCACGGTCAGGTACACCACTTCGGCTCCCACTTTCCGGCACGTCTGCAGTGTGCGGCTCAGCAGGCCACGCCCGTACCCTCCGCCCTGGTGCCTCTTGGCCACCGCGAAGGTGAACAGCAACGCCCGGCCCTTCTTCTCCAGGGTCAGCGCGTAACCGATCACCGTGCCGTCCACCTCCACGACCAGCCATTCGGATCCGTGCAGGTCGAACAGTTGGCGCAGCATCAGATACAGGTACGGCTCGGCGAACACCTCGGCCTCGATGGCCGCGATGTCGTCCAGATCGGCGAAGCAGGCCCGCCGGTATTCCGGCTGAGGCGCTTTGGCGATGTTCATCCGCTCCCTACTGCCAGGGCATAGGCCGTCCGATTCCAGCTTAAACGTCACTCACCGAGCGGGGTCAGTGTAGAACCAGCGAAATCGTTCCCCGGCGCGGCGGGCGGTCGGTGTCGCGTCCGCGCCGGACGACCCGGGCGATGCCGCGTGGCTGTAACGGAGGCAGTCGGGCTCGCTCGCCGCGCAGCGGGCTACTTCGGCGGGAAGCGCAAGGCGGCGTCGAGGCGGATGACTTCGCCGTGGGGTAGTCGTTGTCGATGATGGCGGCGGCCAGCTCGGCGTACTCCTCGGAACGGCCCATGCGCTCGGGGAACGGCACCTGCGCGCCCCAGTAGGGCCTCCTCCGTGGGTGTCGACCGAGATGCGCAGGGGCCCCGAGCGATTCCGCTTCGGCGACGGCGGCGAGCACAGAGTCCTCTTCGGTGGCGTCGGTGTGCACGTAGCGGATTCCGGGTTCGGTTTCGAAGATCGGGCATGCACCCGGGTGTAAGTTAAGCTCTCTACTGAGAGCATGGAGCTCTCAGGCGCGAGCGAAACCGTGGGCGCAGAAGTTCCATACTTCGGACGCGGTGATCGGATGCTGCGTCTCGTCGTCGGACGCTCCCGCGGATTGCGCGGTGAACATGACGGTCTGCATGACCATGGCCGCCGTCCGGCGCGAATCGACCTCCGGGCGCAGTTGGCCCGCGTCCTTGGCCAGGTCCATCAGTTCGGTGAACAGTGCCAGCATCGGCGCGTGCGCGACCTTCACGTGATCAGGATGCGAGATCAGCAGTTGCGGTGCGAAATCGGTGAACAGTGGGCGTTGCGCCGACGGATCCGGCCGGCACAGCTCGAACAGCAGCTCGACGGCCACCTGGAGTTTGTCCAGCGGGTCGGTCTGGCCGTCGGCGGCGGCGCGCAGCTGGTCGGACGTGCGGCTCAGGGCGTCCTCGAAGAGGGCGAGCAGCAGTTCGTGTTTGCCGTCGAACTGCAGGTAGAAGCTGCGCAGGGACTGCCGTGAGCGGTCCACCACCTCCTGCACCGTGAAGTCCGTGCTGCCCTTCTCGGTGATGATCGCCTGGGCGGCGTCCAGGAACCGCTGCACGCGCTCCTCGGCGCGCAACTTCGCGGTGCGAAGGGAGCGCTCGACGGCGCGCTGCTTCCAGGCCGGTTTCTCGCTCGGGCTGGTCACGGGCGCCTCGGTCCTCGGTCATATGCAGAGAACATGAATGCACTGTACGGGAGAACGGTGTGTCATCGGGTTCTCGAGGCGCCGTGTCCGCCCAGTTGTGAGACTATCATTTCCTGATGCGAGAATAATATTCTCGCAACCGAGTGGCGTACTCGACGCCGCCTGGGTGCGTGCCGCCGAGGACGACGAGGTCGCGGTCATCGTGCTGCGCGGTGCGGGTAAGCACTTCTCCGCGGGGCACGATCTGAAGGACAAATCGTGGCCGGATCCCAGCAAGATCACCCTCGACCGCATCTACGGGCTGGAGTCGCGCCGCTACCTGGAGTATTCGCTGCGCTGGCGCAACGTGCCGAGACCGTCCATCGCCGCCTTCCAGGGCCGGTGCATTGCGGGCGGCATGCTGCAAATTCAGCAGTTCTCCCACGATCATCACCGGGATAGCCATTGCGGGCGGCGGAAATGCGCTTCGCGCGCCCGCTACTTCCCGGCGGTCACGGGCTCGTCAACGCGCGGGGCTCGGAGCTCGAGCGTTCAGCTCTCACGCCTTCGAGCCGGGCGCGATCGTTGCGGTCGGCATGAATCGGCGGGAAGCGGGTCATCCGTTGCTCCCACTCGCCGTCGCGTACTTCCATGCGCCAGGTCTTGTTCCAGCCGAATGGCATCATGTGCACGGCGAAGTCGTGATCGCGCAGGTGTTCGGCGATCCGGGCGAGCACGGTTCTCGCCGTCGTGGTGTCGCATTCGTGACCGGGCCGGGTGAGATGCGAGAAGCCATTGATGACGATCCAGGTAGTGTCGGTCTTGCGCGCGATACGGCGGATCGCTTTGGCTGCGGCACGGGCGAACGTCGAGTCTCCGCACTCGACACCGATGAGAAGAAGCAGGCACTCGCCGAATTCGTGTGTCACCCCGGGTATGTCGGGCTCGAGCGGCATCGCGGCGGAACTGGGAGTGGTTACGGCATAGTTGAGTGTTCGACAACGTTGACTCAATATGTTCACGCCGAGTCCTCACCTGGAAACCATCTGATCACCAGCCAACCGTCATCGCCCTTGATGGCCGGCCGCGGTGTGAACTATAAAGGCCGACCATCGCCGCGGCGCCTTCCCTCGGTTGGAGGGCTTGGGCCACCACTCGGACCGAGGAGCCTGCCGTGGTGTCGACTACATCGAACACTCAGATCTACACCTTGCGTGCCGACAAGGTCGGTTATGCCGAGATCTGCGTTCCGTGCCGACATCGCACAGGTCGCCGCTGACCGACCTGAAGCCCTCGATGAGCCCATGGAGTGTTACGAAACTGGGATGTTCTCGGGCACTCGATCGTCGGCCCTTGCTTCGACCTGCGGATCCCGGAGCCGCCCCCGCGCGGTCCGCCCGTCGGGCGAGGCTCGCCCATCACACTCGGTTTTGGGTCGGAAGATCCAGTGTGAGAGTTTGAGTTTTGGATGGAACCGAATGACTATCCGGTGCGTCCAACCATTCGAAACCATCCTGTGGGGGGATGAGAGGGCATAGCAGTTGACGTACGACCCGTCTGCCACAACCACGTTCACCGTGGTTCCTGAAACCGTCTCCGATGCAGGGCGCTATGTGCAACAGACCGCGCAGGCCCTCATCAGCGGGTTGCGTTCGGCCAGCGCCGAAGTCGACGGGCTCATGTCGAGCTGGCGCGGCGCGGCGGCCAGCGCATACGCGGGCGCCTGGGACGAGACCCATAGTGCCGCACTCGAGGTGTTCGAAGCGCTGGCTGACATGGCCGACTTGCTGGGCGTGGTGGTCGACCGCAGCGCGGCCGCCGATACGGAGGCCGCGAACCAGTACAGCTCGTTGAGCTTGCCCCCGATCTGACCGCGATCAAACCGAAACCGCTGGGAGAACCCGTGACCGAGTATCGCGTCGATCTCGCGCACCTGGAATCCGTAACCGCCCGAAACTGCCCCGGCCCTAGAAAGGACAAAGAAGGACGATGCCGAAAGAGGTCAACGGGAAGATTTTTTACGCACCCGGCGAATACCCGTATGAGGACAATATTTCAGACGAGGAACTGGCGAAGATCAAAGCGGGATTCGCGGCATTCAACGCACGCCGCGACGCCGTACCGGAAAACGAGCGAATCCACTTGCGCGACCGGTTCGGAGACGAAGACAAATTAGGCACCCCCCAGGAAGCCGAGTACCTGGCCGAAGTGGAAGAGCGCAAGAAGCGGGGCGAGTATTGGGGGTAACCACGGGAGTCGGGTCGGGGCGGATGCTCATCGGGCGAACTGTGAGCACTCGACGGCACGGTCTCCCCGGACCGAATCAGCTGGTCGGATCGGATCCTGAGCCGGAGTCGGGGGCGCTTGATTCCCGTACGAGAACTGGCTCTGAATCAGGGTGATGCCTTTGCGATCTCTCCAGCTCGGGGGCTCGCTGCCGCAGCAGCGGTACTGTGATCCGTATGTGGGGGTGCATGATCTGCGACAAACACCGTGGGAGCGGACCGCTGGTGAGCCCGGTGATCCATGCCGATGAACTCGTGCTGGTGACCCACCGGCCCGCCCACGGCGAATGGGCGCGGCCGGGGTACCTGTTCGTCGAGCCTCGCCGCCACGTCGCGGCCCTCGACCTGCTCGACGACGCCGAGACAGTAGCGCTTGCCCGCTCTGTCCGCTCGTCGATCGGCGCCCTGCGCCGGGTCCTCGAACCCGCCCACGTCTTCACCTTCGTCGCCGGCCTGAGCGTGGCCCACGTCCACCAGCACGTCTTCACCCGCCCATCCGACACCGCGCGAGATGTGCCGTGGCACAACGCCGATTCTCCGGACGCACCTCGGATCCCCGCATCCGAACTCGACGCGCTGTGCGCCGAACTGGCGGCGGCGCTGCCAGGCTGAGGTAGATCAACTCGACCGTCGGTTCGCCAGACTGAACGGCGGGCCGAACGGCTCACCATTCTGCGCTCGGCGCTGATTGCGGCTCAGTTGCCGGGATGGGCGTCGCGGTCGTGGCTGGTGGGGTGGCCGTCCTTGTCGTACCACTGGCCGTTCGCGTCGCGGGTCCAGCCTTCGAATTCGGTGCCGATCAAGCTGTCGACTCCCCAACGTTCCCCCAGGCCCAGCGAGGGGGACCGTGCAGGTTCGGGCGGGGCATTGCGGCGTTTCTCCTCGAATGCGGCGAGTAGTTCGTCGGCGCGCGCGAGTTCTTCGTCAGAAGGGATCAAGCCTCGTGCTTCCGATTCCTCTCGACTGTAGAAAGTGAAGCGACCGACTTTTTCCGAGTCCGGTTCAGGCATGGTATGTCTCCTATGGTTCGACCAGTGTGATAATAATGCGACCCGTTTTCGGATCGGGCACTTTGCTCTTGCAGAAGAACTCGGTCCCTGTTTTGAACATGACTTCGTCGGGAGTCCCTCCGTAGTCGTGGACCTGCCGTCCAGTCTTGCTCACTATCCGGAATTCGGTGTTCGTGGTGTTGGCCATGAGTTCGTTACCGGCGCGGCTGGAACTGTTCATGAACCCGTTCACCGGTCCCGTTTCGCCGGGCTGGAAGCGGGCGAGTTCCTGGGGCGTCATGTCAATATGCCGGGTCACCGTCCCCTGATACGGGGGTAACTTGTCCAGCGCGGCGTTGATCCGAAGAGCTTCCGCCTGCTGATCTGCGGTGAGGTTCCCCTCACGCAGCCCGCGAATCAGGTCCCGGCTAGGGCCGCGGGTAAGCATCCATCGTTCCTCGGTGGACATCCCACCGGTCATCCAGTCCTTGCCCGTGGTGCGCTGACCGAGCTTTTCCAGGTCACGCAGTTCGTCGGAATGCTTCGCGATGTCCTGCTCTATTTTGATTCCGTTTTCTAGCTTTTTCGACCCTTTCCACACATCGATGATCGCACGGATCGGTCGTGCGAACCGGGCTGCGATCTCCACCGCTTTCGCGGAAGCCACTGCGGCACCGATACCGAAGGTGACGAACGACGTCGCAATACCGATAGCGGCGGTGATCGCGAGTTCCTTGGCGAGTTCTTTCGCCAGGTCCTCGAGCTGGATTTTCAGTTTCTCGCGCAGGTCGCCGAGCGCGGTGGAATGGTCACGACACGCGGTCGCCAGGGTGCCGAACACAGCAGGAATCGACTCCGCGGCCGCTTTCAATTTACCGAGATCGGCCTCGATGTAGTCGCATTCCGGGGTTTGGATCTCGGCGAAAAGACCGGCCACACGCTGCACTTCCGCGGCGAGATCCGCGACCGCTTCCATGGTTTGCAGTTGCGTCCACGCATCGGCGACCGAGCCGAGCTTGGCGGTGTCGCCGTTCGGCACGACGATGCCCACCTTCTCGGCGATCTTCAGTGCCTCGTCCAGGCCGTTGGTCGGCCCGCCGGCGGATGGCAGGGGCACCCGGCAGGAATAGACCGCCGGGGGCGGGGTCGGCGGCGCTGCGGGCGGGGCACCGGCGTCGCCGTGAGTCGCGTTGTACTCGGCAGTCTCGTGGTTGTGGCCCAGAGTGCGTAGAACCGTCGCGTAGGCGTCCATGCCCTGCGCGGTCGCCGAGACCAGGCGCAGGGCCTCGTAAGCGTGCTGGTCGTAGCTTTCCGCCCACTTGGTGGCCTCGTCGTAGGTGCCGGCCATGTGCTCGCCGGCGGCCAGCAGAGACCACCGGTTGTCCACCTCGCGGTAGAGGTTGGCCGCGGCGGTATTGAGGGCGGTCGCGGCGTCGTAGTAGACCGCGGGCCGGATCACGAGTGCCGTCGTCACGCCTACCGCCCGAGGATGCCGAGATTGGTGGTCAGAGCGGCGGTATAGGCGCTGTGCGCGGTCGCGGCGGCCGAGCGCATCGTGTCGATACCCTCACGGACCTCGGTGGCGGCCTGCGCCCATTCCCGGTGCGCGGTGGCGTGCGCGGTGGCAGCCTCCCCGCCCCAGGTCAGATGCGCTGCGGCAATGCGTGCGTCCAGGCCGGCGAGAGAGTCGGTGACGAAGCCGACCAGCCCACCGATTCGAACGGTCACATTGTCGAGGTGTTCCAGGTCGACGTTGTAACCGTCGGCGGTGTCTCCAGTGGTCATGACAGGCGCCTCGCGATCCCGTCTTCGACTTCGCTGGCGGTTGGCATCGATTCCCGATGCGCGTCCTGGTGCCGCTGGGATGCGGCCCCGCTCCATTGCTGATGTGCGGCGGTGATCAGCCCGGAGAAGGAGGCCTGGGCGAAGCCGAGCAATCCCGATACGCGGGCGGTCACCGGGTCCAAATGGTCGAGGTGGATGTCGACTCGGTAGCTTCCATCATCAGTAGTCACGTAGCGGATCCCTTGATCAAATGTCAGCAGGTCAGGGCAGATTCAACGAGCTGGTGACGTGGGCTGTGTCCGCGGCGCGGCGGTCGTCTATATCGCTGTAGCCGACCGCGGCCACACCGAGTAGCTCGGCCATGGCTGCGAGGGCGTCCAGAACGTCCAGTGCGCCCTTCTTCGTTTCCTCCCAGCCTGCGAGGTACGCGCGGGCAGCGGTGCCCTTCCAGGTGGTCATGAGGGCCTGTACTTCGGTGTCCGCCATGCGGACTCCGTTCCGCAGCGCGGTCGCGGTGTCCTGCACGTACTTGCCGGCGTCGGACACCGTCGCAGGTACCACCAGAAACGGGCTCGCTTGAGCACCCGACATAGGCAAACCTCTCTAGCTGGGGCCGATCGCGCTGATCAGGCCATTGCTCGGTGAGGTCGACCGCCCGGACAGCGCCGCCGGCGGCGGCAAGGTGGATCTGCGCACAGTAGCGAGAGCCGACGGGCGCGAAGACGACCCTACCCCAGCGGCGGGCCGCGGCGAATCCCGCCGCAGACCTGCTCATCGGCCAACTTCACACGAGCACAATGAACTTCGGCGAGCGGCCAGCGACTCAACACCGGTCCGCGGCAAGGTCGCTGCCAGCCTGACAATCCCGCAGCCTGTTGTCGCGCCGCGCGCAGTTTGGCGAGGCGCGCACCGACGCGTGTTCCGACAACTTCAGCGGCTGGTCCGGCCGGTTGTGATCTCAGCGTGCAACCCTCGGCCACCCGGAGGTCGTACCTGCGAGTCAGATTTGCACGTTCCTTGAACGTGGTGCTCTCGTCACCAGTGCGATACACGGGCTCGATGCTGCGTTGGTAGCGGCAGTTCAACAGTCCAAGGAGTGATCGGCGCCGCGAAGAGCGGGTAAGGTCGGGGCGATGGTCTGGGGGCCGGGGAGGAGAGAACCATGGCGACAAACGACCAACCGCTGAACGTCGTTCCCGATGCGGTCGCGGCCGTGGGCAGGCATGCCCGTGACATGGCGCAGCAGCTGAAGTCGGGATCGATGGCATTGGACCGTGAGGTTCAGGCGTTGTTCGATACCTGGAAGGGGAGTGCCGCCGATGCTTATCGCGAGGGGTGGGATGACATGCAGGACGGCGCAATGAAGGCATGGGACGCGCTCACCGATCTGGCCTCGAAGCTCGGCGTCAGTGTGTCGACGCTCCAGGATCAGGACACCGCCAACGCGGCGACGATCAGCTCGCTGCAGTTGGACTGACGGCATGGGCTCTGAATTCGCGTTCGATCTCGATCACATCGATCAGGTGACCGCCCGCGCCCGCGGCTTCAAGGAGTTCTTCGCCGACCATCTCGATCAATTGGATCGCACCGTCCAGGGGCTCATGCAGAGCGGGCAGTGGACGGGCGCGGCTGCGGCGGCCTATGCCGAGGAGTATCAGGTTTGGGTGGCCGCGGCACGTGAGTTGCTCGACGGACTGGCTGAGATGGAACAGGCCGGCCAGACGGCACATGCGTCCTACTCGGACGCGGCGGCCGTGAACCTGCGCATGACGGGCGGATGACGTGGCTGTTGTTGCGCCGCAGTCCTATTACACAGCCGCGGAGGAGTGCTACAAGCTGTCAAGGGAGTTCCAGTCCGCGTACAACCCACTGCAGACGACGCTGCTCGAAACAAGTGGGATGGCCGGTAGTTGCCAGGCCGCGAAGGCATGGTCCGGAGCCTACGACGAGCGCGCGGGTGCATTCACCACCGCGGCCACTAACTTCGCCAGGGCGCTGCAGCATTTCGGTGACATCCTGATCGCGTCGGGCTACAACTGGGAATGCTCGAACTACGCGGCAAACCGCGACCCGAACAAGGGGACCGGTCCATCGTGCCCGCGCACCATTCCCTCCGAATTACCCTACGGCGCAGACGTTGTCCTCGGCGTGGCGTCGTCGCGGAACAACGGTCCCGGACTGGAGACCGAGTTTCCGGAACTGTATGACAAGGTCGTCGCCAAGCTCGCGGGTGACAAGGTCCCCGATGGCGATACCGACAAGCTCGAGCGCGCGGCCACGGCGTGGAAGGCCTTTGCCGACAACAACACGATCTACGCCGCCGGACCCCGGCTGCGAGTCGTCGCCGCCGGACTCGGCAAGTTCGATGCACCCGACATTCCGAACCTGACCGGCCATCTCGAAACACTGGCGAAGAACGCGGACGATATCAAGCTGGTCGCCGATGATCTGGCGAAATCGACAACCAGCCACCACGCCGCTGTCGTCGCAGTTCGCGCGGACATCAATACGCAGGTGGCGGCAACGCTCGTCGTCGCGTCGGTCGTCATCGCCGTAACCGCCGTCGCAATCCGCAACCCGCGCGCGGCCACAGTGGAGGGCCCCGCCCTGGACACCGCCGCGAACGCCATCGCCGGCGCCGTCGGGTCGTTCTTCACAGCACTGGCCGGGATCAAGTTCAGCACCGCGGCACTCGCGGTAGGAGCACTCGCCACCATCACCGGCCTGACCATCCTGTCCATCGCCGGCGACTCGACCTTCAACGCCAACTACAAGCCCCCGGCCAATGCCTACGATCCCGACGGTTCCAAAGCGCCTGGCCGGCCTGGCGAGGCGGAAGGATTCGTGCCGCCCAAAGGTGGTGACCGGTGGGTACCGAATCCGAGTCCCAAGGGGCCTCGCTTCGGCTGGGAAGATGCCGATGGAAATGTGTGGGTGCCGACCGGGCAGGGTCCTCTCGCCCATGGTGGACCCCACTGGGATGTGCAAGGGAAAGACGGCAAGGATTATGACAACGTTTATCCAGGAGGCAAACGGCGATGAGCGACACTGAGATCGCGCTGGAGGCAACCGGCGTAAGATACGGGTCGCCGTTCGATGAAGCGGCTTTTTTCGAGTGGCTCGACAAGATTCCTGCCGTGCGGTCATACGAAGGTGAGCTGCGAACCCTCTACATCAAGGTCGATGCCACAGCCGATGACGAATCCGTATACGAACTCGTATCCCTGTTCCATCGATACCACGTCGACATGTCGCAGTTGCGAGTGTTCGACACGGAGCGAATCGGGGAATGGTTCCGAAGGCCAGGAAGTTACTGGTACGCATCCGTCTTCGGTACGTCGAGCTAGGTCAGTTGTTCGCGCACAGGACCTCTTTCGAGCTCGCCCATAGCACTGGAGTTGCCCGAAGGCGATGACTGCGGGGCGGCCCGATCTCAGCGGTCGCGGCTACGGCTGGGAGCATGACGATGGAAATGTGCGGGTGCCGACCGGGAGGGCGGTGCTGCACACGGCGGCCCGCATTGGGATGTGAATCCCCAACGGCGGTTACGAAACGTTGGACCAGGAACAGGAAGCGGATGGGCGACGGGTCGACGGTGGTGTTGGAAGCGACCGACGTCTGGTACTACTCGCGCGGTGATGAGGCGGCGTTCTTCGAGTGGCTGGACAGGATCCCCTCGGTCCGCTCGTACGGTGGGCGGGTCAGCACGTTGGAGATCGTCGTCGAGACCCCAGTAGACGACGAGTCCCTGCGAGAGCTCCTGGCCATCTTCGACCGGTACCGGATCGACTTGGCTCAACTTCGCCAGCTCGATAACAGTCAAATCGGCCCTTGGTTCCGCGACCCTCAAAAGTTCTGGCACGAATATGTTTTCGGCACCTCCGCCAATTAATCACAATCCCCTGGACGATGCCTACGACCCCAACGGGTCCACGGTGCCCGAGGCCGGTCTGGTGAGCGCGCTTCCTGGCTGCCCAGAAACTGAAAGGTGAGATCCAACAGGGGTGGCCACACGTCGGCGATGAACGTCGGCAGGTGCCGCACGAAGTCGCCGGTCGAGTCGGCCGCCTCCTTGTCGCCCCCCTCGCCTTCGGAGGCGACCACCCTCATTCGCGTATCCGGGTCCAGTTGGCGGGGCACGGAACGGACGAGTCGCTGCAGGCAGTCCTGGACCCCGGCATCCCAGCCCAAGGGAGTCAGGAGGTCTTCCCGAACATTCGCTATTCGAAGTCGCGGACCAGCAGGGCGGAACGGGATCGCGGTGACGATGCTCACCGAGAAGGCGAGCGACCGCGCAGTACTGTGGATCGGTCACCTGCGGTGCGGGTGTCCGGCTGGACGAGAGAACTGACTACCCATGAGCGACGAGCGACAAATCCTCATACCCGGCGAAACCTGCTGGCAGATCGCACGGGCCGACCGGCTGGCATGCATTGTCGACGCGGCGGACTATTTCCGCTTTGCCAAGTCCGCCATGTTGCAGGCCCGTAAACGCATTGTGCTGATCGGCTGGGACTTCGATACCCGGATCAAGTTCGAGCCGCAGGAGAAGACTCTCGAAGGGCCGAATCGGCTGGGTGAATTCCTGTCCTGGCTGCCGAAACAGCGACCGGATCTCGACATCTACCTGCTGAAGTGGAATGTCGGCGCGTTCGCGGCGATCGGCCGTGGGATGACACCGATCTTCGTCGTCAATTGGATGACCGATCGGCGGTTGCACTTGGAAATCGATGGCGCGCACCCGATCGGTTCAGCGCACCATCAGAAGATCGTGGTGATCGACGACGCGCTCGCCTTCTGCGGTGGTATCGACATGACCGTCGATCGCTGGGACACCAGCGACCATCGGGACGACAACCACTACCGAACCGAGCCGAACGGCAACCGGTACGGACCATGGCACGACGCGACCACCGCCGTTGACGGCGACGCGGCGAAGGTGATCGGCGAATTGGCCCGGGCCCGGTGGAAGGCGGCGACGGGACAGCAGTTGGCCGCGGTCGACGAGATCGCCGGTGACACGCTGTGGCCGGACGGGTTGGAGCCGACGATGCGGTCTGTGGATGTCGGTATCGTGCGCACCTTCCCCGAGCTCGCCGACCGCGCCGAAGTCAGGGAGGTCGAGGCGCTGTATCTGGCGGCGATCGCGGGCGCTACGCGGTCGTTGTACATCGAGAGCCAGTACCTGGCCTCGCGCACTCTCGCCGAGGCGATCGCCGCGCGGCTACGTGAGCCGAATGGTCCGGAGATCGTGCTGGTACTGCCGCGTCACGCCGATGGCTGGCTCGAGCAACAGGCGATGGATGGGGCTCGCCGCCGCTTACTCCATCTGTTATGGAAGGCCGATACCGAAAACCGGTTCGGTGTCTACTACCCCGTCACCGAGGCGGGCGCGCCGATCTACGTCCACGCCAAGGTGCTGGTGGTGGACGATCGGCTGCTGCGGGTGGGATCGTCGAACCTCAACAACCGCTCGATGGGCTTCGACACCGAATGCGACCTGGCCGTCGAGGTCACCCCCGCCACCGAGGAAGGTGACCTGCTGCGGGACACCATCCTCGGTATCCGGCGCCAGCTGATCTGCGAACATCTCGATGCCGAACCCGCGAAGTTCGACGCCACACTCGCCGAGACGTCGTCGCTGCTGCGCACGGTCGAGACCCTGCGCGGCAACGGCCGGACCCTGGTGCGGTTCGAGCCGGGGACCGTCGAGGACGAAGACAGCCCACTGGCGGACAACGAATTGTTGGATCCCGAACGCACGCCACCGCGCCTGCGGAACAACCCGTTGCTGATCCGGGGTATCCGCAGGCTGAAGACAGCGGTGGGTGTGCGCTGACGTACATGGCTTGCCGCACAGCTGCGTCGGCGGCGCATAACGACCAACCGCCGAACGTCGTTCCAGATGCGGTGACGGCGGTCGGCGGCACGCCTATGACGTTGCGCAGCAATTGAAATCAGCATCGGAAGCGGTGGACCGTGAGGTTCAAGCGGTATTCGGCATCTGGAAGGGGGAAGTGCCGCCGATGCTTCTCGCGAGGGATGGGACGACATGCAGGACGGCGCGATAAAGGCATGGGACGCGCTCACCGACCTGGCCTCGAAGCTCGGCGTCAGTGTGTCGACGCGGCAGAATAAGGACAGCTCCAACGCGGCGCCGATCATATTTTGAACGCACGATGATGCCGATTCCGGGTGATCGGGAGAGTGTGGACGCGATCTCGGCTGCACCGATGATTTTCGGGTGAACCTGTCGTCGATACCTCTGGAGATGCCGACAGATAGGAGTCCAGGCATGGGATCGTTTCGGTCGGGCATGACGTCGGTGCGGGCGAACGGTGTGGATCTGGGCATCGAGAGCTTCGGTCGCGAGGACGATCCGCTGGTCCTGCTGGTCGGTGGCACGACGATGTTGTCCTGGCCCGACGCGCTGGGCGAGCGGCTCGCGTCGGGCGGGCGGCGCGTGGTCCGCTACGACCTGCGTGACTCCGGCGCGTCGACGACCCTCGACCCGGAGAACCCGGCCTACGACCTGCGGGATCTCGCCGCCGACGCTGTCGCGCTGGTCGAGGTGCTCGGCGCCGGGACCGCCCATCTCGGTGGTGTCGGCGTCGGTGGGATGGTCGCTCAGGTCGCCGCTTTGGACCACCCGGACATGTTCTGCGCACTGGCTCTCGTCGGCACCCGGCCGGTGGCGCCGGGCCCGGTCGACGAGGACCTGCCCGACCACGACCGCGCGGTCATGGGCGCGCTGTTCTCCCGCCCACGGCCGGACTGGACCGACCGAGATGCTGTCGCGGCGTTCGCCGCCGAGGGCGCCGCGCTGATGGGCGACGATCCGCAGCAGGCGCGGGCGACGGCGGCCGGGATCTGGGATCGGACACCGTCGAGCGATCCCGCGGTGCATCAGGCGAACCAGCTCGGGATGGTGTTCTCCCGGATCGACTGCGCCCCGCGCTGGCGGGAGCGGCTCGGTGAGCTCGACGCGCCCACGCTCGTGGTGCACGGTCGCGCCGACCCGTTCTTCCCGGTCGGCAACGGTGAGGTCCTCGCCGCCGAAATCCCGGGGGCGCGACTGCTCGTCCTCGACGACATGGGTACCGCTCTGCGTCCAGCGGCGGCCGACCAGGTCGCTGCCGCCATGCTCGCCCTGTAACCGCCCGGCTAGGAGGCATCCTGAGCCAGCGGCACGCACCATGATGCCGCTGATCGCGCTGACCGAACCGGCCCGGCGCGGCACCTCGGAAGATCAATAGCAGTAGTGCGCGTCCGACGCTGGCCGATCGCACCATCATGCCGAGTACAGGGCGTCCGCAGGAGCGTGTACACGACCTCGACCGCACCGATGAATTTCGGGTGGCTCCCTCGTCGAATGGAGTGTCGGACTCGAGGCGTCGCTTGCTGATGCCGAAAAGGACAAGATGCGCACACGTGGGGCTCGGCCTGCGCTCCGGCGCCAGCGTAAGGCGGCGAGTAGCTCGCCTATCCCGTCGGTGCGTGCCATCGCGTCGACAACTGGCATCCCACCGCGAACTCTTCGGCATCGCGCAGCGCTCTGCCCGCGATGAGGTCCAGTTCGAGCGAGTCGTCGCCGTATCCGATTGTCGCCGCGATCATCTGGCGGGCGGTGGACCGGATCGCCGACTTGTCGCCGGTCACTGTCCAGCGGTTCACGGCAGGCACGTGGATGAGCCAGCGTGGGCCGCAGCAGTGCACTGTGACGCGGTAGTGGCGCACGGTCACGGCCTTCGCGCTCGGACGGCCCGATGGCGGGTCACTCGGTCCACGACAGGGCTTCGGTGAGGGTCACCGGAGGCGGGGGAGGGGTCGGCACCCCGCCTCCGGGACGTTCGGGTGTGTCGGCCCACTGCCGCAGCGCGTCGGCGTAGCGCTCGAGCACGGGCAGCGGCACGCCCTTGTAGGGGGCGCGAGCCCGTGGGAACGGAACGCGTTGCGGTAGTGCGTTGGTCATGTGTCCTCCCGCTGTCCGAGTGGCGGCGAACGGGGAGTCACGCCGCGCCGATCTCGCGGTCAGTGGAGCACCGGATGCGGGCCGTATGGATATTCCCGCGCGAATTCGCGACAGAAAGTGGCGAAAGCCCTGGACACCTTCCAGCGACCCTGCACAATAGCCCCCGGTGGGGCGAAAGACCGCCTTCCACAATGACTTTCGGAACATTCCAGTCAGTGGGTGTGAATATTCCACGGAAGGGAGCAAACAGCATGGGGGAGAGCGATGCGGGCGCCGGTATTCGGCAGCTCAAAGCCGACATCCGCGGGACGGGAGGCGTTCCACACCGCAGCCTCGGCCGCTGCCTGCGCGGCATGAGGCAGGAGGCGGGGTTGTCCATCGAAGTGGCGGCGCGGGCCATCGGGCGCGGAGCGGGAACGCTGCACCGTTTGGAAACCGGTGCGCCGAACGTGGTCGTCCGGGAGGAAGATCTGCGGCGGCTGTGCAGGCTGTATCAGCGGGTGGACATGCTGCCGGTATTGAAATCGCTCGCTGCACAGGGGCGGACGCCGTCGTGGTTGGACGAGTTTCCCGATCAAGTGAATCCGACATTCAACGCCTACGTGCAGATGGAGGCGGCAGCGTCTCATATCACTGTCTATCGCCCCGATATGGTGCCCGGACTGTTTCAGACTCCGGACTACGCGCGGGCGCTGGATCGTGTCTACTTTCCGATGGACACCGCAGAGGAGATCGAGCGTCGCGTCCGAGTGCGGCGTAACAGGCAAGCGTTGATCTGTCGTGACTTCTCGCCGCTGGCAGCTGTGCTCGTGCTGGACGAGGCAGTGACCAGGCGAGTCGTCGGCAGTCCACGCGTGATGTCGACGCAGCTGCGCCACCTGGCCGGTCTGCCGCCGAATGTTCGCGTGCAGGTGCTTCCTTTCGGGGCAGGCTTCCCGCTGGGAGTCTCGACCGGTCCCTTCACGATCCTGGATTTCGCCGGTGACGGAGGGGGTCGGCCGCTGGAGCCGCCGGTGGTCTATGTCGAGAGCTACACAGGCAACATCTACCTGGAGCGCACCGGCACCGTGCGTCGGTACCGAGCTGGATTCGAGGTAATCCAGCGAGTAGCTTTGGATGTGCCGAATAGCAAACGCCTACTGCGGCAGGTAGCGAAGGAGTTCGACTGTGTCCGTTGATCTATCCGGAGCGCACTGGTTCAAGAGCACCCGTAGTGCTGCTGGAAACGACTGTGTCGAGATCGCGCATCTGGACGGCGGGCGCGTGGGGGTTCGTGACTCGAAGAATCCTCACGGTGGGGCGTTGGTGTTCACGCCCTTGGAGTGGGATGCGTTTCTGTCGGTCGCGCGGGGCGGCGAGTTCGACCGACCTTGAACTCCGCCTGCTCGATCGCCGGTGTTCATCGAGGACCGCAGTAGGTACGCTTCTGCGGCCAGCAGTACTTCCGAGACCGAGGGCTTCGACGGATATCGTGCGCTACATCGGCTGCGTCGGCGGGTCGGGGGACCTGCCGACCTCCTCGCGCAGTGCACCGCCGATAGCAATGATCGACGGTGTCTTCGGCATCGGCACCGCATACATTTCATGACGCGGCGAGACCGATGAGTACACCGATTCCGCCGCGAACGTTGACCGACCTCGAAACCAGTGTCGCCATGAAGCTGCTGTCGTCGGGCGACCCCGGCGCCTCCGAGTACCGGGCGCAGGTGCCGTATTCGCAGGTCGTCGCCACCTGGGGCATCGGTTCACCCAGCATCGATCTGGCGGTGCGGGCCGGTGCGGTGCGAGCATCCGGTTCGCCGGACGGGATCTTCGCCAGCGGAGGGGTCACCGACCGCAACGGATCACCGATCGGCGAGGTCATACTGTGGGTCGAGGACGGCTGGATCAGCGGAATCGAGTACGCCTGGTATACGGACGAACGCCCGCACGCGCTGCCCGAGCCCGGTCGAATCGAGCTTCTGTAGCGCGAGATGATGATTGGGCCATATTGAGCCGCATGCCGCACACCGAGATCGAGATCACCGCGGAGTTGGTGCGGGATCTGCTGCGTGACCAGCACCCCGACCTAGCCGACCGCCCTGTGCGGCTCGGCGCGCGTGGCTGGGACAACCAGCTGTGGCGGCTCGGTGACGACCTGGCCGTCCGATTGCCTTGGGCGACAGAGTCCGCCGACGCGTTGCTGCGCAAGGAATACACCTGGCTGCCTGACCTCGCTCCGCGTCTTCCGCTGCCGGTTCCCGTTCCGCAGCGCTTCGGTGAGCCCTCCGAACGGTTTCGGCGGCCGTGGATCGTCACGACCTGGGTGCAGGGCGAGGCTGCCGACCGAGCTCCCGTCACCCACGGCGCGAAGGCTGCCACCACCCTGGCCGCCTTCCTGAGGGCACTTCACCAACCTGCCCCCGAGCACGCGCCCGAAGGCCGCGACCGGGGAGGGTCGCTGGCCGGTTGTTCCGACAGGTTCGCCGAGCAGCTCGCAGCAGTCACCGAGTTAGGACTGATCGCCGATCCTGACGCCGTCCGCGCGGTCTGGGAAGACGCTGTCGCCGCACCGGATTGGGACGGCCCGGCGCTGTGGCTGCACGGCGATCTGCATCCGGCCAACGTCCTCACCGCGGATGGCGCGATCTGCGGGGTGATCGACTTCGGCGACCTCTTCGCCGGCGATCCGGCTTTCGATCTCGCTGCCGCGTGGATTCTGCTGCCCGACGGTGCCACCGACCGCTTTCATGACGCCTACCAGTCGTCCATGGATACGGCGACTCTGCGGCGCGCCCGCGGATGGGCAGTGTTACGCGCCTTCGCGGGCATCCTCATCGCAGACGCCGGGGTCCACGGCCGCCCTGGCGGCAAGCCGACATGGGGTCCACCCGCCCAGGCCGCACTGCGACGCCTCATCGCCACCCATCGCTGATCGTGCGCGTGCCCCGACGCTTCAGGAGACGGTGACGAATAGCGCAGGGTTCGAAAAGCTACTATCTACCGGTTGTCTCGCCGCTGCGATATCAGTGATGCGCTCGAGCTTCGGCTCGTGATCCCTTCGGGTCGATGCTGTATCTGCGGTACATGTCGTGCGGCGTAACGACTAGAGGTTGATCACGGATAAGACGTGCAGCCGGGCCGGTGTTCTCGAACTCCCGGTACCGAGGCCCGGCGGCCGTGTATCCGGGCATGTCGATCAGTGTGCAGACTCAGAGGGGAAAGATCATGCGCTCAGTTACCAAATTGGCCACGACCGCCGCTGCCGCCGTAGTGGCCTGCGCCCCGGCGTTCGTCTTCGCCGGTACCGCCTCGGCCGAGGCCGTCAACCTCCCGGTGCTCTACACCACGGCGACGGAAGCGGGCCTGTGCTACGGCACGATTCGCGGGAACGTGGACCAGGACTCCTCCCAGGGACTTCACCTCACCAGCGCCTTCGAGGGCATCGGCACCTGCGCCACCACCGCCTACGTCTCCTGGCACAACGTCGACACCGGCGCGCAGGGGAACACCACGATCAAGCTGGTCGGCTCCTGGTACAACTCCGCCACCATCCCCTCCGGCCCCGGCCACGTCGAGTTGTCCGTCACCACAAAGGAAATCTTCCACTCGCCCGATTCGGTCCAGGTGCAGTACGTCATTCCCGGATGATCGGCAGCTACCGCGCAGCAGTCGCGGCGGATCTGCGCAAGCCCGCCGATGGTGACGCGGCGCCGAACCCACGGTTCGTCCGCTCCGGCAGCAGAAGCCGCCGATAGCGCAGGCAGCGTTCCTACCGGCTAGCCGCCCGTTCTTTCCACGAGGTCGGCGCTTCGGTGGGCGCAACGTCAGCACCGGCTTCGCTTGCCTGGGCGGCCGCAGCCTTGGTGTGGTGGCGAATCCTGGTGGCACGCCGCTCGGCGGAGCCGGGATCGCGCTGTGCCCGACTCCGGTCCGTCACGGGGCGGCGCGTTGTCGACCTCGGGTTCGGCAGGTAACTTCGAGCAAATGGATGCCGGCGTAGCCTACTTCCCGACCCACGACGGCCTCGGGCCCGCGGAGCTCGCTCGAACCGTCGAGGAGCGCGGCCATCGGTGGCTGATGTGGGCCGAGCACACGCACATCCCGGCGGCGCGGAAGACGCCATGGCGCGGCGAGCAGGGCGCGCCGCCGCTGCCGCGAAAATACGCGCACACCTACGACCCCTTCGTGGCGAGCGCCTACGCATTGGGCGCCACGAAAGCGCTGCGGGTGGGGACCGGTATCGCGCTCGTGGCCCAGCGTGACCCGATCATCACCGCCAAGGAGGTCGCGTCGCTCGATCATCTGTCCGGCGGGCGATTCGACTTCGGCATCGGCGCAGGCTGGAACCGGGAGGAGATGGCAAATCACGGCACCGATCCGCGGACCCGGATGAAGCGCATGGGCGAGTACGTCCGAGCGATGAAGGTGATCTGGACGCAGCACGAGGCCTCGTTCGACGGCGAATTCATCTCTTTCGACCGGATCTGGAGCGACCCCAAGCCGATCCAGCGGCCGCACCCGCCGATCCTCGTCGGCGGCGGCGGGCCGACGGTGCTGGATCGCGTGCTCGAATACGGCGACGCGTGGATGCCCAATCACGGCCCCGGGATCATCGAGCGGATCACCGAGCTGCGCGAGCGGGCCGATCGCCCGATCGACGTCGTCGTGATGGGCGCCCCCGTCGACGACCTCGAGGCTCTCGAATCCTATGCGGAAGCGGGAGTCGACCGCGTGCTCTTCTGGTTGCCGTCGGCACGCCGGAGCGTCGTCGATCGCGAGCTCGATCGGGTCGAGGCGACGATGGCCGAGTTGCACGACCGCCCGGTGTGAAGTCGGAGGTGGAGTCGCCCCGGTTTCCTCCCGCACCCTTTGCCGGGACGGCCGCCCGCTCGGGGCTGAGCACGGCCCGACAGCCGGTCCGGAAGCGAAGCGATGGCTCCGCGTTGACTACGCTGACGCGGTGTCCCAATCCGTGCCACTGACGAGACTTCTCGATGACGCGGGCTTGCTGTCGCTCGAGCACCGCCTGCACCTCGAGGAGGTGCTCGGCGCACACGTGTTGGAGGCCGACCTGGACGGACGTCGGCTCGAATTCCTCGGTGACGAAGGCTCCTTCGTGTGCACCGACGTCCACCTGCTCGGAACGGCGGATGCCGACACGTGGCTGTGGGGATGGGTCAACCCGTGGGGCTACCCGCCGTCGCTGCTGCGCGCGGCGGAGACGGTGCGCGAGTTCGGGTCCCGCTACCGTGTCGCCGAATTGTGTTCGGCCGAACTGCCCGTGGTCCTCGGTGGCGCGGCGCCGGAGCCTTATCAGGTGGCCGGCTTGATGGCGGATGCCGCGAAGATCGTCTGCGGGCGCTGGAACTCCTACTGTGGTGTCATCGATGGCGCCTGCGTGGCGTTCCTCATCGACCACCCGGCCTTCGAATTGCCCGCGCCCACCCCCTCCGGCCTCGCTCGCGTGCTGGCGCACGGCTTCGGAGCACTGCCACTGACGGATCACCGGCGTGCCGTGTACAGCTACCTCACCCGGCGGGGACTGAACACCGAATTCCTCGACGACTACCGGTTGCTGGAATTCGGCGACGACGGTCTCGCCGGCGAGGTCGAGTTCGACGCTTCGGGCCGGATCGCGAACCTCGATATCCGGATCGTCATGGACGGGATCGACGCACCCTTCGAATCGCAGCCCCAGCCGGCGTGAGCCGCCCGGTCAGCTCGGCGGGAACTGTTGCTCGAACCAGCCGAGAATCTCGGGGACGGCTATCCGTGCCGTTCCGGCGTGGTCCACGTCGCCCAGGTCCCGCAGCGTGGCGTCGCCGCCGCCGAGAGCTTGCGAGCAGTGCTCGGCATTCGGAAACGGCACGGCGCGGTCGCCGCGGGCAGCGTAGAGGTGGACCGGCACCCGCGGCGTCCAGTCGCAGGTGCCGTCGCTCTCGGTGATAGCCGCCGCGGTGGCGCCGGTCGGCTCGGCGGCGGACCGGACGAACCCGGGGGTCAGCAATTGTCCGGGGGTGGGCGCCAGCGAGGTCACGATGGTGATCTCGGTGTGGAAGCCGTCGAAGAGTTCTTCGACTTTGTCGGCGTAGGGCTGCTGGAAGGCCTCGGTCGGGTCGTCGTAGAGGTGGTGGATCCGGTTCATGGAAGTGATCCAGTAGGAGAGGAAGAGCACCGCCGCGCCCGGTAGGACCCGCCCGTCCAGTGCGGCGGGCGCCTGGACGTGCCGTAGGTCGTAGGGTCCGCTTATCGGGGCCAAGGCAGCCACCCCGAAACCCGGGATCGCGCCGGAGGCCAGCGCTTTCCCGAGCGCCATCGCGGCGTGGCCGCCTTGGGAGAAGCCGGTCACCAGCACGTCCGGATCGAGCTCTCGGCGCTGCTGGGCCACGAGGGAAGCGGTCGCGCGCAACAGGTCGGCCGAAGCGCTGACCTCCGAAGGCGCATGGGTGTAGGGATGCGTTCCCGGACCGTTCCCGAGGCCCAAGTAGTCCGGTGCGGTCGCCGCGTAGCCCGCGGCGGCGAAGGCCACCGTACGTAGCCGATCGGGGAGGTTGCGGGTGTCGACCGACGGCGCGTCGCTCTTCAGCGCCATGGTTCCGTGCTCGTAGCTGACCACCCGCAGCCGCCGGGAGTCCGTGCGCGGCAGCGCCACCAGCCCGCTGGCGGTGGTCGGGTCGCCGTGCGGGGTGATCGTCCGGTACTCGATGCGGAAGGCGTCGACGCCGTTGCGCACCGGAGTGGAGATTCCACCGTTGGTCAACAGCGCGGCGGTCTGCTCGGGCGGCAGACTCAGCAGGGGCGTCGTGGAAACGATCTCACCGCGGGCGGGCGGCGGTTCGTGTTCGGTCCCGCATCCGGCGGCTGCCAACAGGACGACCACCGCGACCAGGCAGCGCCTCAGACGGTACATCCGTCGGTCCTCTCGACGATCATCGGCTTCGTTCCATCATCGCGCGTACGCGTACAGGTCGTCGGGCGGTGCGGCCGAGCCGCCGGGATCTGGGGGTGGTTTCGGGTCTCGTGGAAGGCTCGAAGTTCGCGGCGGGCGGAGGGAAGCCGCTCCGATCGTCCGCATCCCCCGCGTCCGGTGCCTGGTCGTAGCTGATCCGGCCACACGCAGTTCACCCGACCGTTAAGTAAATGGCTGTTTCAAGCAATATAGGGCTATCTACCAGTCCAGAGAAGCGATATGTTATGAATCATTATCGTCGACTGTGGTAGTTCGGTGTGGTTGCTACCCGGTCGGCGTGAGGTTGTCGACGCTACTCGGCCGACGCCGTCCGGGCGGCGTCGACACCCCATCGCGGCTGATCGAGGGACTACCCGAGGAGTGGGCATGAGCACGCCGACGGCGAGCGCGACTACCGAGATCTACTTTCGCGCGGCGGCCGCGACCCTGGTCGAGGCCGCGACGGTGCTTGCGGACTTCGGATGCTCGCCGGTGGATGTCTCCGGGATACTCGAGCGCTCGCGCCGAGTCGAGCACGCGCTCGGCGTGGTCATCGGCAACTTGACCGCCGCGCTGGAGTCCGAGCCCGTGGCCGCTGACGGCGCGCAATTGTCCGAACTCGGGCGGGCGCTCGGCCGCGTCGTCGAACGGATCCGGGCGGCAGCCGCGCTCGCGGACGCCCACCTCGTCACGTCGGTGCCGGACGAGGTGCTCGAAGTCGTGATGACGATAGGTCGCTGCGCGCATCTCACCGCCGCTGCGCTGGGCGCGTGCGACCAACCGCTGCTCGGGTCATATCGCGCCGAGTTGCTGCGTCTCGCGGTGCACGCCGAGCGGACGTTCACCCGGTGGTCGCTGTCGCGGCCACGGACCGGCGCGAACCCGACGGCGGAACTCGGCAAGGCGCTCGTCTCGGTCGTGCACGCGTTCCTGGCGGTCGGATGCGCGGCCGCGATCGTGATAAGGGCGTGAACGCTATGTGGCCATGCATTCTTTCCCCGGATCCGAAATCACCAGGGCAAACGGGTCTTTAGTTAGTGGTTGTTCATGTCGTGTGATAGAACTCACCGGCGAAACGAAGGGGACTGTTCGACATGGAACCAACAGCCAAGCAACGCGCGGCGATGAACGTCATCTGCGACACGTTCAACCCCGGCGACGGGTTGACGCTGCCGTCGGCGAGCGCGCTCGGAGCCGTTGACACCGTCTTCCAACTGCTGGGGCGCAATCCGCGCGAGGCGGAGAAGAAGCAACTGGCCACGCTGCTGAACCTGTGGGATTCCCGGCTGACCGGCCTGCTCACCGGCAGCGGTCTCCGGCGCTTCTCCCGCCTGTCGCAGGAGGAGCGGGAACGGGCATTGCTGCGGCTGGCCGATTCGCGTTTCGAATCCGTGCGGGTGATCTTCGGGGCGCTCAAACAAGCGTCGCTGCTGTCCTACAACATCACTCCCGGCCCGACGGGCGTCAATCCGCTGTGGAAGGAGATCGGGTATCCGGCCCCTTCCGGTCCGCTGACCACGGCGCCCGCGCCCGTGTTGACACCGCTGCGCTGCACCGAGACGACCGAATTCGACTGTGATGTAGTGATCGTCGGTTCCGGCGCCGGAGGCGGTGTGGCCGCCGCGGTATTGGCCGAAGCGGGCCTGGACGTCGTGGTGCTGGAACGCGGAAACTACTACGACGACCGCGATTTCGGCGCGGGCGAGCTGGACGGGTTGCAACACCTGTACGCACCGGGGCCGCCGGGCACCGCCGACGGTCAGATCACCCTCGTCGCGGGCACGTGCCTGGGGGGTGGGACGGTCGTCAACTGGAGTACGTCGTTGCCGACGCCGGAGGATGTCCGGGCGGAGTGGGCCGCCCTGGGCGCCGCCCAGTTCGCCGAGGACGATTTCGGCGACGCGCTCGACGTGGTGCGGCGGCGGCTCGGTGTCACCGATCGGCGGTCGGTGCTGTCGGCTCGCGACGGCGTTCTCGAGCGCGGCGCCCGCGCGCTCGGCTGGGAGGTGGACACGTTGCCGCGCAACGTGACCGATGCCTGCGACGCCGGTGTGGAGTGCGGCCGGTGCGGTTACGGCTGCCGCCTGGGCGCCAAGCAGTCGGTGACCAAGACCTGGCTCGCCGATGCGGCGGATCGGGGCGCGCGACTGGTCGTGGACGCCGACGTGCGGCGGATCAGTGTGCGAAATGGTCGCGCGGAAGGCGTTTCGGCGGTCACGTCCGACGGCGTGGCGATCGAGGTGCGCGCTCGTGCGGTGGTGGTGGCGGCCGGTGCGATCCAGACTCCGGCGTTGCTGCGGCGCTCCGGGCTGTGCAACCAGAACATCGGCCGCCATCTGCGCCTGCACCCGGCGGCCGCGGTGTTCGGGGTGTTCGAGGAAGAGATCCGGCCGTGGGAGGGCGGCTTGCAGACCCGGATCTGCCGCGAGCACAGCGATTTGGACGGCAACGGCTACGGCGTGATCTACGAAACCGGCCCGATCCATCCCGGTCTCGCCACCGGGTTCATGAGCTGGCGCGGCGCCGAGAACCATCGGACCACCATGCTCGATTTCGCGCGTTCGAACGCGATCGGCATCATCACGCGCGACCGCGATTCGGGCACCGTGTCCGTCGACCGCGGCGGTGAGCCGATCGTGAACTACCGGTTGTCGGACTACGATGCCGCCCATTTGCACACCGGGTTCGAGGGGGCGGCGAGCATTCTGGAAGCAGCGGGTGCGCAGCGCATCTTCTCCGGGCACCAAGCGGGCGTCTCCTACGAACCGGGCCGCTGCGGCTCGCACGCCGATTTCGCCGCCGCGTGCCGGGCCGCCGGGTACGGACCGGGGCAATGCTCCCTGGGCGCACTGCACATCATGGGTTCGGCGCGGATGGGCGGCTCAGCGGAAACCTCGGCCACCAACCCGGACGGCGCCACGTGGGAGGTGGCGAACATCGTCGTCGCCGACGCCTCCAGCTTCCCCACCGCGTCGGGCGTCAACCCGATGGTCTCAATCGAGGCGATCGCCTACATGAACGCGAAAAGGCTTGTCGCGCGGTTGAGCTGAATACCGGCCGGGGTCGGGTCAGAGCGCGCGAATGCCGTCGAGCACCGCGCGCAGGAGACCGAGATCCGATTCGGACCCGGCCGTGGGCTGCGCCGACCGGTAGATCAGCCTGCCGTCGTCGAGCAGGTCGCCGATGAGGACCTTCGTCATCGTCAGCGGCAGGTTCAATCGCGCGGACACCTCCGCTACCGACTGCGGGGTGCGGCAAAGCTGCACGATGGCGGCGTATTCCGGTTCGGTGCGCCGCAGTGCGGTGCCCGGCGCGCCATCGACCACCAGGGTGACCAAGTTCAGTTCCGGGCGCACGGCACGACCCCGGCCGCGGGTGATGGCGAAGAGCCGGACCATCGGACCGGCGTCTTCCTCGTACCAGGGATCGTGCTGATAACTCATGGCTGTGTCGAAGCGGGTGGGTGCGGGCGCGTGTCGACCGACAGATGTGTTCCGACTCGCTGCACCGTCTGATTCATTTCGTAGGCCACCATACCCATATCGGCGGTCTCGGACGCCAGCAGTGCCAGGCAGGCGTTGGTTCCGGCCGTGGTGACGAACAGCACGGCGTGGTCGAGTTCCACCACGGTCTGGCAGACGCCACCGGCGTCGAAATGGTGACCGACGCTGCGGGATAGGCTGTGCAGTGCCGATGCCATCGCGCAGAACCGCTCGGCGTCGGCCTTGTCCAGTTGCGCCGAATGGCCGATCAGCAGCCCGTCGGAAGACAGCAGCACCGCGGATTTCGCTCCGACCAATCCGGTGACCAGCTCGTCGAGCAGCCAACCGAGGCCGGTTCCCTGGGAAGTAGTCATCGTCGCCTTCTGCAAAGGGGGGATTGCGGACTAATCGAAGTCGGGACGCTTCCGGCGTCCCTGGCGGGTGCCGTTCTCGATGGCACTCATCAGATTGCGTGCTTCATCGGCGGTCCGCTGTCGTATCGGGGCGGCGGGCGCCGTCTGCTCCTGCTCCTGGGGAGATTGACGGCGGCGGCGTGGGAGCGGCGGCCTGGCGTCCGCGGCCGGACCGGGATCTGGTGTGGCCGCGGTGTCGAAGCCACGGTCGTCGCCGTGCGGGATCGGTGCCGGGGCCGGTTGCTCGGAGGCCGGGGTGAACCATGCCGATCGGCCCGGTACCGGCGCCGGTCGAGGCGGGAGGTCGTCCGGCGCCTGCGGCCGCACGGGCTCGATGGGGTCAGCGTCGCTCTGCTCGCGCGGCGAGGTCTCCGACCGCAGGAGTGCGCTCGGAATGAGCACCACCGCCCGCACGCCGCCGTAGGCCGACTCGCCCAGACGTACCGAAACACCGTGCCGGTGCGCCAATTTCGCGACGACGAACAATCCGAGCCTGGTGTCGCTGGACAAGGTCACCACACTGAAATCCGGTGGGTTGGACAGCAGTTCGTTGCGCGCGGCGAAGTCGGCCTCCGACATGCCCAAGCCCTGATCGATGATCTCGACCGCGACGCCGCGCCCGACCACGACGCCGGACACCTCGACCCGCGCCTGCGGGGGTGAGAAGGCTGTCGCGTTGTCCATCAGCTCGGCCATCAGGTGGATCAGGTCGGCGACGGCGTTGCTCGACACCTGGAGTTCCGGCAGCCTGCCGGTCTGGATCCTGGCGTAGTCGAGACTTTCGGCGACGGCGGCGCGGACCAGATCGATCAGTGGAACCGGCTTGCGCCAGCGTCTACCCGGCTTCTCGCCGCCGAGGATGATGAGGTTCTCGGCGTTGCGGCGGGCCCGCGTCGCCAGGTGGTCGAGCTGGAACAGCAGCTCGAGCTGGTCGGCGTTCTCCTCCTTGCGTTCGGCTTGATCGAGCAGCGCCAACTGGCGGTGCACCACGACCTGGCTGCGATGGGCGATGTTGAGGAATACCGCGTTGACGCCCGTTCGCGTCTTCGCCTCGGCGACCGCGGCGGACACGGCCGCGACATGGGCGCGGTTGAAGGCGTCGGCCACCTGGCCCAATTCGTCGGAACCGAAATCCAGTCGGGCCAACTCGGCCTCGGAGTCGATGCTTTCGCCTCGGCCGAGCCTGCCCATGAGATCGGGCAGCTGCTGGTCCGCCAGTTCCAGTGTGTCGCGCCGCAATCGCCGCATTCGCCCGATGAAGCGATTGGCCATGATCAACGCCGCGAGGAAGGCGATGGTCGCGACCAACAGCACCCCCGCGCCACCGAGCATGGACCGCCGCGCGGTTTCATCGCCTCGCTCGCGCGCGATCTGGTGCGCGTCGCGGCTCTGGTCGTCCCAGAGCTTCAGCAGGGCCGCCGAGACCTGGCCGGAGGCCTCTTGCCAGGCCGTGACACCCATGGGCAACGACGACGTGGTCCTGGAGGCCGAGCGGCCGCTCTGGGTCCTACCGGTACCGGTGGACTCGTCGGAGTCGGAGCCCGCCTCCACCGGACCGCGCACCAGCACCGCGTCCTGCATCGCGACGAGCTTCTGATAGGCCGATCCGGCGGTGATCTCCTGGAGTTGGGCGAGTCGCTTGTTCTTCAACACGCGGCCGGAGTAGGCGACCTCACTGCGGAATTCGCCTACCAACCGGCTGAATTCGGTCAATTGCGCGGGAGTGTTCTCGCCGACGGTCAGCGCCACCGCGCCCAGGGTGTCCGCCATCGACAGGGCTTCGGCCGCGCGTAGGGGCTCGACGCCGTAGTTCAGTTCCATGGCGATATCGGCTTCCGGCGCCACCCGGGCGGCGAGCGTCGACGCGGCGATGATCGTGCCGATGACCCCGCTGAAGACTTCGAAAACCTCGTGCGGCGCGGCCTGCCGGGTGTCGACCCCGCCGCGCAGCGTCGGAACCATCGCGAACAGCTTGTTGTAGCCCTCGATATCGGAGGCGGACCCGCCGGGATTCAGTTTGCGGGCGGCATCGCCTTTCGCCATCACTCCCGCCAGCGCCGCGTCCGAACGCTGGCGTGCGGCGGCGAGCCCGCGGGCGACTTCGGTGTCACCGGCCAGGGACAACAGCGACAGGCGACGCTCCTCCTGGAACGCCTGGACCATGAGGATGGCCGGTGCCGTCGTGCTGCTGGCCAGCTCCGCCCATTCCTTGGCCGCCTGGGCGGATCGCACCAGATAGCCGGCCGCGCCCACACCGATGATGAGTAGCGTGACGCTCGATATGAGCACGATCGCCAGCAGGCGTACCCGGACACTCACTCGACCACGGACATCACGCCGGCTCGACCGAACCACTCCCATAGCGGATTCGCGCAGCTCTGACCACTTGCTCACGGCTGGAAAATGCCTACCCTCTGACACGGCCCCGCCCGACCCGGGCGGCACCTCACCTGTACCCGTTCCGAAGAATAACGAAAGTGTAGCGGTTCGATCGCGAATCCCACGGATTCGCTTGGACCAACAAGTGAATCGAAATTATTCCGAAATTCGAGCACGCGAGCTCGGGTGCGCCGGGCTCCGCGCGTGATCGTCGACCGTAAACGCGCCCGGAAGGATTGCCACTCGGCGGTATAGCGTAGCCGATCCGCAGCTGCGAGAACCAGAGCGAACATCAATCTCTAACTTACCGATGGTTCTGGTCGTATATGGACAGCTCGTTCGATTCCTCAGCTGTCCGCCTGTGCGATATGGGTGATCGGTACCGTGTCATCGGACCAGACACCGAGAAGGGCAGCCCAATGTCCACGGAACCGGGTGATGATATAGCGCCCACTTCGATATCCGATTCCCGCTGCTGGCAATAAATCCGTCGCTCGATCGCCACACCGGCACTCGCCGCTGCGACCCGCGCTGTTCGTGCAAGCGTTGCGAAGTCCCGGAGCGCCGCCGGGTGCCCGGCGAACGATTCCAGCGTGGCCCTCGTTACCGGACCGTCGGCGCCGCGCCGGGAGTTCGTGTCATCGCGGTGACCAGGTGGCCCGCAGTTCGAGCGCGGCGATAACGCGATGAAGCGTTTCGACGGGGTCGGGGCCGCATTCGAGATGCAGGCCGCCGGGAACGGTGCCGGTCGTTCGGCACGTGTCGAAGAACGCGCGAATCACGTCGGCGACATCGTCGGCACCGAAGTCGCCGCCGCCGTGCGGCATGCGCGTGGACGGCATCGGATCGCACACCCAGCAGATCGGTGTGTCACACGCGGCGGCCGCGGCGAACAAGGACGGAAGCGTATCGAGGGTACGGGCGACGCCGAGTCGGGGGACCAGTGTGAGCCGCCCCGGCTCTTTCCGCGGATTCAATGTGCGACAGAGGAACTCGATGTCGTCCGGGGTAGTGGCGGAGCCGAGTGCTACCGCGACAGGGTTACCGGCATGGATGGCGACCCGCATTCGGTCGTGGGCGAGAGCCCCCGCCCGATCGTCGAGCCACAAAAGGTGTGCCGAGCGATCCCACCATCGTTCGTCGGGTCCCTGGCCGGGCGGGACGACCGGTTCGCGGGAGATGCGCAGCAGCGGTAGCCAATTGTGCAGTTCACTGGCGCCCGGCGGTGCGATCGCGGCGACGGGCAACAGCCCGCTCACCGCGCGGAGCAGGTCGCGTCGCACCGGATCGTGCGATCGGTCGGCGGCGCGGCGCAAAATGTTCACGCACAGCGTGATCGGCAAGCGGTCGGCGGGCCACTCGTCGAGCGCCGCGACAGCGCGGAGGTCGCCGCGGTGTCGTCCGGGCGCTCGTTCGATGGTGACCGTCGCCGCTCCCAGCCCATGCGTCATGACCGCGGCCGCCGCGTACGTCAGTGCCCTGCGCGCGGCGACCGTTCTGGTGTCGTCGCCGGCAGGGGCGTCGTCGCGGCCACCGAGGTGCAGGACGAAACCATCTCCCCGTGCTGCTTTCGCCAAATCCGCGGTGAGGACCTCACATTCGTGGGGTTGTATGGGCCCGGGCCGCGAATGCCGCAGGCGGATGGGTGGCGCTGCGGAGTCCGCACCCCGCTGTACGCTGCCCAGGAATTCGCGCGCCTCGAACAGTCGGCTCGCCACCAGGAACGACCCCGGCCGCGCGGGTTCCGGTTCGTCGGCCCAAGGCGGATCGGCACCGGCCGTGGCGGCGTGGTCGGGTGGGATGACGTCCGGGTTGAACGCCTCCCGGATGTAGCAGAGCGGCCGATCCCCGAGGGTCATGACGTATGCCCGTGCCGCGCAGAGGCGACCGTCCGGCCACCGCACCACGCCGGTCCGCAGGAGATGCCGCTGCTGGGATACGCCGCGGGAGATGAGTCCGGTCCCGATCGGCACCCGCACATCGTCCATACCGGAAGCCGCCGCGCCCGCGCGCACCGCGACGACGTAATTGATGGATGCGGTGACCAAGTCGGCGTTGACCAGGCAGGAGCGGCGGACGATGACGCGATCGGAACCGGATACGCCCAAAGCGTCGGTGACCGTGGTCGGCAGCCGGCCGGCCGCGATGTCGTCCTGACGCAATACCCGCACGTGCAGGTCGGTGCGAAGTATCGCCGCCAGCGCAGGGGTGGTGAATCCGTCACTCGCCAGCAGCATCCTGGTCAGCGGGTGGTCGAATCGCCCGATCTCGTCGTGGGTGCGCAATCCCGAACCACCGGGCGGGCGATCACCCGGTGGTTCGGGGCCGGTGTGCGTGATCGTCACGACCGGCTCCGTGCAGTGCCTGTCACGAGAAATCCGTGCCGGTACCGGCGCTAAAGGGTGGTGGCAGCCGTCGGGGGGAGAACCGGACGAGCCACGGCGGCGATCTCCGCTTCGGTCCGCGGCCGATCGGTGAGGCCGAGCACCGGCTCGGTCGTGATGCGCAACTGGCCGGTCGTCGTGTCCGCCAACGGATCGCGCCAGTGATCCCACACGACGGACATGTCGAGGTGGCCCATGTACTCGAGGTTCGCCGACTCCGCGTGCAGACCTTCGGCCGCGGAGATGATGGTCGCGGTCGCGGCGCGCTGTTGCACGCCCGAGGACTCGTCCATGTCGGTCAGGCCGGCCATGATCTCGGTGAACTGAGCCTGCTTCGTGTCGCCGCTGTGCCCGGTGGTCAAGGTGCCCGCGTGCGCGAAATACTCCTCCGAGCCCACATACTGCTCGTACATCCGCGACACCAGGACGAGGAATCGCGTGTAGGCCCGGCGATAGGCGTCCTCGTAGAAGGCCAGCGCGGCGGACTCGCTCAGTTCGCCGCGCAGGATCGTCGCGATCGCCGCCGCGGCGACCAGGCCGGAGTACGTCGCGAGATGCACGCCGCTGGACAACAGCGGATCGAGGAAGCAGGCCGCGTCGCCGACGACCACCCAGCCCGGACCGCTGAACCGGTCGGAGGTGTAGGAGTAGTCCTGCTCCGCCTTGACCTCCGCGACCTGCCGCGCACCGACGAGCAACTTGCTCATCGCCGCGCTGTCGGCGATGGTCTGTGCGTAGTACGCCTCTCGGCCGAGTTCGCGGAGTTTCGGAGCGGCTTTGCGCGCCGAGACGACATAGCCGACGCTGTGGCGGCCGTTCGAGAGCGGAATGTTCCAGAACCAGCCGCCCTCCGGCGTGGAGACGACGTTGATCGCGCCCTCCGGGCTGTCCGGATGTAGGTGTGCGCCTTCCCAATACGACCACACGGCGACGTTGCGGAAGGCGGGATGCTGCTGACGATCGACGACCTGGTGTTTGGCCAGCACGCCCGCGCGGCCGGAGGCGTCGACGAGGAAGTCGATCTCGGTGGTGTGCACTTCGTCGTCACCGTCGACGGTCCATTCCACGGCCGTCGGCCGGTCGCCCTCGAACAGGACGTTGGTGACCGTGGCCTGCTCGATCACTCGCGCACCCTGCTCGGCGGCGTTGCGCAGCAGCAGTTCGTCGAAGACGTCGCGTTGGACCTGCCAGGACCAGGCCTCGGCGTCCACGAGCTTGGACCAGTCCAGCAACCAGTTGTCGTCCTGCCACTGGAAGTGGCCACCTCGTTTGATCTGGAAGCCGTGGGCGGCCACCGCGTCGTAGGCGCCGGAGACGCGCAAGGTCGACAGGACCGAAGCCAACAGGCTCTCGCCGATGTGGTAGCGCGGGAACTTATCTCGTTCCAGGAGGGTCACCCGGACCCCCGATTTCGCGAGCAGGGCTGCGGTGGTGGACCCGGCTGGGCCGCCACCGATGACCAGAACATGCGGATTGTCCATAGCGAACTCCCTGGAACTGCCGACAACGGATCGTGCGCCCGCCTCAGTGGTGCAAGAACTCCGGGCGAGCCGCGGTCTTCGACGCGTCCGGATCTAGTTTTGCCACTGATTAGCTAAACTAACGGTGCACGGTTCGATTGTAGCAATTGATAGCCAAACCTCAATAGATACAAGCTATTTGGCAACCATCGGTCTATCCGCCCCCGGGTTACTGAAGGGTTGCCAAAATGCCCGCAGGAGACCTTGCCGCTGGACTGCCGTCACTGGGCATGAGCTGCGACGCCGAAGATGGTGGACATCACATCTTCTGTGGAAACCGTTGCGGGAGGAAGTGTTTCGCCAGCGCCATGCAGTCGCGGCGGGGAATGTGGAGGTCAGGGGGTAGGCGGCGATGACATAGGTCGTTCGGTCATCACCCCTCTTTCCCAACGGATCCAAGGATACGGCGGACCCTCGCGTTGCACGAGCCGTTCACCCAGAGTTACCGCGCTGGTGACCAGGTCTCGGCTTCGGCCAACTCCCGGCGACGGTCCAGGCGAGCGGACGACGTTGTGGCGCGGCCGATTTGCCGACCCTTCTGACCTGCGCGGTAAAGAATTTCGCGGTGTCGGTGGTTGTGACACTCCGGTGGGCGAACTCGGTGGCGTGCGCCGAGCCGTCATCGAGAGGGCGCGAACGGCGACACGACCGCCGAGTCATCCAGGAACGGGCGTTCGCGATCACGGAAGTCGGTGTCGCGTCGCGTGAAGGCGGCGAAGTGCCGGGAAATGGGCGAGAAGGGGCGAGTTCAGGCCGGGCCGCGTCCGGCGGCGACCCGGCCCGCGACCGGCCGTACGTCGCGGTGGGATATCAGCCACTCGCCGTCGTATTTCTCGTATCTGTCCTGCACCAGGCCGATGGTGGTCCAGTCCGCGGGGCGGTTGGTGTCGGCGAATTCCCTGGTGGCGAACCAATGCCATACCGTGGCGTAGGCGGTGAGCAGCGGGCCGTCCTCGGTCCACTCGATGGTGGCCTGCCCGGCGACATGCGCCACCATGGCGCGCTGGGATTTCGGCGCGCGGCTCATGTACGCGGTGAACTCGTCGCGTCCGTGGAAGCGCACCACCGGGCCGGGCATGATCCGGTACTCGATCAGCGCGTCCGGTGTGAAACATTCGACGAAACGTTCGCTCTCCCCGGTGTCCGCGAGTCGGAAGAAGTGATAAAACGTGCGGTAGATCGCCCGCTCGGCTTCGATGGTCGCGAGCAGATCTTCTGGTGAGCCGGTCACGTCGGTCCTTTCCCGGCGACAAGGTATCGCGCGGCGAGTCGTACGGTGTCGAATTCGGCGGCAGCGGTACTTCGCAGGTGCGCTGCGGCTCTCGCCAGGTGCGGCGGACGCGGTGCGCTCCTGCGCGTCGACGGTGGAGGCGGTTTCCAAGCGGACGGCCTACGGGCTCAGGGGGTTTCCTTCGCTTCGTAGGCGCGCAGGAAGGTGTCGACCCCCGTCGTGGCGACCGCGCGCATCTCGGTAGTGGAGACCTTGCGGGTGCCCAGCCGTGAGCGGCCCTCCATCGGGCCGGTGATCAGCGCGAGGAACTGTTCCGCGGCGGTGGCCGGGTCGCACGCGCGCAAGCGGCCGGACAGCGACAGGCGCGCCAGCCGGTCGGCCAGCGCATCGGCCAGTTGGTCGGACGTGCGGCTCACCACGATGTCGATCAGGTCGGGGAACTGGGCGACCTGCCCGTAGGTCAGCCACCGCAGCGACCGGGATCGCTCGGAGCAGCAGACCCGGATCAGCCGGTACGCCAGGTCCTCCAGCGTGGCGCGCAAGTCGGGGCCGGGGTTGCGCAACCGGTCCACGACCGCCAGGTTCTCGGCCAGCACCGCGTCGCCCGCGGCCGCCAGCGTGTGCCGGAACAGGGTTTCCTTGTCGTTGAGGTGATTGTAGATGGTCGGCTTGGCGACGCCTGCCGCCTCGGCGATCTCCTGCACACACGCCTGCGCGTAACCGCGGCGTGCGAAGACCGCGAACGCCGCGTCCAGGATCGCCTGCCGTTTGTCGATCCGCCCGCGCGAAGCCGCCTGTCCGGCTTGCGATGTCACTGCTGCCACTCCCGCAGTCTAGTACGCCGACGAATATCAGATTGAACCGGCTGGTACAAAGCTTCGCACGTTTCGGCTCGAGCCCGTGACCATGAGACCCGGCGCACGGCGGAACCGATGAGTTTCCGGCGGTCACGGCGTCGTTGGTGAGGGAGTATCCGCGACCTGAGCAAGGAGAATCATGACCGACGACCTGGCTGCCGCCTCCACGGCCGATCCCGAATTGCTCGATGTCCCGGAGGTCACCACGGCGGTTATCCGTGACCGTGTCCCACCCGCGGGCTTGCGAGACTTCTTCGACCGGTCGTTCCGGATCCTGCCGGAGGTCGTCGCCGGACAAGGCGCGACGATCGAGGGGCCGGCATTCTGCGTGTATCGGGCGGAGTCCGATGCCACGCTGGATCTGGAGGTGGGGTTCGCGGTCGACCGGGGCCTGCGCCCGGAGCGCGACGTCAGGGCCGGTTGCCTGCCCGCGGGCCGCGTGGCGAGGATCGTGCACGCCGGTGGATTCGACGGCTTGGCTGCCGCCTGGGAACACCTGCGGGCCTGGATCGATGAGCAGGGACTGGCCGCGGAGCCGCTGCGGTGGGAGGTCTACCTGACCAAGCCCGCTCCGGACATGGACCCCACGGATCTGCGCACCGAGCTGAACTGGCCGGTAGCGCAGCGATGATCGAACCCGCGCCCGACCGACGGCGCAGCCGGCGAACTGTCGGCGGCAGCTTCGGCGGGATTGCGTCGAATCGAAGACATCCCCGGCGCGAGCTACTCCGTTCGTAGGCCGGTCAGGATGACCCGCAGGCCGTTTCGGAAGTGGCGTCCCGGAATCTCACGACGCTGATCCTCGCGTCGGCCCGGCTTGGCGGCTTCACGTATCGGGGTCCTCGTCTCGGTCGGTGTTGGGCCCCGGGCCCGCCAGATTGCCGGAGTTCTCGGAGTGGCCTTCGAGAATGCCCTTTTCCCGCGCGTTCGATGTTTCGTGCGAGTCGTCCTTGTCGGTGGTGTCGTGGGGCTGATTCATGACTGCTTCTCCTCGGGAAAAGTCGGGTGTCCGGTCCGGGTGGGGCTATCGCGAATCGGCCTACCCCTGGAGCTGCGCGGCAAACCGAGGGGAGCGCCCGGTCCAGCCATATTGGACGCGGCGCTCGACGGGTTCAATCGCGCTGTAAGTCAATTGAATGCATGATGCACGGCTCTCGCGGTGCGGTGGCGGCGATCAGCAGGGAAAAGAATGACGCAGGTCAGGCGGTGACGGGCTACAGGCCGAGCAGAGTTTCCGCGACCTTTCCCATGGCCTCGCGATACTCCGCACGGCTGGATTCGTCGGCGGTCCGACGCGCGAGGATGCCCGCGGTGAGGGTGTAGCCGATCGTTTCCGCGATCACCCGCGGCGTCGCCACCGGGGTGATGCGGCCCGCGTCGAGTTGACGCTGGAGATACCGGGTGAAGCGGCGGATCGGCCGTTCGGTGATCTCCTCGGACAGCGCCGCAACCTTGGGGTCCACGGACCCGCGCTCATCGATCAGGCGCAGCAGAGGTCCCGCCGCGGCGACCGCTGTGGCGAAGGATTCGATGGTGGCGCGCAGCATATTCCGCGGATCTTCGTCCTCGATGCCCGGCTCCTGCGCGGCGAGGAAGTCGTCGCGCACCCGCTCGGCCAGCGCGAGGAAGATCTCCTCCTTGGAGGCGAAGTACACGTACATCGTCGCGCGGGAGACGCCGGCCTCGGCGGTGATGGCGGCGACGGTGGTGTTGTCGTAGCCGCGCTCGGCGAACACGCGGGTCGCGGCGTCGAGCAGATCGCGGTGCCGGGAGGTGTGCGAGCGCTCCCGCGCGGCGCGCACCGACCAGGTGGACTGGGTCACGCCGATATGGTGACCCATATTGACGTTGACGTCAATGTCAACGAGACTGGGCGGCATGCAGGTCGTCGTGGCGAACAGGGGAGAAGTAGCGGTCCGCGTGTTGCGCACCGCCCGGGAACGGGGTTGGCGAACCCTCGCGGTGCACACCGCCGAGGAACGAGACGCGCTGCACGTCCGTCTGGCCGACGATGCCGTGCCATTGCCCGGCGTGGGAGCCTCCGCCTACCTCGATGTCGCGGCCGTCGTCACGGCGGCGAGGAAGGCGGGCCCCGGCGCGTTGGTGCACCCAGGCTACGGATTCCTCAGCGAGAGCGCCGAATTCGCGAAGGCGTGCGCGGCGGCCGAACTCGTGTTCGTCGGTCCGTCGCCCGAAGCGCTCGACATCTTCGGCGACAAGACCGCGGCACGCGCGGCGGCCGAGCGCGCGGGTGTCCCGGTGATCCCGGCGAGCCCCCGCGGCGCGGACATCGCCGAGGTGCGGGCACTGCTCACCGCGCATCCCGACGGGGTGATGGTGAAGGCCGCGGCGGGCGGTGGCGGGCGCGGTATGCGTGCGGTGCGCGACGCGGCCCGCCTCCCGGAGGTGTTCGAACGCTGCCGCGCGGAGGCGCTGGCCGGATTCGGTGACGACGCGGTCTACGCGGAGGCGCTGATCACCGGCGCGCGGCACATCGAGGTTCAGATCGTCACCGACGGAGCCGTGGCGGCGGCGGTCGGCGACCGCGATTGCAGCGTGCAGCGCAGGCAGCAGAAACTGCTCGAGGTCGCGCCCGCCCCCGAATTGCCGGCCGGGTTGCGCGAGCGGTTGCATCGCTGGGCGGTCCGGCTCGCCGAATCCGTCGGCTGCCGCGGTGTCCTCACCGTCGAATTCCTGGCGCGCGGCGACGAGGCGTGGTTTCTCGAGGTCAACCCGCGGCTGCAGGTCGAGCACACCGTCACCGAAGCGGTTCTGGGAATCGATCTGGTGGCGGTGCAATGCGATCTCGCCCGCGGCGCCACGCTGGCCGATCTCGCGCTCCCCGATCCCGGTTCCGCGCGCGGTTACGCGGTGCAGGCGCGCCTGAACGCCGAAACCGTCACCGCGGGCGGCGACGTGCTGCCCGGCACCGGCACGCTGACCCGGTTCGCGCCACCGACCGGAGTCGGCGTACGGGTCGACACCGCCGCGTTCACCGGTATGCGGCAGGACGCGCGCTTCGACTCGTTACTGGCCAAGGTCATCGCTCGCGGACCGTCCTATCCGGCCGCGCTGCGCCGGTGCGCCGACGCGCTGGCCGAGACCGTCGTGACCGGGGTGGACACCAATATCGCCGTGCTGCGCGCGATCTTGACGGATCTGTCGGAGGGCCGCGTCGTGCCGACCACGTGGTTCGAGCGGAACGTCGACGAATTGGTCCGGCGGGCGGATGATTTCGCCGTCGTCGTGCCCGCTGCGCCCGACCGGGAAGAGAGCGCGGCCGCCGAAGTGACGCTGGACGGCGACGAGGAGGCGGTGCGGTCGCCCATGGGTGGCACGGTGGTCGCGCTCACCGAGCCCGGCGTCGTGGTCGCGGCGGGCGGCGAGGTCGCGGTGCTGGAAGCGATGAAGATGCAGCACGTGGTGCGCGCCGAGCAGGACCTGCGCGTGTGCCGCCACGTGGCGGCGATCGGCGCGGTCGTCGATTCGCACGCGCCGCTGCTGACCTTCGTCCCCGCCGAGCACGAGGGCGCGGTCATGGATCACACCGCGGTGGACCTGGATGCGGTGCGCGCCGACCTGGCCGAAGTCCACGCCCGCCGACGGGGAGTGCTCGACGAAGCACGGCCGGAGGCGGTCGCCAAACGCCATCGGCTCGGGCGGCGCACCGCCAGGGAGAACATCACCGACCTCGTCGACGCGGACAGCTTCGTGGAGTACGGCGCGCTCGCGGTGGCCGCCCAGCGCCTGCGTCGCAGTCCGGAGGACCTGATCGCGAACACGCCCGCGGACGGCCTGATCGCGGGCGTGGCCACCGTCGGCGCCGAGCGATTCGGTCCCGGCCGCTCGCGCGCGGTGGTGCTGTCCTACGACTACACGGTGCTGGCGGGCACCCAAGGGATGCGCAACCACGTCAAGACCGACCGTATGCTGGAACTCGCACGCGAACAACGGCTTCCGGTGATCTTCTTCACCGAGGGCGGCGGCGGCAGGCCGGGCGACACCGACTATCCCGGCATCTCCGGTCTGGACGTGACCACCTTCCGCGCGATGGGCGCACTCTCGGGCCGGGTTCCGCTGATCGGCATCGTGTCCGGACGCTGCTTCGCGGGCAACGCGGCGCTGCTCGGCATGTGCGATGTCGTGATCGCCACTCCCGACGCGAATATCGGCATGGGCGGCCCCGCCATGATCGAGGGCGGCGGCCTGGGCGTCTACGCCCCGGAGGACATCGGCCCCGTCGAGGTGCAGCGTCGCAACGGCGTCGTGCACATCGTGGCCGCGGACGAGGCGGAGGCGGTCGCCACCGCGCGGCGCTATCTCGCCTACTTCCAAGGCGACATCGAGGAATGGACCGCGCCGGACCCGCGGCTGGCGCGGCACGTGGTTCCGGAGAATCGGCTGCATGCGTTCGATATTCGTGCCGCGATCGAGGCCGTCGCGGATGTCGGGTCGGTGCTGGAGCTGCGCCGCGACTGGGCGGCCGGGATCATTACCGCACTGATCCGGGTCGAGGGACGGCCGTTCGGTTTGATCGCCAACGACTGCCATCATCACGGCGGGGCGATCGATGCTCCGGCCGCCGACAAGCTCAGCATGTTCCTACGTCTGTGTGACGAGCACGGCTTGCCGATCGTCTCCTTCTGCGACACACCGGGCTTCATGGTGGGCCCCGACGCGGAGAAGGACGCCACGGTGACGAAGTTCAGCCGCCTGTTCATCGACTCCGCCGCGCTGTCGGTGCCGCTGGGCACCGTCATCGTGCGCAAGGGCTACGGTCTGGGCGCTCAGGCCATGGCGGCGGGCTCGTTTCGCGCTCCCCGGTTCGTCATCGCCTGGCCGACCGGCGAGATCGGCGGCATGGGCCTGGAGGGCGCGGTCCGCCTCGGGTTCGCGAAAGAGCTGGCCGCCATCGAGGATCCGGGCGAGCGGCAGCAGGCGTTCGACAACCTGGTCCAGCTCGCCTATGCCAACGGCAAGGCTCTCACCGCCGCCACCGTTCTGGAAGTCGACGACGTCATCGATCCGGCCGATACGCGCCGCTGGATCCGTACGCTGCGCTGACCGGTACGGCAGCCAGGGATCCGGCGCGACCCGCCACGCGCTTCGGATCGAGATCATGATCCGCACGCGCGCCCTATCAGGCGCCGTGCCAGGACGGTCCGTCCTCACCACGGGATCGAGGACCGACGAGCCGGGCAACGCCCGCGACATATCCACGGCAGAGAGACCTGCCACGAGTTGACCGTGACCACCGATCCAGCGACCGGCACGGCGCGGAGGCGCGTGGCACTCGGCGATGACGACGCGACGACCACGCGGATCGCCGACCGGCTCGCCGGACTCGTCGACGTGCACGTTGACCGTGCGCTGAACCGCCGCACCCGGTGACCGGGTGGGCCTGCGCGCGTCGCGGCGGAGCGAACGCTCAGCGCGCGGTCGCGTGCACGCCGTTCAGCGCGTCGACCAGGTTGCGGGCGCGCAGATCGAGCGCGCCTTCGACGATATGGTTGGTGACGTAGGCGAAGGCGAGACGGCGTTCGGGATCGGCGAACGCGAGACTGCCGCCGCGGCCCGGATGGCCGAACGAGGCGGCTCCGCCCAGTGGCAGTTCCGCGGTGGGCAGCATGTACCCCGAGGCATAACGGCCGGGCAGCATCAGGACGTGATCGGTGCCCGCGACCTGTTCCCGGCTGGCAGCGGCGAGAGTGTCGGCGGTGAGCAGGCGCGTGCCCTCGACCTCGCCGACGAGTGCCGCGTACAGACGCGCCAGGCCGCGAGCCGTGCCGATGCCGTTGCTCGCTGGCAGTTCCGCGGCTTGGACGGCCGGTGAATTGAAGTCGATGTCCGCCGGGTCGGTGATCTGGAAGGCCCGATTGACCAGGGCCTGCGGATCACGCATCGCCGCGAGCAGCGGACGCAGCGACTCGGGAACGGCGTCCTCGGGCACCGCGGTCAAGTCGGGCGCGGGCGCGAACACCAAGCGGCTGACCCGGGCCTGCTCGGACGGTGGCAGGCCGATGAAGAAGTCGATATCGAGCGGACCCGCGATCTCCTCGGCGAGAAACCGGCCGGGCGTGCGACCGGACACGCGGCGGATCACTTCGCCGACCAGCCAGCCGTAGGTGCGCCCGTGATACCCGAACGCGGTGCCGGGGGGCCAATTCGGCGCTTGCGCGGCCAGCGCGTCCACCATCGGCGTCCAGGCCAGTGCGTCACCCAGTTCGACGGGCTTGTCCAGCGCCGCAAGGCCCGCTTGGTGCGTCAGCAGCCAGCGCACCGGGATGTCGGCCTTACCCGCCGCCGCGAATTCCGGCCAGTAGCGTGCCACCGGAGCGTCGAGATCGAGTTCGCCCCGTTGCGCGAGCAGGTGCGCGATGGTGGCGACGACGCCTTTCGTCGCCGAATAGACCAGCTGCAAGGTGTCGCGCTGCCACGGTCGCCCGGTATCGGGATCGGCCGTTCCGCCCCACAGATCGACCACCGGCCGCCCGTCCAGGTACACGCAGACCGCGGCGCCGATGTCGCCCTGCTCGGTGAAATCGGCCGCGAACGCCTCCCGCACGGCCTCGTAGCCGGCGGCGGCCGTTCCCTCGATGATCATGCGGGACAGCATGGCACGACGCGGCCGAGCAGAGCATCCGGCCTGGTGACCACCATCGAGAAGTTTTTTCCACCGCGATGTCCGAGAATGGTCAGCGGCTCCGACGTTCCAGACGAGCGGCGCCACCGGGGCGCCGACGACCCAGAGGAATCGCCATGAAATACATGATCCTGAGCTACGCCTCGCAGCGGGACTATGACGGCATGGTCGGCAAGGACACGGGCAAGCCCGCGTGGACGGCCGAGGAATTCGCGGCACTGACCCAGTTCATGACCGAGCTCAACAAGAAGCTCGAGGAATCGGGCGAACTCGTGGAGACCCGCGGACTGGCGGAGCCGGTACACACCAGGCGGCTGGGCATCAAGGACGGAAAGCCGTTCGTCACCGACGGCCCCTACGCCGAGACCCAGGAAGTGCTCGCGGGATTCTGGATCGTGGAATGCGAGAGCTTCGACCGCGCCACCGAGATCGCGGCCGAACTCAACAAGTGCCCAGCTCCCGCGCACGTGCTCCAATCGGTCTACGCCGATGTGCGCCCGATCGCCGAAGCCGCTCCCGAATTCGGCTGACCGTGCCCGATCCGGTGGCGACGGACCTGCTGCGCCCGTTGGCGCCGCAGGTCCTCGCCGCGCTCGTGCGCAAGTACGGGCACTTCGACACCGCGGAGGACGCGGTGCAGGAGGCGTTGCTCGCCGCGGCGACGCAGTGGCCCGCCGACGGTGTCCCGGCCAAACCGCTGGCCTGGCTGATCACCGTCGCCTCGCGCAGGCTCACCGATCTGCTGCGGGCCGAGCAGGCCCGCAGGCAACGCGAACAGACCGTGGCCCGCTGGGCGCTGCCGGAGGACTGGCTGACGCCGCCCGCCGACCGGCAGCCCAGCGACGCCGACGACACCCTGATCCTGCTGTTCCTGTGCTGTCACCCCGCGCTGTCGCCGTCCTCCCAGGTCGCGCTCACGCTGCGCGCGGTCGGCGGCCTCACCACCGCGGAGATCGCCCGGTGCTTCCTGGTTCCGGAACCGACCATGGCGAAACGCGTCGGCCGGGCGAAGCGCACCATCGCACGCAGCGGCGTGCCGTTCGCCCCGCCGTCCGCGGCCGACCGCGCCGACCGGCTGGCCGCCGTGTTACACGTGCTGTATCTGATCTTCACCGAGGGCTACGCCGCCACCTCCGGCCCGCACCTGCATCGGGTCGAGTTGTCGGCCGAGGCGATCCGGCTCACCCGCCTCGTGCACCGCCTGCTGCCCGAGGACGACGAAGTGGCGGGACTGCTGGCGCTGATGCTGCTCACCGACGCCCGTCGTGCCGCACGCACCGGCCCCGGCGGCGAGCTGATCCCGATGGAGGAGCAGGACCGTAGCCGATGGGACGCGGGCACGATCGCCGAGGGAATCGCACTGATCACCGCCGCACTACCACGGGGGATTCCGGGGCCGTATCAGTTGCAAGCCGCGATCGCCGCACTGCACGACGAGGCGCCCAGCTACGCCGCGACGGACTGGCCGCAGATCGCCCTGCTCTACGAACGCCTGCTGGCGGCGGCCGACAATCCGATCGTCGCGCTGAACCACGCGGTCGCGGTGGCGATGGCAGTGGGACCTGCGGCGGGGCTGAAGCTGGCCGACGATCTCGGCGAGCGTCTCGCCGGCGACCACCGATTGCCCGCCGTGCGCGGACACCTGCTGGAGATGCTCGGCGACATCGCCGGCGCCCGCGGGGCATATCTGGCCGCCGCGGAGCGGACAACGAGTATTCCGCAGCAGCGCTACCTGCTGTCGCGCGCGGCCCGGCTGGAGTCGAGCGGCGACTGATCTCGATCAGCGGCCGAACTTGTCGTTGCGCACCGGAATACTCGTCGCCGACCGATCTTCGTGACGAACTGGAGGAGTGCATGGCGCGCGAACTCGACGACCTGCCCTACGCGCGGTATCTCACCGCCTTGGACGGGGACCTCGAAGCGGAGGGCGATTACGACTGCGTCCGGGTCGACGGCGGTGCGCTGGACGACATCGATGTGTCGCACGCGCGCTTCAACGAGTCGGCGTTCAGCTCGAACAGCTTCACCCGCGGCACGCTGCGCTACAGCCGGTTCACCGATGTGTGGCTGCGCCACGTCCGCTGGGTCGGCACCGAATTGGCCGACACGGCGTGGCTGGACAGTGAGGTGGTGGCGGGCGCGATGTCCGGTGTCGACTTCGCGGGGGCGAACCTGCGGCGGGTGCGATTCGAAGGGTGCAAGTTCGACTCGGTGAACTTTCGCCGGGCCCAATTGCGCGAGGTGACCTTCACCGACTGCGTGCTGCGCGATTGTGACTTCGCCGAGGCCGCGCTGACCGAGATCACGGTGCCCGGTTCGGCGCTCGTCCGGCTCTCGCTGCGCAACGCTCGCGTGGTGAAAGCGGACCTGCGCGGCGCGACGGCACTGGATGTCGCCGACGGGCTCGACAGCCTGCGCGGGGCGACGATCAGCAGTCCGCAGCTGATGGATCTCGCGCCCGCCTTCGCGCGTTCCATCGGTATCACCGTGCGGGATTGATGGCGCCGAACTCACGCGACACCGGACACGGCTACCGTTCCGGCGACGAAAACAGCTGGCTGCCAGCGGCTGCCGTGACGACATTTCGGCGAACCGCCGGTGCGCACGACACCCGATTGATACATTGCGCCGATACCGCGCAGTACCGCTTCATCGAGGACGCGAGTCATGGTCGATCCGGATCCCCTCCGCAGCACCGCAGGCGTGCGTGCGCTCGTACGCATCGCCGGAGAGCGGGGCATGGCGCCCGCCGAGTGCCTGGCCGGTACCACGCTGGCGCCCGCCGATCTGGGCGACCCCGCCGCCGAGATCACCGCGCAGGACGAACTGCTGGTGGTGCAGACGGTGCTCGGCCGGTTCGGCGACGAGCCGGGACTCGGTCTCGCGGCGGCGGTCCGGCGCGATGTGCGGTCGCGCTGGCCGTGGGGTCTCGCGCTGCTGGGCAGCCGGACGCTGCGTGAGCTGATCGAGGTGGGGTCGCGCTACATCGGTCGCACAGTGCCGTTCGGGCGACTGGCCATCGAGGAAGCCGACGGCGAAGCGCGGCTGGTGTTCGACGACGCCGACATCCCGCCCGAGATGCGGGCGTTCTTCGCCGAAGCGGCCCTGGCCGGATTGCCCGCTTTCGATCGTGAATTGTTCGCCGTGGGCGTCCCGGTGCGGCGGGTCGGTTTCCGGCACGCCGGTCCGCGCGACCTCGAGCGGTACCGCGACGTCTTCGGGGTGGCGCCGGTTTTCGGTGCGCCGACGAGCGCGGTGGTCTTCGACCGCGGTGTGCTGGACCGGCCGCTGCCACCGGCGAACGCCGCCGCGCGGGACAACTGCGGACAACTGTGCCGCGACCTGCTGGACCGGCGCCGGTCACGGACCGGCGTCGCGGCGTCGGTGCGCGACCGCCTCGTTCGCACTCCGGGTGAGATCCCCGATCAGGCGACAGTCGCTCTCGGGCTGTTCATGAGCTCGCGCACCCTGTCGCGGCGGCTGAACGAGGAGGGCACCTCGTTCCGGGCGCTGCTGGACGAGGTACGCCAGACCATGTCGGAGGTGCTGCTCGCGCACACCGACATGACCACCGAACAGGTCGCCGCGCGACTGGGCTATGCGGAGGCGGCGTCCTTCATCCGGGCCTTCCGCCGTTGGCAGGGCTGTCCTCCGCAGACGTTTCGCACGCGGGGGCGGCGGTCGCATCGGTCGCCCGAGCTGGTCTGAGCGACGAGCGGCTGCCCTCGTGCGGATCATCCGGCGCGGGGTGCCATCTCTCGCGGGTGCGGGCAGACCGTCGGCTATCGTGCTGCCGGGCAGCGGGCAGGGAGATCCGGCACCGGGATCCAGACCCGGAACACTCCCGTACTATCGCGATCGGAGTCGGCCTGCCGGGGAGATGAAGGAGGAGGGTGTGGAAGTTCGCACCAGCAATACGCCACTGTGGTTACGGTTGGGCCAACGACTTCCGGAGCATGGCGCGCCCGCCGGCCGCGGCACTGTCGGCAGGGGAGCCGTCCGATGAACGATGAAGGTGCCGACCTACGCTGCGCCGGATGCTCGGCTGTCGGACTCGACGGCCTGCGGTGCGGGTCCTGCGGTCGGGAACTCGGTTATCGATACATAGCGCTGCCCGGTCCCGACGCGACGTCGTGCGCCGATTGCGGAGGCGACCACTTCTACGCCGACGGGCGCTGTGCGCGGTGCGGCCGGTCGCGACCGGTGGCGGATCGCTTCGACACCGATCTGGGCGCGGTGGCGGTGCTCACCGATCGCGGCATCGTCCATGCGCGCAACGAGGACGCCGTCGCGGCCGGGGTGCTGGAAGGCGTGGTGCCGGAAACGGACGCGTCGGTCGTGATCGCGGTCAGTGACGGCGTGTCGACTTCGTCCCGGCCGCAGGTGGCCTCCGGTGCGGCGGTCCGGGCCGGTGTCGGCGCGACCGCCGCCGCGCTCGCGGCCGGACAGCCCGCGACCGAGGCGATCATGGCCGGGTTGGCGGCCGCGGTGCAGGCGGTCCGCGACGTGGACGTTCCCGATGGTCCCGCGCCCTCGTGCACGTACGTGTCCGCCATCGTCGCCCACCACGGCTCGGAAACCGAGATCACCGTGGCGAACGTCGGTGACAGCCGCGCCTATTGGCTGCCGACCCAGCGCGACGAGCACGCCCAGCGCTTGACCGTCGACGACTCGTGGGCACAGGCACTGGTCGACGCGGGTGCGATGGACGAGCGCGCGGCGATGGCCGATCCCCGGGCGCACACGCTGATCCGCTGGCTCGGCGCGGACAGTCCGCCGAAGCCGTGGGCGGACAATTGTGTTCGGACGGTGCGCGTCTCGGGGCCCGGTGTGCTGCTGCTGTGCTCCGACGGGCTGTGGAACTACTCGCCCGCGCCCGCCACGCTGGCCGACCAGGTGGCAGCGAAGGCGCCCGCGGAGGCTGCCCGCGCGCTCGCGGAGTTCGCGTTGCGTTGCGGTGGCGGCGACAACATCACGGTCGCGCTCGCGCCGGTTCCGTGGGAGAGCCGTTCGCCTGTTCCATAGACAGTGGTGTTCATGGTTGCGTATGGTCATCGACTATGACGAAGTTCGCCGGCAAAACCTGTCTGATCACCGGCGCGGCCAGCGGTCTCGGTCGCAGCACGGCGCTCGCGGCGGCGACCGAAGGCGCTTCGCTCGTGCTGACCGATATCGCCGCTGACGGCCTCGCGCGGACCGCGGCCGACGCGCGCGCCGCGGGCGCGACCGTCCACGTCGCCGAGGCGGCCGATGTCAGTGACTACGACCAGGTCGTGGCGCTGGCGGCCCAGGTGCACGACGTGGTCGGCAGCGTCGACATCGTCATGAACGTGGCCGGTATCGCCACGTGGGGGACCGTGGACCGGCTGACGCACGATCAGTGGCGGCGCACCGTCGACATCGACCTCATGGGCCCGATCCACGTGATCGAAGCGTTCGTCCCGCCGATGATCGCGGCCGGACGCGGCGGTCACGTGGTGAACGTGTCCTCGGCGGCCGGCCTGTTCGGCCTGCCGTGGCACGCCCCGTACAGCGCGGGCAAGTTCGGCCTGCGCGGGGTGTCGGAGGTGCTGCGCTTCGACTTGGCACGCCACCGCATCGGCGTGAGCCTGGTGTGTCCGGGCGCCATGGCCACGCCGATGGTCGACAGCGTCGACATCGCGGGCGTCGATCGCACGGCCGAAGCGGTGCAGCGGGGCATGGCGCTGTTCATGCGGCACGCGGTCACCCCGGAGGCGGCGGCGCGCTCGATCGTGCGTGGTGTCGAGCGCAACCGCTACCTCGTGTTCACCTCGCCCGACATTCGCGTGGGCTTCTGGGCACAGCGGTATTTCCCGCCCGCGTACAACGCCGCGATGCGCGGATTGAATTGGGCGATGAACCGCTATGTCGAGCAGAAGGCAGGCGCTCGGGCGAACTGAGCGCGGCGGGGTCGCCGTAGCCGGTCGTGGCGGGGCGCGCCATGATCGTCGTCATGGCATCGGCTGTCTATCTGATCACCGGCATCCAGGCCGCGGGCAAATCCACCGTCGCCCAGGCGCTGGCCGAGCGGCTGCCGCGCTCGGCGCACGTGCGCGGGGACGCCTTCCGCCGGTTCGTGGTGAACGGGCGTGCCGAGATGACCGCGGACCCCTCGCCCGAGGCGCTGGCCCAGTTGCGGCTACGGCACAGCCTGGCCGCGGCGACGGCCGACTCCTATGCCGATGCCGGGTTCACGGCTGTGCTGCAGGATGTCTTCCTCGGTGAATTCCTGCCCTGGACGGCGGATCTGATCGTCACGCGACCGCTGTATGTCGTCGTGCTCGCGCCGCGCACCGAAGTGGTCTTGGCGCGTGAGGCCGGACGCGGAAAAGACGCCTACGACGAATTCACCGTCGCGGGGCTGGACAGGGTGTTGCGCGAGACCACTCCTCGGATCGGGCTCTGGCTGGACACGTCGGATCTCACGGTCGAGCAGACGGTCGATCGAATCCTCGCCGATGCCAGGCCGCTGACGGACTGAGCAGCCCGTCGCCGGTTCACCGGATGTCGCGCGGCTCGTGCAGGGCAGTGAGCGAGCTGGTGGCCGGGCCCTCGAGCAGCGTGCCGTCCGCGGCGAAACGCGAGCCGTGCAGCGGACAGTCCCAAGTGCGTTCGGCGTCGTTCCAGTTGACGATGCCGTAGAGATGCGGGCACACCGCCGAGACCCGGTTGGTGACGCCGTCCACCGTGCACACCGCCGTCGGGTGCAGGCCCTCGCGCAGGACCATGCCGCAGTCTTCGGCTGGAGCGTCGCCGTCGTGGTGGGTCGCGACCCGCAGCCAGCCCGCGGAGAGTTTCTGTGCCACGGCGCCGTTGATCTTCGTCGCCGCGGGCAGTGCCTTGAGCTCGTCCGGACGCCAGCTCGCCAGCGCGCCCGCCCATCGAGGTGCCGCCCCGGTGAACCGTCCGGCCAGCGCGATCGCCGCGGCGACCCCGTTGGTCAAACCCCACTTGGCGTAGCCGGTGGCCAGCTGAATGTCGTTCTGCCCCGGCAGCAACGGACCCACATAGGGAAGCTCTCCGATGGGGGAGTAGTCCTGAGCCGACCAGCGGTGCGTCAGCTCGGCGCCCGGGAACCAGGTGTGCGCCCAGTTCACCAGATCCTCCACTTTCTCCCGGGTCGATCCGCCGCGGCCGACGACATGACCGTTGCCGCCGACCAGCAGAAGCTCGCCGTCCGGTCCCTGCGCGCGGCGCAGGGAGCGAGTCGGGCTGCCCGCGCTGATGTACATATCGCGCGGAGCCGGTCGGTCCAGGCGGAAGGCCGTCAGATAGGAGCGTTGCGGAGTGAGGCGGGCGAAGAATCCGCCACGATCGAGGATGGGCGTCCCCGTGGCCAGCACCACCCGGCCCGCGCCGAGGTCGCCGTGTTCGGTGGAGACGACGAGATCACCGCCGCCACCGTGATGTACGCCGCGCACGAGGGTGGATTCGTAGATCGGCGCGCCGTGTGACTCCACGTCGGCCGCGAGCGCGGCCAACAGGGCCATCGGATCGAGTTGGGCCTGATCGGCCAAGCGCACCGCGCCGCGCGCGGGAAAGTCGACGTCCAGCTCGCGTAACAGCTCGGTGGGCAGGCCCGCCTTCTGCGTCGCGGCGTATTCCGCTCGCACGGCCGACATTTCGTCGTCGTTCTGCGCGTAGGTCAAGGCTGCTGCCCGCTCGACGGTCACGCCGTGCGCGGTACAGTACTCCAAGAGCCATTCCTGCCCTTCGCGATTGGCCGCCACATAGTCGCGCAGGACGTTGTCGGAATGGTGCCGGGCGATCTGCTGCGCACGCGTCCCCTGCAGCAGACTGACCTTACCCGTGGTGGCCCCGGTGGTGCCCGCACCGACGCGTCTTCCTTCGACCACGGCCACTTCCACGCCGTTCTCGACCAGCAGCAGGGCGGTCACCAGTCCGGTGAGCCCGCCGCCGATCACCACCGTGTCGAAGCGCGATCCCGGCGTCAACCGCAACCGCGCCGGAACCTGCGCGCCGTGCAACCATAGGGACGTCATATGCCCGAGATAGCCGGTCTCGACGGGGCGAAACGCCCGTGCGGATTCCTTCTCATACTCGCACGTGGCCGCTGAGCTGCCGATCGGCGGCGGCGAGCACCTCGGCGGCGCTGATCATCGCCAATCCGGGCGCGGGTGTGTCCGCCCGCGGGTCGCCGGGGTGCCCGGCCCACAACGCGACATGCGCCGCCCGTTCCGGTGGCGGCCCCCAGACCGCGGGCGAGTCGGGACCGAAGATCAGCACCGACGGTGTGCCGAACGCCGTGGCCAGATGCCCGACGCCGGTGTCGCCGCTGAGCACGAGGGACGCGTCGGCCACCGTCGCGGCGAGTTGGCGCAGCGTGAGTTCGCCTGCCAGGACGTCGTTTTCGGGCAAGCCCGCCTGGGCCGCGACGCTGAGGGCGAGCGGACGGTCCGCGGCACTGCCGACGATACGTACCGGACCTCCCCACTCGCGCAGGCCGGCGGCCACCGTCGCGAAACGGTCGGCGGGCCAGCGACGCGCCGGGGCTCCACCCGGATAGACGACGATGGAGCGCCGCTCTCCGGTGCACTCCGGTGGTGGCGTGATGTCCAGTCGGGCCGAATCGGCCGGGATGCCCGCCCAATCCAGTAGCCGGCACCACCGCACGGTGTCGGGCAGGCCTGGCTCGTACAGCGGACCCGGCACCTGCGGAAAGTCCTTGTGGCGGTGGGTGATCATCCGTTCCGGATCGGTCGCGAGCAGCGCGCGTATGCTCTCGGCCCCGCAGTCGTTCAGATTGACCGCGAAGGTCGGCGCCGCGGCGTTCCAGCGCAATCCGGCCGCCATCGGCGTCGCGTGGAGTTCGTCGACGCACGCGGCCAGTTCCACCACCGGGCGCAGCCATCCCGGCGCGGCCAGTACGAGCCGGTGTCGCGGGCGGGCGTCGTGCAACGCGCGCAGGGCGGGAACCGCGGTCAGCAGCTCCCGCAACCCGTGCGCGCGCAACGCGAGCAAGACGCTCATTTCGGCACGAAGATGCCGGTGAGGTCGGCCTTGCGGATCGGGGTGTCCGGATTGGCCTGCGCCGCGCACATCAACTTGATCGCCGTGATCGCCGCGTCGACGGTTCTGGCGTCGGGCGTCTCGTGACCCTCGCGCTCCTCTTCGAGGAACTTCTCGGTGGTGACGCGCTGCTTGTCGGGATCCTGGGCGACGTATTCGTTGCACGGTGTGTCACCGCCCTTGTTCACGATCTTCTCCGGCTCGTTGCCGCACCCCGCCGCGCACACCGCCAGCGCGGCAAGGACGGCGACGCCCATCCGGCGCGCGGCGCTCATCGGCCGAACCCCGCCAGCGCCGAGGCCAGGTCCGGTACGCCGAGCGCCTGCACCGCCTGTTCGCGCACGTCGGGGCAGGTCTGCGTAGTGACGGCGTCGACCGTGTCGCGGTGGGTGACGACGACGTCGTTGAGCCCGCCGTTACGGGCCGCCCAGTTGTGCACGGTGCCGTTGAACGTCACTTTGGCCACCGTGGCGCTCTGGCCACGCCAGGTGTCGATGTCCGCGCCCATCATGTCGCACAGCTGCTTCGCCGCTTCCGCCGTGATCTGGTCAGTGTTCGGCACCTGGGGGCTGCTCGGCCCCGGCATGGTGATCGAGACGGTCGCGGGCTGGGGCGTATCCGCGGCCGGATCGCCGCCGTCGACCGAACATGCCGTGAGCGCCGATCCCGCCGCCACAGCGCCGATGAGCAGGGCGAAGCGGCCCAAAGGCCGATTGGGCTGGTGTGTCATTCCTTCTCCTGGAGTTCGAAGCCGCATCCCCGCGGGCGGCACGCGATCGGGCGAGGATCAGTGACCGGCGGCGTCCCGTAGCCGCTTGCCTTCTCGCGCCTTGATCCGGCGGTGCTCGGCGACGATCACCAAGACGCCCGCGATGATGCAGACGCCGCTGACGATGCCCGCCACCACCGCCCACCCCGCGAATCCGTACCCGGCGGCGGTGAGCGTCAGGGCCATGGCCACGATGCCCACCGCGACCAGGATGATGCCCGGCCAGTTCCGGGCGTCCTCGATGGATTCTCCGGCGTGTGTCCGAATGGTGCGGGTGTCGTCCGGAAACGCGTGGGTCCGGGCCACGTGCTGCTCTTCGGCGCCGCCGGATCCCGCGGTCGGCTCGTTCGGTGCTGGCAGCATCGGATGTCCTTTCTGCTGAGCGGCAACGATTTCGGTGCGCGGGCCTCCCGCGGCCCGCGCCGTTGCGAGCGGGCCGTCCTGGGCGGCCATACCGGTCGGATGCCCGCGTTAAGGGATCCGAAACGGGGGTAGGACGTCAGCGAGCGACCCTGTTCCGGGCCGCTCGTACCCGCGAGAAGATTCAGGAGGATCCCGATGACAACAGCACGGGACATCATGACCCCGAACGTGGAGTGTGTCCGCTCCAGCGACACGGTGGTTGCGGCCGCGCAGCGCATGGCGGAGTTGAACGTCGGCGCCTTACCCATCTGCGGTGAGGACGACAAGCTGAAAGGAATGCTCACCGATCGCGACATCGTCGTAAAGGTGATCGCCCAGCGTAAGGACCCGCTCGGCGTCGACGCGGGCGAACTCGGGGGCGAGGAATTGGTCACCGTCGAAGCCGACGACGACGTACGCAAGGTGATGTCGGTGATGTCGCAGCATCAGGTGCGCCGCGTGCCGGTACTGGAGAAAGGCAAGCTGGTCGGAATCATCGCGCAGGCCGACGTGGCCACCACTGTCGAGAACACCCAGTCGGGCAGCACCGTGGAGGCGATCTCGACCGACTTCTGAGTCCGGCCCTACTCAGACCGCGGCCGGGTGCATGTCGTAGACCGCGTACGCCGCTCGGATCACCGGCTGGGCGACATTGCGCACCCGGATGCCGCCCGGAGTGGTGCCGCGCTCGGTGCCCGCGTGCGCATGACCGTGCAACGCCAGGTCGGCGCCGTGTTCATCGATCGCCTCGCCGAGCAGGTAGGAGCCGAGGAACGGATAGATCTCCCTCGGCTCGCCGTGCAGGGTGTCGCTGATCGGGGAGTAGTGCGTGAGCGCGACGGTGACGTCGGTGTGCAGATTCGCCAGCGCATCGCCGAGTGCGGCGGCCACGTCCACGGTGTGCCCGGCGAATTCACGCATCAGGGGTTCACCGAAGACGCTTGCGCACTTGCCCGCGAAGCCGCCGCCGAAGCCTTTCGTGCCCGCGATCCCGAGCGTGCTCCCGTCGAGGTGCAACGTCACCGAAGTGCCTTCCAGCACCGTGATGCCGTGGTCGGCCAGCACGGTGCTGATCTCCTGATCGGCGTCGCTGTGATAGTCGTGGTTGCCCAGGACGGCGACGACCGGCACGCCCAGGTCGGCGAACTCCTCCGCGACCACCCGGCCTTCGTCGACGGCGCCGTGGCGCGTCAGGTCGCCCGCCAGCAGGAGCACATCCGCTCGCGCGGACAGTCCGTCCAGTGCCTCCCGCCATTGCCCGCGCGAATCCACGCCGAGATGTACGTCACCGACCGCGGCTATCCGCATGCCGCTCAACTCCTTTCGGATCCGTCCGGCTCCAGCGTCTCGGTTTCGACGGGTGCCGTGGGACGGGTGACATGGACGTCGTTGTGGATCCGAGCGTGCGGAAGCTGTTCGCGCACGACGGTTTCCATCTGCTGTTTGCAGTTCTCGCTGCTCACCTCGCCGCACAGCACCACGACGTCGCCGCGAATGGTCACCTGCACACCGAGTTCGGCGGTGCGGGGATCCTCGGCCAGCGCCCGGCGCAATCGTGCGACCAGGTATTGCGGCTGCTCCATCTACTCCACCTTTCCGGTGCGGGTGATGCCGAGATCGTCCAGCAGGCCCAGGAAGGCCCGCGCGTAGGGCGAGGCCTTGGTCTGCTCGCGCACAACCTCCCAGTCGACCTGTTCGCGCAGGTCGCGCGCGATGTGCAGAATCGGGCTGAGATCAAGGCGGTGCGCGTCGAAGACGAGCATCTTGTCGATCATCAGGTCGGTACCGCTGATCACCGGGGCCTTGGCGGGCCCGATCCGCATCTCGGTGGCCCGGTCGAGCAGTTCGTCGGTCACCTCGCGATCGTTCGGGCGGTGGATGACGTCCACCAGGATGTCGTCGGCGTAGACCTTGCGTAGCCAGTTCTCCGGCGGGTCGCACACCCGCAGCCCCGCACGGGCCAGCGTTTGGATCGCCCGCCCGCTGTCGGCCGGTTTGACGAAGATGTCCACGTCGTGCTGGGAGGTGGGGCCGCCACGGGCGTAGACCGCGCAGCCGCCCGCCACCGCGAATCGGATGTCTGTCGCCGCCAAGGCGTTCACCGTGCGGGTGAGCGCATGCAGCAGCTGATCGGTGGTAACGGCCATGCAGCGGTGGTACCCGGCGGACACCGGGTTAATCGACGTTTCACCGGGTATGCGTCCGGATATCCGGAGGGCCCGATGCGGCCCGGCACCGGGCTTTCGGACCACTTCGGACCAACCTCGCGAGCAGGGAAGGAGCGACACATGCCCAAGACGACAGCGCGCGGCGATGTGAAGAAGTCCGAGTTGCCGAGCACGCTGAAGCGGTCGGAGGAGAAGGCGCAGCGCACCTTCGCCGAGGCGCACGACGCCGCGCTGGAGCAGTACGACGGGAACGAACAGCGCGCCCACCGCGTCGCCTATGCCGCGCTGAAACACAGCTACGAGAAAGTCGGCGACCACTGGGAGCCCAAGGCGCACCGCGGTCCCTCGGACGAACGCGCCAAGCAACACGGGCCGGACGCGCGCGGTGAGACGGCCGAAGGCGTCGATGCCAACGCGTCGAAACAACACCTGCTGGAGGTCGCCCGGCGACTCGAGGTCACCGGGCGCTCGCGGATGAGCAAGGACGAACTCGTCGAGGCGATCAAGAAACGCAACCGCCGGGAGGCCGCGCGTGCCCGAGGGTGAGGACGACGACTGGGCCCGCCGTGCGCGCGGCGAGACCGAGCTGGAACGACTGGACCGGAACTGGGCGAGCCTGATCCAAGAGTTGCGCGTTGTCCAGACCGGTGTGCAATTCCTGTTCGGGGCGTTGCTGGTGCTGCCGTTCCAGGCGTCGTTCGGCACGCTGGCGCCGGGCTTGCGAGCGCTGTACCTCGCCACTTTGGCTGCTGTGCTGGGGGCGACGGTGTTCCTGATCGCGCCGGTGTCCTGGCATCGGATCCTGTTCCGCAGGCACCGGCTGGGCAATGTCGTGTGGGCGGCGCACCGGTGCGCGATGGCCGGCGTCGCACTGCTGGGTCTCGCGTTGATCGGCGCGGTGGTTCTCGTGGTCGACTATGTGACGGGCACGGCAGCGGCGGTGGTGACCGGTATCGCCGCCGTCGCGTTGTTCGTGTCGACATGGCTCGTCGCCCCGTGGCGCTGGCGCAGCGCGTCCGAGGACGTCCGCGCCGAGCACTACTGATTCACCGCGCCCAGGAGACGACCTCGCCCGCGTGAGCGGGGGCGCCGCGGTGGTAGGCGCTGAGCGTCTCGACCGCGACCCGATCCCAGGAATTGCGGCTCGCGGCCCGCTGATAGGCTGCCGCGCCCCAGGTTTCGCGCAACGTCGAGTCCGCCAGGAGCGGGCGCACCGCCCGCACGATGGCAGCGGGTTCGGGCGGAGCGACGAATCGTCCCGTGACGCCGTCGACCACGGTATCCAGCAGGCCGCCGACAGCCGTGGCGATCACCGGCTTCCCACAGGCCATAGCCTCCAGCGCCACCCGGCCGAACGGCTCGTACCAGGGCGTGCAGAGCACGACGTCGGCGGAGCGGTACAGCCGGGGCATGGTCGGCCGCGTGACCGGTCCGGTCAATCGAAGCCGTTCTCGCACACCATGATCCGATGCGATGCGGCGCAGCCTGCGGCCTTCGGCGTCGTCCTCGTCGTCGGCGGCGGGGCCGCCGACGATCACCAGCTCGGTGTCCGGCAGCTCCGCCAGCGCTCCGATAAGGGGGTCGAATCCGCTGCGGCGCACCAACTCTCCGGCCGCGAGCAGCCGGTGCGTGGCGTGCCGATCGGCGACCGCGCCCTCCGGGGTGAACCTCGTGAGGTCGACCCCGTGCGGCACGATCGAGGTACGGAAGCGCGGCACGCCCATCCTGGCCAGCTCCCCGACCTCGTCGGAGCAGGTCGCCACCACGTGCGCCGCCCGCGTCGCGATGAGCCGCTCGAACCGGATCCGCGAGCGTGGGCTCGGGTCGGCGAGACCTTCGCAGCGCCGCTGCACGGTGCCGAGCCCGTGGAAGGTCAGCACCACTGGGATGCCGTGGGCGCGGGAGGCCAGTTCGGCGGCGAGCCCGGACTTCCAGTAGTGCGCGTGCACGATGTCGGGCCGATCGGCACCCCAGTGCCGTCGCAGCACGGTGCCGAAGTCACCGAGGTAGGGCAGGGTGCGGTCGCTCGGCAAGGGGTTGGGCGGTCCGGCCGCGACGTGCACCACGCGATAGCCGCCGTCGGCGAGCAACTCGGCCGGGGCGTGCGGACTGATACGTCGGGTATAAACCGTCACGTCGTGGCCCCGGCGGGCATAGGCGGCCGACAACTCCGCTACATAGGCGCCGCGGCCGCCCCCGTCGGCGGGGCTGCCTTCGGCGAGCGGGCTGGCATCTTCGGAAACCATGGCAATCTTCACCGGGTGCTCCGTTCTCGTCGCGGGCGGCATCCGGACGCGCGGATACGCGCGGTTGCCCTACGACCGGCATCGCGTGACGTTCGGGAATATGTTCGGTATATGCCCGCGGTCGGCCCGATGAAACCCCACGTCAGCGGCCACATTCCCGGCCGACCGGTCGGTTCGTCCCGGTCGCGGGCCCTCCGGCGGCGGGTCACGTTCTCCTACCGAACGCTGTCGGGAAGGGGTCGGCCGTGCCACACTGTAGGGAGGTTGAGATCACAGCCGACCCCGGTTCGACGCATTCGGCGCAGCCGGTCGATGGGACGGCACGGCAACCGATTCGCGCGCTGCCCTCTCCGGCCGTCGCGGAGGACTGGATACCCCCTACACGGGAGGTTCGACTTGTCTGCCATTTCTCTGCTACGGGACCACGCCGAGGGCGTGCATCTCAATGGTTCGGGACCGGGACGTCGTCGGGACAACCGGTTGTGGGCACAGCGGGTGGACCGCCGTCGCGAATGCGTGGTGGTCCGGGTCGAAGGCGAGTTGGACGCCGCCGTGTCGGCCGAGTTCTTCGAGACGGTCGAGCGTGCGTTGCAGTCACCGTGCGATGCCGTCGTGATCGATCTGCGAGCGGCGAGGTTCTTGAGTCTGCGCGCGGCCGTGCGGCTCGGTGCGCTGCGCAGAGAGGGGTTGGGTCGTCCGGACCTGCGCATCGTCGTGGGCGGACCGGGAGTCGAGCGGGCACTCGAGGTGACCGGCGTGCGGTCGTTGTTCCCCCGCTACCAGTCCATGCGCACAGCTTTGGACGCCTGAGCCGAAGACTGTCGCCCGAGACCGGTGCTCGCCGGTGTGACCGCTCCCGATCCGGTCACACCGGGCGCGTCGGCATCGGATACTTCAGCGGTGAGTGAAAGCAGGTCGGTCCAGCCCGAGAACGCCCTCGCGCTGGACCGGGTGATCGGTACCGGAAGGCCGCAAAGTGTCGGCAGTTTCCGTTTCTGGTTCGCCGACCAGCGTTGGGAATGGTCGGACGAGGTCGCGTCGATGCACGGTTACGCGGTGGGGACGGTGACGCCGACCACGGAGTTGTTGCTGAAGCACAAGCACCCGGACGATCGCGAAGCGGTGGCCAGCGCCTTGGCGCGGTCGATCGCCGACGCGGAACCGTTCTCCAGTCGCCATCGCATCATCGACACCGCCGGCGCGGTCCACCACGTGGTCCTGGTCGCCGACCGGATGATCGACGACTCGGGGCTGGTGGTGGGCACCTCCGGCTACTACATCGACGTCACCGACACCCTCGAGGAGCACCGGCAGGAGACGCTGGACGACGCCCTGCCCGAGTTGTACGCCGCCCGAGCGGTGATCGAGCAGGCGAAGGGCGCGCTCATGCTGATCTACGGCGTCGGCCCCGAGCAGGCGTTCCGCGTGCTGAGCTGGCGATCGCAGGAGACCAACGTCAAACTGCGCAAACTGGCCGCGCGGCTGGTCGCCGATCTGCCCGGGCTGGCCGGCGTCACGGTTGGCCTGCGCACCGAATTCGATCATCTGCTGCTCACCGCCCACGAGCGCATCGACGGCGACTGACCGGCGTTTCGATCCCATCCCGGCGGGTACGTCCCGGACGAGGAACGCGGCGATATTCCGCTCCACAGTCCGTGGCGTCCGCGGTGTTCCGGTGGCTGAGAAGGAGAACTCGGCGGCGGTATGCAGGCCGCAGTGGAGTGGCTGTGAGGACAAGGTGGTGATGGGCAAATGGGGGAGTCGACTTCCCGATCCTCGACCGATACGACGACAGTCGGTGTGCGGGTGCCCGCTCGGCTGGAACAGTTGACCATGCTCCGCGCGCTCGCCGAGACAGTCGCCCTCATCGCGGACTTCGCCTTGGACGAGGTGACCGATATCCGGCTCGCGCTCGACGAGGTGGCGACCTCGCTCATCATCGACGCCGCCGTTGGCTCGACGATCGACTGCGAGTTCACCTATGACGACGGCAAGATGTTCGTGCACGTCTCCTCGGTGGCGGTCACCGAGTCGGTGCTCGGGCACGCCGGGCTCGGCTGGCACATCGTACGCACGCTGACCGATTCGATCGCCGCCGCGCAGGGCTCCTACGACAGTGTGCTCGGCGGATATCCGACAGTGATCGACTTCAGCTGGGTGCGAGGTGCGCCGAATGGCGGGTGAGCCGAGGTCGCGCGGGGATACCTACGACAACATCGAGCCGCTGTTCGAGAAGATCGCCGCGCTGGATCCCGGCGATCCACGACGTGCGCCGATGCGTCGGGAGCTGATCGAACGATGCCTGCCGCTGGCCGAGCACATCGCCCGCAAGTTCGCCGGGCGCGGCGAGAACTTCGACGACCTGCTGCAAGTGGCCCGCCTGGGGTTGGTGCAGGCAGCGGACCGTTTCGACGTCACGCGCGGATCATCGTTCCTGTCCTTCGCCGTGCCCACGATCATGGGCGAGGTCCGGCGGCACTTCCGGGACAACACCTGGGCGGTGCGGGTGCCCCGCCGGACCAAGGAGATCCAACTGAGTATCGGTCCGACCGTCGAAACGCTGTCCCAGCGACTGGGCCGGATGCCACGCGCCAGGGAGATCGCGGCCGAGCTGGATGTCGAGCTCGTGGAGGTGACCCAAGCGCTGATCGCGGGCAACGCCTACCAGTCGTCGTCCATCGACGCGGCCGCCGGTGAGGACGCCGAGAACACCGCGCAGCCGCTACTGGACAGCCTCGGCGCCGAAGAGCCCTCCTATCACCTGGTCGAGGACGTGATGGCGGTCGAACCGCTGCTCGGCGAACTTCCCGAGCGTGAGCGTCAGGTGCTGACCATGCGTTTCTTCGAGTCGTTGACGCAGAATCAGATCGCCGAGCGGCTCGGAGTCTCCCAGATGCACGTTTCGCGCATTCTTTCCCGGACCTTGAACGCGCTGCGTGAGCAGGCGCTGCGGGACTGACGTCGGCCCGTTACACCGGATTCGGCGGAGTCGGGTCCGGCGACGGCCCGGGCAGACCGGGGTCCGACGAGGGGCGGCCGGGATCCGGCACGGGGGGCGTCGGCGCCGGTCCTGGTACCGGCGGACGTGGCGCGGGGCCTGGCACCGGTGGCAGCGGATGCGGATCAGGTTCCGGCGGAACAGGATTGGGCTCCGGAATGGGGTCCGGCTCGGGAATCGGCGGTACGGGATCCGGTTCCGGGATGGGCGGTACGGGGTCCGGCTCGGGCGTGGGCGGGACCGGCTGTGTCGCGCTGTCGGTGGACATGCGAACTCCTCCTCGTTCGGGTGATCGGCGTGCGCTACGGCTGTGACCGCGCTTCGTCCGGCCGATCATCGGCCGGTTACCCACCGATCACGGCGCCAACCGGTTCGCTCGGCAGCCACGGTTCGGCCGACCAGTTTGCATAACAGGCCCAACGGGTAGTTAGACAGGAACCGGACAACAGATGCCGATGGCTCGAGGAGCTCGTCATGACCGACCAGCGCCGCCCAGGCACCCGGAATCCGCGGTTCGGACCGGGTGGGCCGGGGGCGTCGATCCAGTCCCGAGGGATCTCCGTCACCAGGAACCACGATGTCATCCGCCGCTGGGCCGCCCAGCGCGGAGCCCGGCCCGCGACCGTGCCGGGCAGCGAGCACGACGGACGGCTCGGGGTGTTGCGATTCGACTTCCCCGGGTACGGGGGCGCCGTGCTGCGCCCGGTGCGGTGGGAAGAGTGGTTCGCCACGTTCGATGCCAGGAAACTTCGCTTCTGGTACGAGGAGCGCGGCACCGATGATCCGCCGAGCAACTTCAACCGTTTGGAGCCGCCGCGATAGCCGGGCGGCCGCTGGATTAGTCGTGAGACCGGTCACGGTCGTGCGCCCGTGATCGGCGCATCGGAAGCAATGTGACGCACGGCACGATCGCCTCGCGAAATCTGTTGTCGACCCTACGGTTCGCGCAGGCCCGGCCCGATGTGATCGCTTGTTCGAAAAGGTCTGTTACCGTGCACTTTTCGCGGTCGGTCTCGTTCTCCGCGTCGTGCCGCGGTGCGCGGAAGGCGAGTTCCTCTGCCGCCCCGGTGCTGCCCGAGTCGGGCGGGCGTATAGCGTCGATGGAACAACCAAGAGGCCCCACATCGGTCTGCCGGACGTTTACCGGCCGGGCACAGGGGTACTCGAAGCCGAGCAAAGGTTGCTCGAAAAGCGGAAGGTCGCGTCGGTATGGGGATGCGGTTGTCCGCATCGTGACGCGCTTCCGCATGTCTGCAAGGGATAAGGTCTTGAGCGCAAACCTGATGATCGTGGAAGACGACGACCGGGTCCGCGGTGCCTTACGGCTCGCTATGGAAGACGAGGGATACGACGTCGACGAGGCGGAGGAAGCCGAAGACGCGCTCACTCATCTGCGCAGCAACGGTGTTCCCGATGTGATGATCGTCGATCTGATGCTCGGCGGCATGGACGGGTTCGAGTGTATCCGGGAGATCCGCCGCGACCATGACGTCCCGATCATCGTGGTCAGCGCTCGCGACGACACCCACGACGTGGTGGCCGCCCTGGAGGCGGGTGCCGACGATTTCGTGACCAAGCCGTTCGAAATCAAGGAGATCACCGCTCGTATGCGCGCGGTGCGCCGCCGCTTCCGGCTGACCGCCGAACGGGAGACGCCGCAGGAGATGGTGCTCGAGGCAGACGACACGGCTCCGCTGGTCCTCGCGCAGGACAGCGGGGTGGTGCGCCGCGGCGACGAGGAGATCAGGCTGACGCTCACCGAATTCCGTTTGCTGTGTGAGCTGGCCGAGACGCCGGGCCGGGTGCTCAGCCGCACGGCGCTGCTCGAACGGGTTTGGGACCGTGGGTTTTTCGGCGACGAACGCATCGTGGACGTGCACATGCGCCGCTTGCGCACGAAGATCGAGCGGGATCCGTCCGATCCGCGCATCGTGGTGACGGTGCGCGGACTCGGCTATCGCCTCGATGTGCGCCGCTGAACGCTGCTCCGACGCCGAACGCTGGAATCCGAACGCCTGGAGCCTTCGCGCCCGGGTGACCGCCGTCTTCGCGACGATCGCCGCGCTGATGTCGCTGGTACTGGTCGTTTCGGTCTTCGTGATCAGCCGCGGCTACCTGGAAGCGCAGCGAACACACGCGGGCAGCGAATCACCGGGAGATCTCAACGCGGATCTCGATCTGCTGCGCAACGTGCTCATCTGCTGCGCCGTCGTGGTCACCCTGATCGGCGCGGCGGTCGGCTGGTGGGCGAGCAGGCGGGTGCTGACCCCGCTGCATCAGCTTGCGGGCACCGCCGCGCGGATCGCCTCCGGTGATCTCGACCAGCGGTTGCCCGCGACCGGGGACCAGGATCTGGCGATCACCGTCGAGTCGTTCAACACCATGGTGGACTCGCTGCAACGGCGCATCGAGCGCGAACACCGGCTCTTCGGTGACGTCAGCCACGAGCTGCGCACGCCCCTGACCACCCTGATGGCCGGCGTCGATGTGCTCAACCGGCACCGCGGGGATCTGCCGGAACGTTCGCAACGGACGCTCGGCCTGGTCACCGCCGAGGTGGAGCACCTGCGCAAACTGTTGGACGATCTGCTCGCCCTGGCGCGGGTGGAAGCGGGCATGCATCACGGCGACGCCGAGCCGCTGTCGGTGCGCGACCTGCTGGTGCACACGCTGAGCGACCGTCGCTATCCGAGCGAGCTGCTCACGGTGCGCCAGGACGTCACCGTGCGCGGCCGCAAGGTCGAACTGGAGCGCGCGGTGGCCAACCTGCTGCACAACGCCGACCGGCACGGCGGTGGTGTGGTCGCGGTCGGCATCGACCGCGACGGCACCGACGCGGTGCTCACCGTCGACGACGCGGGACCCGGCGTCCCCGCCGCGGACCGCGACCGGATCTTCGAACGATTCGCCACCGCCCGCAGCGGCCGCCGCTCGCCGGACGGAACGGGGATCGGCTTGGCGCTGGTCGCCGAGACGGTCGCCACACACGGTGGCGGGGTGCACTGCACCGACCGTCCCGGCGGCGGCGCGCGATTCGTCGTGCGGTTGCCCCGGCTCGGCGACATCCATCCGTAATACGACCGTAAAGAAGTCGACAGGTTCACCTCAAAGTCGCTTCGCAAGCCTGGATAAGTACAGCTGATCAGACGAGGGAGTTGTATGTCATCGCCAACCCTGTCCCCAGCGGAGATCGAGCGATCGCGCGTCGGGAACGCCGCCGCCGCTCTGGGGGCCACCCCGTCTCGGAGAAGCGCCGGACCCGCCGTGGTCCTGCGCACGCCCCGCTTGGGCGACGGCGCCCCGATGTGGCGCATCGCGAAGAATTCCGCGGTGCTGGACGTCAATTCGAGCTACGCGTACCTGATGTGGTGCCGGGACTTCGCCGGAACCTCGGTGGTCGCCGAATCCGACGGTCGCGTCGTCGGATACGTGATCGGATTCGTCCGTCCGCAGGCGCCCGACACCGTCTTCGTCTGGCAGATCGCGGTGGACCGCGCGCAGCGCGGCCGCGGCATCGGTGCCGAGCTGCTCCACACGTTGCTCAACAGCGTCGCGGCTCAGGGAGTTTCAGTACTCGAAACCACCATCTCGCCGGACAACGCCGGTTCCATCGCGCTGTTCACGTCGGTGGCCGCTGCGCGCGGCGCCGAGGTGACCAAGCGCCACTTGTTCGACGCGGGCGTCTTCCCCGACAGCCACGCACCCGAAGACCTGTATCGCATCGCCCCGACCGCCCGCACCACCGAGGAGGATCACCGATGATCAACGCGGACACCACCGTTTTCGAGAGTCTGGAGTCGAACGTGCGCGGTTACTGCCGCGCCTGGCCCACCGTGTTCACCACGGCGAAGGGCAGCTGGTTGCGCGACGAGGAAGGCAAGGACTACCTGGACTTCTTCGCGGGCGCCGGTGCCCTGAACTATGGGCACAACAACGATGTGCTCAAGCGCTCGCTGCTGGACTACATCGCCAGCGACGGCATCACCCACGGCCTCGACATGTCGACCGGAGCCAAGCGCGAACTGCTGGAGACGTTGCGCGACACGCTCTTCACCCCGCGCGGCCTGGACTACAAGGTCCAGTTCCCCGGCCCGACCGGCGCCAACGCGGTCGAGGCCGCGCTCAAGCTGGCGCGTAAGGTCACCGGCCGCGAGACCATCGTCAGTTTCACCAACGCCTTCCACGGCATGACCCTCGGCGCGCTGTCGGTCACCGGCAACGCCGCCAAGCGCGCGGGCGCCGGTGTGCCCTTGGTGCACGCCGCGCACATGCCCTACGACGGCTACTTCGACGGCACCACCGCCGACTTCCAGTGGATGGAGAAGGTGCTCGACGACACCTCGTCGGGCTTCGACCGCCCGGCCGCGGTGATCGTGGAGACGGTGCAGGGCGAAGGCGGCGTCAACGTCGCCCGCGCGGAGTGGCTGCGCCACCTCGCCGGGCTGTGCACGGAGCGGGAGATCCTGTTGATCGTCGACGACGTGCAGATGGGCTGCGGCCGCACCGGACCGTTCTTCTCCTTCGAGATCGCGGGCATCACGCCCGACATCGTGACGTTGTCGAAGTCGATCGGCGGCTACGGCCTGCCCATGGCACTGGTGCTGTTCAAGCCGGAGCTGGACGAGTGGTCGCCGGGTGAGCACAACGGCACCTTCCGCGGCAACAATCCCGCGTTCGTCACCGCGACGACCGCGCTGCGCCACTACTGGTCCGACGACGCCCTGCAGACCGCGACCCTGGCCAAGGGGGAGAAGATCGCGCGCAGCTTGTCCGAGCTGGCCGCGCACTTCCCCGGCGTCTCGACCCGTGGACGCGGACTGGTGCAAGGCGTGGTGTTCGACGATCCCTCGCAGGCGGGCAAGGTCTGCCAGATCGCCTTCGAGCGCGGGCTGCTGGTGGAGACCTCCGGCTCGACCGACGAGGTGGTGAAGCTGCTGCCGCCGCTGACGGTCACCGACGAGGAACTCGACCAAGGGCTCGGCGTCCTCGCCGGCGCTGTCGAGTCGGTGTGCGGCGGGATGGGGGCGATCGCATGATCGTGCGCAGCACCGCGGAGATCACCGGTACCGAGCGCGACGTCGCGGGCCGAGGCTGGCGCAGCAAGCGCATCGTCCTGGGCGGCGACGGCGTCGGCTTCTCGTTCCACGAGACCACCATTGACGCCGGGACGGTGCACGAGTTCCACTATTTGAATCACGTAGAGGCCGTGTGGCTCGTCGAAGGCGAGGGCACGCTGACCGATCTTGACAACGGCGTCACCTACGAGCTCGCGCCCGGCTCGATGTACCTGCTCGACGGACACGAACGCCACCGCTTGGAGGTGCGCACCACGATGCGGATGATGTGCGTGTTCAACCCGCCGGTCACCGGTCAGGAGGTTCACGACAGCAACGGCGTCTATCCGCTGGTCACCGCGACGATCGGAGGTTGAGGACACCAATGGTTCTGCAGCACACCGAAACACCGCCCGAGACGGCTCGCTACGATCGCTACCCGACCCGTCTCGGCGCGCCCGCTCCGCACTTGGAGCGTGCCGACCCCGCGGTGTGGGGGGAGGTCGAGAGCCCGGAACTGGCCTCGTTCGACGCCGATGGGTTCGCCATCCTGGATCAGCTGCTCACGCCCACGGAAGTGGGCGAGTACAGCGAGGAGATCACCAGGCTGGCGAACGATCCGGCGCTGCGCGACGACGACCGTGTCATCGTGGAGAAGTCGTCGAACCGGGTGCGTTCGGTCTTCGAGGTGCACAAGCTGAGCGAGGCGATCGCCGAACTGGTGCGTCAACCGCGGGTGCTCCGGCTGGCCGAACAGGTGCTGGGGTCGCCGGTGTACGTGCACCAGAGCCGGGTGAACTACATGCCCGGTTTCCGCGGCACCGGTTTCTACTGGCACTCCGATTTCGAGACCTGGCACGCCGAGGACGGCATGCCCGCGCCGCGCGCGGTGAGCCTGTCGATCGCGTTGACCGACAACTATCCGATCAACGGCAGTCTCATGGTGATGCCGGGCTCGCACCACACCTTCGTGCCGTGCCTGGGCAGCACTCCGGCCGAGCACTACCGGGAGTCGTTGCAGGAGCAGGAGATCGGCGTGCCGACGAGCGACGACATCACCGCGCTCGCGAACCGGTACGGGATCAGTCAGTTCACCGGCCGGGCGGGCTCGGCGCTGTTGTTCGACTCCAACCTGATGCACGGGTCGTCGAACAACATCACGCCGTTCCCGCGCTCGAACATCTTCGTGGTGTTCAACAGCGTGCACAACATGCTCGTCGACCCGTTCGCCGCGCCCGCGCCGCGACCGGGCTACATCGGCAGCCGGGACTTCACACCGCTGTCGGGGTGATTTCGAGCCGCCCCGCGCGTGCCGCCCGCCCTGGTCGTCGGGCGCGCCGTACGCGCGGGGCGTTTCGCCTGGCGTGCGGTTTCGTGTGGATCAGGCGAGCCGCCGGATCGCTTCCGGGCCGAGGTCGGCGATCGTCGGGTAGCCGTCCACCGCCATCAGCAGATCGGCCTCGGCGAGCAGCGAACGCACCACGTGCACGAGGCCGTCGACACCGCCGAGGGCGAGCCCGTAGGGGTAGGGGCGTCCGATGCCGACGGCCGTGGCGCCGAGCGCCAGCGCTTTGACGATGTCGGCGCCGGTGCGGACGCCGGAGTCGAACAGCACCGGCAGGCCGTCGGCCGCCGCGACCACCTCCGGCAGATGCTCGATCGCGGGGATGCCGCCATTGGCTTGTCTGCCGCCGTGATTCGAGCAGTAGATGCCGTCGACGCCCGCGTCCTTGGCGCGCCGTGCGTCGTCGGGATGGCAGATGCCCTTGAGGACGAGCGGCAGGTCGGTCAGCGATCGCAGCCACGCCAGGTCGTCCCAGGTCAGCGCGTTGCCGAACAGCGAGATCCAGGTGAGGATGGCGGTTTTCGGATCCTGTTCGGGTGGGCTGGGCAGCAGGGCTCGGAAGACCGGATCGCTGAAGTAGTTGGCCAGGCAGTGGCCGCGCAGCTGAGGAAAGTTGGAATTCGTCAGATCGCGCGGGCGCCAGCCGGGCACCCAGGTGTCCAACGTGACCACGATGGCCTTGAATCCCGCCGCTTCCGCCCGCTGGACCAGGCTCTGCGCGAGATCCCGATCGGTGGGGGTGTAGAGCTGGAACATCCCGGGGGTGTCGCCGAACTCCGTCGCCACGTCCTCGAGCGGATCGACGGTGAGGGTGGAGGCGACCATCGGAACGCCGGTGCGCGCCGCGGCCTTGGCGGTGGCGATGTCGCCGTGCCCGTCCTGGGCGCACAGCCCGATCACTCCGACCGGGGCAAGGAAGATCGGCGTCGGCAGCGTCATGCCGAACAGCTCGATCGAGAGGTCGCGCGTCTTGCTCGCGCGCAACATGCGGGGGATCAGGCCGAGTTTCTCGAACGCCGTGACATTGGCCCGCTGGGTGAGCTCGTCGCCCGCGCCGCCCGCGACGTACGACCAGATGCCCGGTGGCAGCGCCGCCTGCGCCTTGGCTTCCAGGTCGGCGTACGTCATCGGGAAATCGGGCAGCACACCGCCGAGCCCTTGGAAATAGATCTCGTTCTGGTAGTCGCCGAAGTTGGTCACGCTGCTCCTGTCCTCGCCTCGATGCATGAATGTATCCGATACGTTCCTGTAGCGGGTTGGTTCCCCTCAGGCGCGCAGCGCGCGATACAGGGTCAGCCAGCGATCCGGGGAGACCAGCCCGACCGGCTGTTCGAGCGGTACCCCGGCCGCCCCGCAAGCGCTGCGGACGGCACGCGCGGGAAACTCCCGCCGCAACGACGCGGCCACGCTTCCCCCGACTCCGGAGAAACCCAGCTCGACCAGCGCGCGGAAAGCGCCGAGCTGCTCGTGTGGCAGCAACGGCTCGGGCCGGTTGCGCAACCGCAGGACGGCGGCATCGACTCGCGGAACCGGATGGAAACTGTGCCTGCCGACGCGCGCGCCCAGTTCGATCGCCGTCGTCGGCCAGTGGGCGACGGTGAGCTTCGTCCAGCGGCCGTAATCACCGGAGTGCTTGCGAGCGAATTCGAGCTGGGTGAGCAGGGTCGCGGAGGTGAGCCCGCCCGCGGCCAGGCACCAGCGCACGATGTCGGTGGTGATGGCGAACGGCACGTTGGCCACGACGGCGAACGGCTCCCGAGGCGGGCGCACCGTGCGGAAATCTCGGTGGTACAACTGGATTCGCGGATCGTCCGCGTATCGGCGGCCCAGAAGTGCCGCGTAGCGCCGATCCTTCTCGTAGGCGCGGACCCGGCCGCTCACGGTCAGCAATTGCCTGGTCAGTATGCCGTCACCGGGTCCGACTTCGAGAACGAGATCGTCGGCGGTGACGCCGGAGGCGTGCACGATCAGCCGGGCGGCGCGTGCGTCGGTGAGGAAGTTCTGCGAGAGCCGCTTTCGCGTGGTCGCCGGGTCGCTGCCGCGGGCACGCGAAAGGGAATGATGGCGGGACATGGGTCTCCTCCGAACGGAGTGGTCGAATCGGGAAGGTCGATTCGCCCGGACCCATGCCAGGGCACGAAGAGTGCGGCGACCGCTACCGGTCACCGACGCGGATTCCGCTCGAACGGATCAGGAGATCGCAGCGGTACGGTGCACCGGCAGAGCCCAGGCCTCCGTACGCAGCCGGAGGTAATACGCGCCGACCGCGTACGCTCCGTTCATGCCGGGACTGCCACACATGTCCCGCACCGTACGACCTTCACCCAGCCGTGTGCCACTTCTTTTCCGGATGCGGCACCGTGGGGTTCAGTGCGGCGTCGACTGCCCGACCACGTCCGGGTCTTGCCGCTCGGCGGCGTAGGCCCGCCAGGACTTGGCCTCCGCGTGCTTGCCGAGCTGGTCGAGGAGATCGGCGAGTTCGGCGATGGCGCGCGGCTCGTGGCGGTCGGCGGCGGTGCGCCACCAGGATTCGGCCCCGACGGGATCGCCGCGCCGCAGCCGAACCATGCCGAGTTCGTAGGCGGCACCCGCGTGCCCGGCATCGGAGGCCTGCGCCCACAGTCCGCATGCCTGCTCTTCGTCGCCGCGGCGGTACATCGCGACGCCGAGGTCGTAGAGCGCACCGCGATACCCGGGGTCGCCCGACTGCCTGGACTCGCTCGCCCGGGGCGGGGCGTCGACCGGAGCGGGCCGTTCGTCGGACTGCGGGACTCCGTTCGGCACCGACGCCGTATCGGGAACCCGGGTACTCGGCACGCTCGCCGGGGGGCTGCTGTTCGTGTCCACCGGGTCGAGCTCACGGACGGGTTTCTCCGCTGCGGGGGACGTTTGCGACACCTGTCCGCCGAGCGGTGAGTTCGATTCTCGCTGGATGTGATTCGGCTCCGCAGCGCCGGAACTCGAAGGCGAAGTCTGCGCCGGGGGCTGGGTGTGCGTGCCGGCGAGGTCGAATGCGCGATATGGGTCCACCGTCGGACGGTTCGCGACCCGCGGGCTCGATCCGGAGTGCGGGCCGTCTGCCGAGGGGGAGGTGGTGGCCGGGACTCGAGTGTCCTGGGGGACGGGCCCGGACCCGGGAGGTGAGGTGCCTGTTTGGGGTTGGGTGTGTGTGCCGATGGGGTCGAGTGCGCTGGGGTCCGCCGCAGTTGGACGGTTCGCGACCCGCGGGCTCGATCCGGAGTGCGGGCCGTCTGCCGAGGGGGAGGTGGTGGGCGGGACTCGAGTGTCCTGGGGGACGGGCCCGGACCCGGGAGGTGAGGTATCTGTTTGGGGTTGGGTGTGTGTGCCGATGGGGTCGAGTGCGCGGTATGGGTGCGCGGTCCACGGATTCGCGACGATCGGGCTGGCTTCGGTGCTCGGGCCGTCCGCCGCGGGGCGCGTGGGTAGCGGAGCGTTCGGTGTGGGTGGCGTATTGCCGAGCAGCAGGCCGGTGCGGGAGCGTGCCGGGTCCTCGGGCGGGTGTGTATGTGCGACCGGAGGTCCGAAGGTTCCGTACGAGTCCGCCGCCGTTCTCTCGTGCGCGATCCTCGGATGGTGAGCGAGGTTCCGGGCGGGTACTTCGGACTCCGGCTGCGGCCCAGCCGACTGGGTGGTCGAGCTCGACGCAGGCTGCGCGCTGTCCGGGGCTCGGGAGCCGGGAGCGGAAGGTGGAGTTTCCGCAGTGGATCGTGTGGCGCGGGACGACTGCAGATTCACGAAGAGACTGCCTGCGCGGCGGGGCTGGGTCGCTTCCGTCGTTTTCTCGGCACCGCCACCGACGGCTGCCGAGGAAACCCCGGTGAGCCGTTCGGCCGCCGTCGCGGATGCGCTCGCGGCCGTAGCGGCGTCGATACGCGGAACGGGCATGGTAGGCGCGGTGGGCGGGCCCGCCGACGAGATCGCCTGCGGAATGGGCGGATTCATGCCGATCGGAGCCGTCGCGGGCGCGGCGGGAGCCGGAGGCTCCGGGGCGACCGGTGTGGGAGCGGTGGACAGTTCCACGACCAGGTTCGCGAAGTTCGGTGGTCCCTCGCCGATGCTGCACCACAGCACGACGCGACCGTTGGGCCGGTGCTCGACGACGATGCCGTAGTTGCCCGTCCACGACTTCTGCGTGCCGAATTCGTCCACCCAGACGGGGGTCAGTGTCACCAGGGTCACCGGCGCGGTGGGCGTGACGGCGAAGCTGACCCCCGCGGCCAACGCGTCGCTCCACGCGTCGACTCCGGCGAGTGAACGTCCGTGCAGGTCCAGATAGCCGTCGACGACCGACAGACCCATGCCGAGCCCACGCAGCCCTGCGGGCGGTGCGGCGGAGATCATGGTCAAGGCGATGGTGGTGGGCGCGGGGCCGACTTGCTCGGTGTACATCGGGTAGACCATGCTGCCGTGCCAGCGGATCGGATCCGCGCTCTGGTAACGCGCGGCCAGCGGCAGCTCTTCGGGCGTATTCCGGGCAGCCCACGACGAATACCGCTCGTTCACTGTCGCGCGCCTGCCTTTCCACCCGATCCCGACCGCCGCCCCCGCGCCGGGCAGCGGGATATACCGTACTCGCCGCGAACCGGAACTGCGCCGCGATCCCTGGCGGTAGGTAATGCCCCGAGCCCCAACGCTACCGGGTAGTTCACGCCATTTCCCAATGGTGCGTAGTGGCGAGCCGGGCGCGGAATCGGGCGGCGCACGCGTGTGCGGACCCTGTTGTCGATATCCGAAGCGAGGAGAAGGATCGCATCGGCGACGCCGCTGTCCCGCGCTGCCATGGGCGAACGGTCCGCTGCGACCGTCGCTCCCGGAACCGGCGGATGGAGTGCCTGTGGCGCTTAAGGGTGATCGGAGCGCTTTTCCGGAACGCCGAACAGCCGACCAAGCGCTTGCTACGCTCGATCGATGATCTCCACGGTGGTCTGGGGAACCGGCAACGTCGGCCGGGCGGCCATCCGGGCCGTCGACGCGCACCCCGCGCTGCGTTTGACCGGGGTGCTGGTGCACGATCCGGCGAAGGTCGGCCGCGATGCGGGCGAACTCGGCGGGCTGGATCGGGACTTGGGCGTCGCCGCGAGCGATGATGTCGGCGCCGTTCTCGGCGCACGCCCGGACGCGGTGGTCTACGCGGCCTCCGGCGACATCCGGCCGGACGACGCGCTCGCCGATATCGTGCGCGCGCTGCGCGCGGGCGCGGTGGTCGTCACCCCGGCTCTCTACGCCCTCTACGATCCGCGCAACGCACCGCCGGAGGTACGCGACCCGGTACTGGCGGCGATCGCGGAGAGCGGCGGATCGCTGTTCGTCTCCGGTATCGACCCCGGGTGGGGCAACGACGTACTGCCGCTGCTGATCAGCGGGCTCGGGAGCACGGTGGAGACGATCCGCTGCCAGGAGATCTTCGACTACTCCACCTACGACCAGCCGGACTCGGTGCGCTACCTGGTCGGCATGGGGCAGCCGATGGACTATCAGCCGCCGATGCTCGCGCCGTCGGTGCCGACCATGGTGTGGGGCGGGCAGATCCGGCTGATGGCACGGGCGCTCGGTGTCGAACTCGACGAGATCCGCGAGACGCTGGATCGGCGCTCCCTCGACGCCACCGTCACCACGACGTCCATGGGTGAATTCGAGGCAGGCACCCAGGGCGCCGTGCGTTTCGAAGTGCAGGGCATCGTCGCGGGGCAACCGCGACTGGTCGTCGAACACGTCACCCGCATCCATCCGACGTGTGCGCCCGATTGGCCCGTACCGGCCGATGGCGGCGCGGGCGCGCACCGGGTGATCATCGAGGGGCACCCGCGCATCGAAGTGACCGTCGAGGCGACCGACGAAGACGGCAACCGCTCCGCGGGCGGGAACGCCACGGCCGTCGGCCGCCTGGTCGGCGCAATCGACTGGCTGGTGGCGGCGAAACCCGGACTCTACGACGCACTGGATGTCCCGTTGCGTCCCGCCGTCGGCAAACTCGGAAGGAAGCACCCATGATCATCGACGTTCCCGAGGGCAAGGATCCGATCGGCTACGTCTGGGGTGAGATGGTCCCCGGCATCGGCGTCGCCGCCTCGAATTTCTCGCTGTCGGTGTACTCGCACAGCACGCTCGGCCTGCGTGAGTTCGAGGCGGCCCGGCTGCGCATCGCCCAGATCAACGGCTGTCTGTTCTGCATGGACTGGCGCACCGAACGCGACGGGGTGAAGGTCGAGCCCGAATTCGCCGACGCCGCCACGAACTGGCGCACCACCGACGCTTTCGACGAACGCACCCGGCTTGCCGCCGAATACGCCGAGCGTTACGCCACCGACCATCACAACCTGGACGAAGAGTTCTGGCATCGGATGCTCGCCCGCTACAGTCAGGCCGAAGTCGTCGAACTGAGCATGAGCATCGGCTCATGGCTGGCGTTCGGCCGGTTGAACCACGTGCTCGGCTTGGATTCGGTGTGCGTGCTGCCCGGCCATACCGGCAACCGGTGAACCGGCGCCGAAAACGCTAGACCGGCATTCTCGACACCCACGCGGGCTGCCCGTCGACCAGGCCCAGTTCGAACTCCTCGGGCGCGTCGAGCACGGCGCCGAGTTGGCGGAGCGCTCGATCGGCGGAGATTTCCGCCGGGAAACGGATGTATTCGAGGGTGGCGCCGGATATCCGGGCCCGGAATCGGTACCGGAATTCGACCTGACCCGCGTAGGTCAGCGCGATTCGACCCTGCCAGTCGATGTCGTGCCTGCCGTCGGATCGCCGGGTGAACGACACTTCCTGGTCGGCGACCGAGTCGTGCCCGAGCAGGTAGATGTTGAACGCAAGGTATCCGACGTCGTCGGCGTGCGCGAGGGGCAGCGGGTCGACCGTGAGGCGCTGCGGTTGTTCGGATTTCAGTCGAAAGGGCCGGCCCGGCGCCGCGGCGCGCAGGCCGGTGGCGTCGTCCTCGCCCCAGTACGTGGACGACAGCGTGCAGCTGTGATAGTTCTGCCACACGATCGGCGACAGCCAGTCCTCGCCGTCCTCCTCGCCGTGAGCGGGGTCGCGTTCGGCGTTGTACGCCGCGGAGCGCAGGTGCAGATCGAACCACAGGCTGCCGGCCTGGTCCATGCGGCCGGTCCACGCGAACTCCTCGATCGCGTGCCCTTCCGGCCACGGATTGCCCGGGAACACAATTCTCCCGGCGGGCGAAAAACGCACCAGGTCGGTCCTTTCCATGCCGACACACCCTAGCGACCGAGGCCGACAAACTCGATACGCCAGATCAGGGAAGCCGCGACCGGACCGGTCGTGCCTCAGGCGTTGGCCGGCGCCTCCTGCTCCGGCTGGTCGGCGGGCGGCTCGTCCACCGTCCGTTTCGGCCCGGTGAACCAGGTCCGAGCCGACGCCAGCCACCAGATGCCGATCGCGCCCACCACGCCGACCAGGGTGATCGGTGCGTAGTTCACGGTGTTCCAGGTGAATTCGCTGTGCCACGGATAGCCGCGGGCGTCGGTGGGCAGGATGAACAGGAAGCTGATCAGCACGATCCAGATCAACGCGACCACTCCGACCGGGCGATACCACGCGCCCAATCGCCATGGGCCGGTGCGGAATCGGCTCCCGTGCCGCTGCCGCAACAGGATCGGAATGCCGTAGGCGATGTAGAGACCGATGGTCGCGACCGAGGTCGCCGCGGCGTAGGCGGTCGGTGCGTTCGCCGCGGGCACCAGCATGGACGGAATCAGCAGCACGAACGCGAAGAACGAGATGAACAGCACCGCGTGCACCGGTACCTTGCGCGTGGAAAGCCGCGACCAGAACCTCGACCCCGGCACCGCGCCGTCCCGCGCGAACGCGAACAGCATGCGGGAAGCCGAAGTCACCGAGGCATATCCGCAGAACAATTGCGCGACCGCCGCGATGATCAGCAGCGAACCCGACCAGAAGCCGTTCAGCGAGTTCTCCAGGATGTAGATCACGGGATAGCCGCTGTTCTTCGCGGGATCCAGCGCGTCGTCCAGATTCGGGATGGCGAACGTCACCGCCATGATGAGCAGATATCCGGCGATCGCCGACACGACGATCGTGTTGATGATCCCTTTGGCCGCCATCCGCGACGCGTCGTGTGTTTCCTCCGACATATGCGCGGAAGCGTCGTAGCCGGTGAAAGTGTATTGCGCGTGCAGCAGGCCGAGCAGGAAGCTGAACGCGACCCCGCCGAATCCGATCGCGCTGTTGTCCACCGTCTCGGTGAAGACGAATCGGGCACTCTGGTGGTGTTCCGCTCCGAAGCCGAGGACGACCACGAAGATCGCCACACCACCCACGTGCCACCACGCGGACACATTGTTGATCACCGCCGACAGATGCGGGCCGATCACGTTCAAGACGGCGTGCAGGACCAGGATGGCGGCGAACACCAGGAAAATCGCGGTGCGGTCGGTGCCGATGTCGATTCCGACGACGTTCAACACCACGGTGGTGAAGATGGCGGCGCCGTAATCGATCGCCGCGGTCACGGCGATCTGCCCGATCAGGTTGAACCATCCGGTGAACCAGCCCCACACCGGTCCGCCCAGTTCGGCGGCCCACCAGTACAAGCCGCCGGAGGTCGGGTAGGCGGAGGCCAGTTCCGCCATGGCGAGTCCGACGAACAACACCATGAGCGAGACCAGCGGCCACCCCCAGGCCATGGTGATCGGGCCGCCGTTCGCCAGACCGATGCCGTAACTGGCCAATCCGCCGGTCAGGATGGACACGATCGTGAAGCTGATGGCGAAATTCGAGAAACCCGACCATGATCTGGCCAGTTCCTGCTTGTAGCCCAGTTCGGCGAGCCGACGTTCGTCGTCGGAAGGGGGTCGGATCTCGGTCATGTCGTGCTCCCGGGTCAAAACGCTGCCCTCATACCGCGTTTGCCAGAAGATCAGTGTGAAGTACGGATCGGTCACCCGCAGCGCAACCAGCAAATTCGTGGAACGGTGGCCCACGCGGCCGCCGGGTGGACGCCGAACGTAGCGTGAAGCCATGAGCGAGCGACTGGTGGTCATCGGCGGTGACGCGACCGGAATGTCGGCGGTCTCGCAGGCGCGCCGGATGAAGGACGCCGGCGCGCTGGAGATCGTGGTCTTCGAACGCGGCGGGTTCACCTCCTACTCGGCCTGCGGCATTCCGTACTGGGTCGGCGGTCACGTCGTCGACCGGGATGCCCTGATCGCCCGCACGCCCGAGGAACATCGGTCCCGCGAGATCGACTTGCGGCTGCACACCGCGGTCACCGAGATCGATGCCGAGCAGGCTCGCGTGCGCTATCGCGACCGGGAAACCGGCGCGTCGGCATGGATGTCCTACGACCACCTCGTCATCGCCACCGGCGCCCGCCCCGTCCGGCCGCGGCTGCCCGGTATCGACGCGAACGGTGTGCACGGTGTGCAGACGCTCGACGACGGGCAGGCGCTGCTCGACACGCTGGAGCGGGCGCGCGGCAACCGCGCCGTCGTGGTCGGGGCCGGTTACATCGGCGTGGAGATGGCCGAGGCCCTCATCCGGCGCGGCTACGACGTCACGATGGTCAACCGCGGCTCGGAACCCATGTCCACGCTCGACCCCGACATGGGGGCTCTGGTGCGCGACGCGATGTGCGGAATGGGCGTCAAGGTGGTCGGCGACGCCGAGGTGTCCGAGTTCCGGACGGATGACGACGGCCGGATCGCCGCGGTCGTCACCGACACCGCGGAATACCCGGCCGACGTGGTGGTGCTCGGCATCGGCGTGCGCCCGGAGACCGAGCTGGCCCGCGCCGCCGGTCTGCCGCTGGGGGAGTACGGCGGGCTGCGGACCGATGTCGCCATGCGGGTACGCGGGCACGAGAACATCTGGGCGGGCGGCGATTGCGTCGAGGTGCTGGACCTCGTCTCGGGCCGGGAACGCCACATCCCGCTCGGCACCCATGCCAACAAGCACGGTCAGATCATCGGCGCGAACATCGGCGGGGGATACGCGGTCTTTCCCGGCGTCGTGGGCACCGCGGTCAGCAAGGTCTGCGAACTCGAGGTCGCCCGCACGGGTCTTCGGGAGAAGGACGCCAGGGCAGCGGGCCTGCAATACGTGACCGTCGCGGTCGAATCCACCAGCCGCGCCGGCTACTACCCGGACGCGGCGCCGATGACGGTGAAAATGCTCGCCGAGCGGCTCACCGGACGCTTGCTCGGCATCCAGATCGTGGGACGGGAGGGCGCGGCCAAGCGCGTCGACATCGCCGCGGTCGCGCTGACCGCCCGGATGACCGTCGAGCAGATGACCATGCTCGATCTCGGTTACGCACCGCCGTTCTCCCCGGTGTGGGATCCCGTTCTGGTGGCAGCGCGCAAGGCCGTCACCGCTGTGCGCAAGCGCGGGTAGCCCGCTCAGCCGAAGATTTCCAGCAGCTCGGTCTTGCCGAACATGACCGCGGCGTCGCGGGCCGACGGGGTGCCCGCGTCGGGGTCGGCGCCCGCCGCTGCGAGTTGTCGCACGATCTCGCTCTCGCCCTTGAAAACCGCCCCGGCCAGCGGAGTCTGGCCCTTGTCGTTGGCACGGTCCGGATCGGCCGACCGTTGCAGCAGCGCCGCCACGGCATCGGCGTGCCCGTGGTAGGCGGCGAGCATGAGCAGGGTGTCGCCCGCGTCGTTGGTGAGGTCGACCGGCACGCCGGCGTCCACATAGGCGGCCAACCTCGCGGTGTCTCCGCGCCGAGCGAAGTCGAACACCTTGGCGGCCAGTTCCAGCAGTTCCGGGTCGATCTCGTCGGTGCTCATCCACTCACTCCTGTCCTGGGCCGCGTGATCAGCGCGCCGCCGCCGACTTTCCGAGTTGTTCCCGCACTATGCGCAGATCGTCGACGAACGCTTCGTAGGCGGCGGTACGGTCGGGCGCGCGCAACACCGACGAGGGGTGCACGGTGGCGATCGCGCGGAAGTCGGCCGTCTCGACGACCTCGCCGCGGCGTGCGCTGACCTTGAACGCGGGACCGAGCACCGCCTGCGCCGCGATCGCGCCGAGGCACACCACCAACCGCGGACGCAGCAGATCGAGTTCGGCGTCGAGCCATGCCGAGCAGGCGACCACCTCGGTGCGGCCGGGTTGCTTGTGGATGCGCCGCTTGCCGCGCTCCACGAACTTGAAGTGTTTCACCGCGTTGGTCAGGTAGACCGCGTCGCGGTCGATGCCGACCTCCGCCAGCGCCCGGTCGAGCAGCCGCCCCGCCGGACCGACGAACGGATGGCCTGCCACGTCCTCCTGATCGCCGGGCTGCTCGCCGATCAGTACCACGTCCGCGTCCTGGGGCCCCGCGCCGAACACCGTCTGCGTGGCATGGCGGTAGAGATCGCACCCGTGACAGTCGCAGGCCGCTTGCCGCAGCCGCGTCAGATCCGCGTTCTCGGGGACGTACATCGCGGCGCCGGGCGCCTTCGTCACCATCGGCCGACCTCCTCTGCCCCTCGTGCTGGTGGCGGCTTACCCGTTTCCGCAGCCCTCACGCGACAGTCGCGAATCTGCCTCCCATGTGGTGAACGAGCGGACCCGGGTCGGTATAGTCGCCGCGGATGAGTAGTGTCACCGCCACCGCCGGAACGCCGATGTCCCAGAACCGTCGACTCGCGCGCGTGCTGCGCCCGGCGCCGGTTCTCGCACTCGCGTTCTCCGCGTTCTGTCTGCTGACACCGGTCTGGCCGTTCCACAAGATCACCGGCGGGTTCATCGACCTGCAGGTGTATCGCCTCGGCGTGGACGCCATGCGGCACGGCGCCGACATGTACGGGCAATTGCCGCAGACCACCATCGGAGCGGGTCTGCCGTTCATCTACCCGCCCTTCGCCGCGCTCGCGCTCGGCCCCTTCGCGATGCTGCCCTGGGACGTCGCCGCGTTGAGCTTCTTCGTCTCGTCGGTGGCCGCGTTGGCCCTCACGCTCTATCTGGTGGCGCGGCGGGTGTGGCCGGACGAGTCGCAGCGCCGGTTGGCGGTCTGGGCCACCGCGTGCGCCACTCCGCTGGGGCTGCTGCTGGAGCCGATTCACTCCACGCTGGACTTCGGTCAGGTCAACCTGTTGCTGATGGCCCTGGTCGCCGCCGATTGCCTCACCCACAAGTCGCGCTGGCCCCGGGGCATGCTGATCGGCGTCGCCGCCGCGATCAAGCTGACGCCCGCGGCGTTCGTGCTCTACTTCCTGGTCCGGCGGGACTACCGCGCGGCCGCGACCGCCGCGGTCACCGGCGCGGCCGCCACGGTGCTCGGCTTCGCGATTCTGCCGAAGGAGTCCGTCAAGTATTGGTTCGGCGGCCTGGGCAACGTGTCCGGGCTGAGCGGTTCGGCATTCCACACGAATCAGTCGATTCAAGCGGTGTTCTCTCGTTTCGAAACGCCCGAGCCCGCGTTCACCATCATCTGGTTGATCCTCGGCGCGTTGCTGCTCGCGCTGGTGGTCACCGCCATGCGCCGAGCCGCCGACTTGCCCGCGCTCGCGCTGTCCCTCAACGCCGTCTTCACGCTGCTGGTTTCGCCGATCTCTTGGTCCCACCACTGGGTGTGGATCGCGCCCGCGTTGTTCGCCATGGTCGGTCACGCGTCCCGCCTGCCCGGCAGGCGGGCGATCGGGTGGTGGGTGACGTTCGTGGTGACCGCGGCGATATTCGTCATCGGCCCGCACAACTGGCTGCCCGACGGCGAGCACCGGGAGACCGCGTGGACACCCTGGCAGCATTTCATCGGCAACACCTACGTCTGGTTCAGTGTGGCGCTGGTCGTGCTGTTCCTGGTCGCCCGCAGGCGGAAGGTCGCGGGCGACGGGAGCCCCGCCCGCGAGGAACCGGCCCCCGCGTCCGAGGCCCCGCCCTCAGCGCTGTCGGCGCGCTGAGGAGCCGCGGCGGTCTCCGTCGCGTCAGCCCATGCCGGGAGCGGACGGCGCGACGAAGAGGAAGCTCTTCTCCTCGACGCGCTGCTTGATCCGCCACTGTCCGTCCACGCGGACGAACGCGTCGTGGTACCAGAGACCGCACAGCATCATCGTCGGCGGTCCGTCGCCGCCGGACACGAGCATCGGGTTGTGACACATCGTCCGCCCGGTGGCGGTGTCACCGTCGACCCGGATGGACGAGTTGCTGATCAGGTGTTGGAAGGCCGGGAAGTTGGGCAGGACGGCGGCCAGGAACTGCTTCGTCGCCGCCAGATCGCCCACCGATCCGCCCATGGCCGAGTAGTCGATGTGCGCGTCCGGGGTGAACACCTCGTCCAGCAGGTCCCACTGTCGAGTGTCGACCGCGTGCGAATACCGCACCATCAGGTCTTCGATCTCGAGTCGATCCGAAATCTCCTGCAACGACAGCATGCCTGCCTCCCGATTGACGTCGATACCGGGTAGATGCCACCAGGATTCGGCGTGCGAGGCAAGGTCCGCGCGGTCAAGCCTTGCGCGGCAGGATGTTCAGCACGAGTGTGAGCCCCGCCACGATGCTCACACAGGCCACGAGCGTGGTGAACGCCGATTGGGTGAGCGCGGCGATGCCGATCGAAAAGGCAAGGCACGTGGTCAAAGCTAGCGCGCCGGTTCCCGGTTCCACACCGGCGATGCGGGTTGGTCGGTGATCCGTCATTGCTATGTAATACCCACCGCAGCCCGTTACGAAACCGTGATGCCGACTGATTTTCCGCCGGGGCGTGCCAGCAGGTCAGCGCCCGATGGCGGCTCGGGCAGGATCGAGTCGTGACCGTCGCTGTGCAGACCCTCCTCGATGAGGACGACATCCGTTCCGCCAACGCCCTTTTCCGCACGGCCATGGTGGGCTTGCCGCCGCTGACCCCTACCGCGGAGCTGTCGGAGCCCGGTCGCACGCTCGGCGCCTACATCGATGGCGAACTGATCGGTACCGCGGAGTCCTACACCAGCAGGCTGGTCGTCCCCGGCGGCGCGCGCCTGCCGCACGCGGCGGTCACCCACGTCGGAGTGCTGCCGACCCACACCCGCCGCGGGGCGCTCACGGCGTTGTTGCACCGTCAGCTCGCCGACATCGCCGAACGCGGCGAAGCGGTCGCCACGTTGCGTGCGTCGGAGGGCGCGATCTACGAACGGTTCGGCTACGGGATCGCCAGCTCGTTCGCGCGGGTGGAGTTGCAGCGCCGTCGGGCCCGGCTGCGTGACACGGTGGCGGCGTCCGGTCCGGTGCGTTTCATCGACGGCGCCGCGGCGTGGAAACTGCTGCCGCAGATCTACGCGACGGCCGACGTCGCCTGGACCGGCGCTGTCGATCGGCCCGAATACTGGTGGCGGTTGCAGGAATTGCTGAGCACGGAGCCGAACTACTGCCTGGTCCACGGCCCGGCCGGCGCCGAGGACGGGTTCGTCCGCTACCAGCCGGTCGATCCGAGGAGCTGGCTGTCCCGGCCGGAAAAGCAGGTGGTGATCAACGATTTCGTCGCGACGACGCCCGCGGCGTATCGCGGGCTGATCCGCGGGCTGATGTCGATCGACCTGGTCGATACGTTCGTGTTCCCGTTCCTCGCCTTGGACAGTCCGCTGCGCCACCTGCTCACCGACGAACGCGCGGTGCGCGTGCTGTCGACCAGGGACGAGACGTGGTTGCGCCTGGTCGATGTCGGGCACGCGCTGGCGCGGCGCACCTATCGCCAGGCCGCCGCGGTCGTGGTGGAAGTGCGGGACCCGATCCTGACGGCGAACTCCGGCCGCTACCGGATCGCTGTCGACGGCGTGCGACGAGTTCGGGAGAACCGGGATCTCACCACGAGTATCTCCGAGCTCGCGGCGGTCTATCTGGGCGGAACGACATGGCGCGAACTGGCTTTCGCGGGACGTGTCGACGAACATCGTCCCGGTGCGGTCGCGGACGCGGACGCGCTGTTCGCCACCGACTCGTTGCCGTTCTCGGGGACCTTCTTCTGAGCGCGAGGCAGGCGTACAGTACGTACGTACGGTTTGGTAGCGAGCCTCGGAGTGGCCTATGTGGGATCCTCAGCAGTACCTCGCCTTCGACGATCACCGGTCCCGCCCGTTCTTCGACCTGCTGAGTCGGGTCGCCGCGGCCGAACCGCGGGTGGTGGTGGACCTGGGCTGCGGTCCCGGGCATCTCACGGCGGTCCTCGCGCGGCGCTGGCCGGGCGCGATCGTGCGAGCGCTCGACTCGTCGCCGGAAATGGTCGCGGCCGCGCGAGATCGTGGCATCGATGCGACGCTCGGGGCGGTACAGGAATGGCAGCCGAGCGCGGAGACCGATGTCGTGGTCTGCAACGCCGTCCTCCAATGGGTGCCCGGGCATCCGGACTTGCTGGCTCGGTGGATGCGAGAGCTTCCAACGGGCGCGTTTCTGGCCGTGCAGGTGCCCGGAAATTTCGACGCGGCCTCGCACCGGGCGATCCGCCAGGTGGCCGCTCGCGACGATTGGCGCGACAGCCTCGGACGAGCGGGCATCCTCGAGCCGAGGGCGGTGCTCGATCCCGCCGGATACGCCGACCTGCTCGCCGCCGCGGGTGGGGCGGTCGATGCCTGGGAGACGACGTACCTGCAACGCTTGAGCGGAGAAGATCCGGTGCTCGAGTGGGTCACCGGCACGGCGTTGCGGCCCGTGCGCGGGGCCCTCGATGACGCGCAGTGGCGGGAATTCACAGCGCAACTCGCCCCACTGTTGCGCAACGCCTACCCTCGACGCGCCGACGGCACCACTTGGCTGCCCTTCCGGCGAGTCTTCGCCGTCGCCCAGAAGCGATAGGCCGCAGCGGCGCTCAACGGCCGTGTTCGTGCGCGGTCGACAGCAGCCGGTCGACCCGGCTGCGCAGTTCGCTGGTCAGGGCGGGCATGCCGACCGACGGTAGCTCGGCGGCCACATTGGCGGCGAGAACGCGCAATTTGGTGTTGGTTTCCTGCGACCGCACGCGCAGGATGGCGAACGCTTCGTCGGCGTCGAGGCCATAGACCAGCATGACCGCGCCTTTGGCTTGTTCGATCACCGCCCGCGCGGCTACCGGGTCGAGGTCACCGTCCGCCGTGCCGTCACCGTCGTAGCTCACATGCACGCACTACCCGTCCACGGCGGTTCGACACGGCTTCGCGCGCGGGAACACCGGCGTTGCGGTGGCCTCGGCCGGTGAGGGGTTGACGCGAGCCTCCGGGATCGCGATACTTCGAACGTCATAGCGATTGCGTATAACTTGTCCTGCGGAAACGCGACGGAGACAGATCAATGACGATCCATACGGCAGTCGAAGCATTTCTTCTGGCTCAGGTGGACGACCCGGTCCCCGAAGCCCCCCCGAACTCGGAAAAAATTCTCCAGCTGTTCCGGTATTTCACGTGGTTCGTGATTCTCTCCGGAGTCACCGGGATCGCCTATGCGGGTGGAAGATTCGCCTGGGAAAAATGGAACGGCGGTCCGCTCGCGTCGGCGAAAATGGTCGCGGGCGGAATGCTCGGCGGCGTCATCGCCACCAGCGCGGGGACGATCATGAATGCGCTGATCGGTTGAATCGGTCGGCCGGCGCATCCGAATCCGGCCGCCGCGGTCAGTCGGTAACCTCCAATTCGACCAATTGACCCGGCGTGAAAGACTTTTCGCGCCGGTTGGTCTCGACGCCGAAGACCGCGACCACGAGGTCGCCGCCCGGCTGGACCACTCCTGCTTGGGTGAGGGTGCCGTACCCGACGATGGATTCGCCGACATGATCGGCGAGTTCCACCGCGGGAATTCGAATCGTCCTGCTCACGGGGCACCTCTATCGAGTCGAAGTGTTACTGGCTGCTGTGTCCGAGTTCGCAGGACTCGATCCTAATCCCAGAAAAGCGGCGCAGCACCCCCTGTCGCCGCCGATTCACCGCGCCGTGCCCGCACGGCGGCAAACTACGCCGTCAGGACGGAATTCCGTGCGCCATAACGATTTACCTCATGGCCTTGACCGGTTCGTGACCAGCGCGAGCGCCTCGGCGACCTTGGCCTGGAAGTGCGGGCACTCACGGAAGTCCGCGGCGGCGCAGTCGAGAGCGTGCGTAATGGTCTCCAGCGCCGCGGTGGACTGCGCGATCCGGCTGACGAGCTGGTCGCGGTGGGCACGCAGCAAGTCGCGGCGAGCGGAGCGGTCGGACGCCTCGGCGAAGAGCGTGGCGAGTTCCTCCAGCGATAAACCCACCTGCTTGCCGATCAGGATCATCGCCACGGTTTCCGCATCGCCGTCGCGGTAGCGGCGACGGCCCGCCCCGTCTCGCCGCGGCGCGAGCAATCCGGCATCCTCCCAGTGCCGCAGCACATGGGTGGCCAGACCGAACCGCGCCGCGAGTTCACCGATCGGCATGTCGTCGCCCGCCATATCCGCACTCTAGGCGGCGCGGGCGGTGAGCCGCGTGTACAGCCCGATGGGCTGACGCCGCGGACGTACCGCTTCCCGCCGCACGGTCGCCGCCTCGAACGAACGGCGCAACGCGCTGAGCGCGGCCGCCGAGCGCAGGAAACGGAAGTCGTAGATCGCCACGGCGCCGCCGGGTCGCGATACCCGCGCCAGCTCGGCTATCGCGCGGTCGACCTCCGGCCACTCGTGCATGCTCAGGCTCGAAACGACCAGATCGAAGCTGTCGTCAGGGTAGGGAAGCGCGGCCACGTCACCGACCGACAGTTCCACCGCGCCGCCGGACAGCTTCGCGTCGGCGAGGTCGATCATGTGCGGCGACAGGTCGACGCCGTGCAGCCGCAGATCCGGCCGCCGAGAACCCAACTGCGCCAATAGTTCCCCCGGCCCGGTCCCCACGTCGAGCACACACGCCCCCGATTGCGCGATTGCGTCGACGTCCGCGGCGATCCGGCGGTACAGGCCCCCGAGCAGCCGGGAAGCCCGCTGGTCGTAGCCGCGGCTCTGCTTTGCTCCGAACGTTGTCATGGTCACCTCTCCTCGTGCTGCGCTCAGCTTGCGAGTTGAGGTCGACCTGAAGTCAAGAGCTGCTTGCGGCGCCGAGTCGCCCAGGCTTGCCACCCGCATCGCGCCTCAGTGGACGACACGGCGATCGCGGGTGTGGCACAAAGGAGGTCCGATGGTGACAGTGCCGCCGCGACGGTCGATCCACGTGCGGCGGCGACTGCGACGATCTGCCTTCCTCATGTCGGTTCGCGTGACACTGGGCGGGCTGCCTCGCACACCGCCGATCATCGGAGCTGGAAAGACTTCCAGCCGAGAAGTGCGGCCCCGCCGGAACGCGGCGGGGCCGCACAACAGGCGCTCTCAGATGCACCAGACGGCGCTGCCGAGCGGTATGCAGAAGACTACCGAGCCGAAAACCGGCGTCGCGGCGCCGGACGGCGTCGTTTCGGCGGTAGCGGCGGGAGCCGCGATGACGCCGAAGGAGACGGCCATTGCGGTCGCTGCGACGATTTTCGTGATTTTGGTCGACATTGTGCATCCTTTGACTCGAGTGAAACTTAACTCTGACTCACGAGATTCATGCTTCACCCATAGTCCGGTGAGCACCAGGCAAGGAAACGTCAAGTTCCCCGGCATTACGTAACAGGACGATCACCGATGGCGCTTTTTCCGGGGTAGTGGCAGCCAACCCGGGCGAAAAACCTACCGGCGGATTCTTTTTGCCCACAATCACCGGAATTACGTGCTTCGATATGTGTTCGAATCTCCTTTGCCCAATGGAGACCTGGCTATCTCCGATCGTGTCGTGGAGTGATAGCCGTCGGCCCGATGCGTTGCCACGGCAGGCGCTGTGTGGATTGGTTCGGCGCGGGGGAGAGCCGTTCGGTAACGGTGATCGTTACGCCCTCGTAGCGGGGTGGGGCCGCCCGTTGGGCCGCGCCGCCGCATCCGCATGGAGACTTCCCACTGTTGGTGAGTTGGGCCCGAATTCGGTCGGTGCCGCGACCCTAAACTGAGGTAATGGTGCAGCCAACGCCCTGGCAGTCGGACGAAACGCGAGACGACCGGTCCGCCCGGCAGGACCGGGCGGGAAGCGGCGCCGTCGTGCCGGCGAAGGCAATTCTGGCCGCGCTGCGCGGATATTGGGGCTATGTGTGGGCCGCGGTCGGAAGCCTGGTGACGCTCGTGCTGCTGTTCCAGCCATGGCTCACCGCCGCGGGCGCCGATGGCAAGGTCAGCACCAACGCGTTCGGCCGGATGGAGATCACCACGCGGTTCCTCAACGTCTGGTCGCGATCGGCGCCTCCCGGCGCCCGGATCACCGGCTTCTGGGCGTTGCTCGCCTGTGCCGCTATCGTCATCGCGCTTTTCGCGATCGTGGTGAACCTGCGCCTTCGTATCGAGGCGCTGAATCGGCTGGCGACGCTGGCCACGTTGGTCGCCGCACTGTTCGTGGTGTTCACCGTGCTCTACATCAACAGCAAGGGCCCCGAGCTGAAGGCGATGGTCGGACGCAAGACGGATCTGGGCGGGCAGATCGGATCGTTGATGAACTGGGCGTTCGGCAACGGCAAACTCGTCGTGCCCGGTATCGGGCAGGTCGCCTACACGTCCGCGACGCTCACGCCGTGGGCGCTGCTCGCGGGCGTGACTTCGCTGGGCTCGGCGGTCGCCGCCGTCACCCAGTGGGTCCGCAACCGATCGGGCAACCTGTTCCGCCTCCCGTTGCGGATCAATGTCGTCACGTCGAAGCCGTCCGCCGAATCCGAAGACGCGGACTGATCGTCTACCCCCGCAGGGCCGAGTAGACTCGCCCGAATCACTGTGTGAGTACGCAGTCCGAGGCGGTAACGCATGGTCGGCACAGAGGTACTCATTGCCGGTGCTGGGCCGGTCGGGTTGACCGCGGCAATCGAGTTGGCCCGGCGCGGTGTCGCCTGCCGAATCGTGGACGCGCTGCCCGAGCCGCCCCGATACGCGAAGGCCGTGGGCATCCAACCGCGAACGCTCGAGGTGTTCGAAGGGTTGGGTGTCCTGCGCCGGATGCTCGACGCATCCCTCCAGTTGCGTGGCCAGCTGGTGTACGTGAACGGCGCCGAGGTGGCCAGGACGGAACTCACGCTGCCCGCGGACGTCCCCTACGGGTTCATCGGGCTGCCGCAATACGTGACCGAGCGAATCCTGCGGGAGCGATTGGCCGAGACGGGCACCCGGATCGAACGCGCCACCTGGCTGACGACCTTCGAGCAGGACGACAGCGGCGTGCGCGCGGTGCTCGTCGACGCCGACGGCGAACACACCGTCGACGCGCAGTTCCTGATCGGCTGCGACGGAGCGCACAGCATCGTCCGCAAGCGGCTGGGTCTGTCCTTCGGGGGAGCGGCGTTCGCCGAGCAATACATGCTCGGCGATGTCGAACTCGACTGGTCGCTGCCCCGCGGCTACGTCATCCGCTCGACGCACCGCACCGAAGGCGTCACCGATGACCTGCTGGTGTGCATACCGTTGCCGGGACGCGGCCGGTACCGAGTGTCGATGCTGGTCCCCGACGAACTCACCACGGCGGAAACGCCCAACCCCGACCAACTCGTGCACGGATTCGAAGGCGGCCCCACGCCGCGGTTGCACCATATCCAAGCCGTCCTCGACCGCCTCGCTCCCGAGCCGGTCACCGCGTCGAAACTGCGGTGGTCGTCGGTCTTCCGGATCAGTCACCGCATCGTCGATGCCTACGCGCGCGGACGGGTTTTCGTGGCAGGCGACGCAGCGCATATTCATCCGCCCACCGGCGCGCAGGGGATGAACACGGGCATTCAGGACGCGCACAATCTCGCGTGGAAGCTCGCGCTGGCGGTCAGCGGCGACAGTGCACCGAAACTGCCTGCCAGCTACGACGCCGAGCGCAGGCCGGTCGGCGACGAAGTGGTCGGACGCACCGTGCGCAGTGCACGGGAGGGTATCGGGGCCGGGGAGTCGGACCTGGATTTCGTCATCCGGCGTGAGGCGCAACTGCTGATCGACTACCGGGACAGCCCGATCGTGGCGCGCGCGGCCGACCGCTGGCCGGGTCTGCGGGCGGGACTGCGCGCTCCCGACGCCGCCGGGTTGGTCCGCGGCGCGGTCACCTTTCCGATCCGCCTGTTCGCGCTGTTCGGACGGACCGATCACACCCTCCTGCTCTACGCCGACGACAGCGCCGGGACCGAAATCGGGGCGCTGGCCGATCTTGCCGCAGCGGCGCGCCGCCGAGCGCACCGGCACCTGGACGTGTACCTGCTCGCCGCACCCGGAGCGCGGGTCGACGATACGCTGCTGCCGGTCGTCCGCGACCGTGACGCCGATTTCGCGAAGGCCTACGGTGCCACCGGCGCAGCCGCGTATGTCGTGCGTCCCGACGGATACCTCGGTTACGCGGGGTGGGCGTCCTCGATCGACGATCTGACCGAGTACCTCGGCGCGACGTTCCGCTGACGGCGCCACGCCCATTGTGCGGACGAAGGACCTTCCCCCCTTGCGTGCGACCGACTCGATCGGGTACGCCGGATAACAGGAGGTGTTCGATGCCGTCCGCACACCCGTCCCCGACGCGGACAGAAGAGGTCATCGTGCCGTCGGAGTCCACCCGACTGGCCGGGGTGCTGGCTGTGCCGCCGGAGCGCACCGCGCTGATCGCCTTCGCCCATGGCAGCGGCAGCGGCAGGCGCAGTCCGCGCAACCGGTTCGTCGCCGAGGTCCTCAACCAGGCGGGATTCGCGACGATGCTGGTGGATCTGCTGACCGTCGAGGAGGAAGGCGACCGCGCCCGCGTGTTCGACATCCAGTTGCTCGCTCACCGGCTGGTCGAGGTGACGCACTGGCTCCGGACGCGGCCGGAGCTCGGTGGCCTGCCGACCGGATATTTCGGGGCGAGCACCGGCGCGGGCGCGGCACTGTGGGCGGCGACCGAACCGGGCACCGAGATCGCGGCGGTCGTCTCCCGTGGCGGTCGTCCGGATCTGGCCGGTTCGCGGTTGGGCTCGGTCCGCGCACCGACACTGCTCATCGTGGGTGGCAACGATCGATGGGTGCTGGAGATGAATCGGGAGGCGCAGTTACGGATGCCGTGCCCGAGTGAGCTGGACATCGTTCCCGGCGCGACACACCTGTTCGAGGAACCCGGTGCGCTCGAACAAGTCGCCGACTCGGCGGTAGCGTGGTTCCTCCGCCATCTCACCGTCGTGCGCCACTGAACACCACGGGGAGGTCGTCGGTGCCGGGCGCGACGCGGGTGCCGAAACCGCGGCTGATGTCTTCGAGTTTGGCGCAGAGCCAACGGGATTCGGTGCGCGGGGCCCATTCCAGGCGCATGTGCCGCACCTGCAGTGGAATCAGCCGGACCTCCGCCGAACCGTGGTCCACCGCCACGAGATACAGCGGATGCAGATCGGTGTGGTACCGCTCGTGGCCGCGGATGCCTTCGTAGTCGTCGATGACGTCGCCGCACCCGTAGAGGATCGGTTTGCCACGGTAGATCTCGATCGGACGCGGATGATGCGCGGAGTGCCCGTGCACCACGTCGACTCCGGCGTCGATCAATCGGTGTGCGAACTGTGTTTCGGTTCGCGTCACGTCGTAGCCCCAGTTCGGCCCCCAATGCACGGAAACGATGCCGATGTCGTTGTCCCGCTTGTGCGCCGCCACCTCGGCGGCGACATCATCGGCCGCCGTGGCGCCGGGGGAGTAGCCCACTCGCCACAGGCCCGGCCGGTCGCGCCGTGCCGACCAGGATTCCGGAACACCGCTGGATCCGGCGGCGACCGACACGATCACCACGCGACGGCCGTCGGCGAGTTCCACCGTGGCGGGGGCACGGGCGCCCGCGAGGTCGGCCCCCGCGCCGGCGCGGTCGATATGCGCGGCGTCGAGCGCTTCGAGGGTGTCGGCGAGCCCGGGAATTCCGAAATCGAGCACGTGATTGTTGGCCAGCGCGCAGACCACCGGTGCGATCGCGGTCAACGCGGGCACGTTGTCCGGATGCATCCGGTAATGAATGCCCTTCGCGGGAGCGAACGCGCCGTCGGCGGTGATCGACGTCTCCAGGTTGAGCAACCGCACCTCAGGGTCGAGCTGGGCGAGCAGCGGCAGCACATCACCCCACAAGTGCCGGTATCCGACCGGATGAGTGAACTCGCCGTGCGCGCGCTCGGCCAGCTCCACGTAGGTTCGTGCGTCGTTGACGTACCGTTCGCGCAGCCTCGGGTCGCCGGGATGCGGCAGGATCTGGTCGACACCCCGGCCCAGCATGACGTCGCCGCCGAGCAGCACCGTCGCCATGTCACCATTGTCGATCATCGCGGCCTCGATGTGAACGCGCCGCTGGTCGCGTGCCGCACCCGAGTATCGGGCGTGACCCGTACTCGCCGACCTCCCGGAGTGGTCGGCTACCGAGTCGCCTGCCGGGCCATCGAAAGCAGCTGCTGCGGGTCGTCGGCGTAGACGGTGGCGATGACGTTCGCTCGCGCGGCGAGATCACGGGCGAGATCGCGGATCTCCTCCGACGCGGCCGGGTCGGCGTCGATCCCGGTCAGCAGATCGCGGGTATGGATCGCGGTAGCCTGCGCGCAGCGTCGCAGGCGTGCTTTCGCGACGGTGTCGAGCGCGGCGGGACTGAGATAGCGCTGAATGTGCTCGCCGCGGTCGGTGACCTGGTTGACGATCGGTTCGGTCGCCGCGTCGGTGAGCCAGCGTTCGGCGTCGGCCGTGATCTCGAAGACGAGATCGTGGTCTCGGATGTCGGTCGGATTGGCGGAGGTGGTCAGCAGGGCCATGCTCGCCCGTCCGATCGCGAGGAACCCGCTCATCGCGTGGGCGAGCAGGATATGCGGGTTTGCTGTCGGCAACTGGTGTAGACGTTCCCCCACGACGGTGACCCAGCAGGCGAGGTGTTCGGCTCCGGTGTCGATCGACGTCGCTGTCGGCATAGCGCGACGATACGCTGTTACCCAGGTGAGATATACGGAGAAACGCTGAAAGTTCGCCAGAAGTCGCGATTGGGCGTGCTCGCCGGCTCGTCTCGCTCCGTTGCGCCGCCGCGGCAGCGCCGGAATCGGCGTTCCCGATCGTCGCGTTCATGCTGGCCTCGCCACGACGATCCCGGGGGATACGAGGGTGTGAAGGTCTCTGCCGGAGTGGGTCATCGGGGACGGAGTCCGGCCGTCGCGTCCGGACTTGGGCGTTAACTGCGATTGTGCTCGTGCTCGACTTCCGAAAGGTTCGGCCGCCGTGCCGAAATCGCATTCGCACGTGCATCCGACCAGGAGTCCGGTTGACCGATACGGCCCTTCGAAGTTCGGCTACCGCTCGGATGCCGGATGCCGGATGCCGGATGCCGGATGCCGGATGCCGGATGCCGGATGCCGGATGCCGGATGCCGGTACCGGCGGCCACGGGTCCGGTGAGTGGGATACGGGTCGTGCTGCCGTCACGTGGAAGCCAGATACTAGCTGTCGAGCGCCCTTACGCGCGGAGGTGGCGCTGTGGGCCGAAGCGCCGTCGCTTCGATGGCCTACCAGCGCACTTCCCGCTATTTGGAACTCATCCTATGTTTATAAAGAGGATAGTAGTACTCTAAACTATCTACCTGCAGTTTCACTATGTGAGATCCGGGCTTCGCGTCGCCGATGGCTCGAATCTATCCAGCGAGGGAGTGTCGCGTGCTGGAAATCGACCACTTCAGTCACGGATGGCTTACGCCCATCGTCGCCTACGTCATGTCGTTCACCGGATCATTGCTGGGACTTCGATGCGTGGCCAGATCTCGTACCGGGTCCGCACGCGACGGCTGGCTGATCGCCGCGGCGGTCGCGATCGGCGGCACCGGCATCTGGGTCATGCACTTCATCGCGATGCTCGGCTTCGCCATCGAGGGGGCGACGATCCGGTACGACGTTCCGATCACCCTGCTCAGCGCCGTGATCGCCATGGTGGTGGTGTGGATCGGACTGCGCATCGCACACCAGCGAGCGCTGGGGCCGGTGGGACTGCTGGCCGGCGGCGGGGTGACCGGTCTGGGCGTCGGCGCGATGCACTACGCGGGCATGTACGCCATGAAATCCGACGCGATGATCGGCTACGACGGACGGATCGTCGCGTTGTCCATGGTGATCGCCGTCGTCGCGGCGACCGCCGCGTTGTGGTTCACGCTGCACACCCGCAGCACGCTCGTCACCGTCGGCGCGGCGGCGGTCATGGGTGTCGCGGTGTCCGGCATGCACTACACGGGCATGCTCGCGATGCACGTGCACGAAGCCGAGCACATGCACGCACCCTCCGGGGCCGGCGCGACGCAGTTGCTCACCCCGCTGATCGTGAGCATCAGCCTGGTGACGGTGCTGCTACTGCTGCACCTGGGTGTCACGGAAGTCGACGACGAGAACACCTATGTGCCGCAGGGCCGGCACGCTGCCAGTTACTGGCCGACTCGTGAGTGAACCGACCGGGTAGCGCTTTGTCGCCGGTCGGCCGAATGACGCGGCAGCCCGTTGCCCCGGCACCGCCCGGGGCGCGGCGACGTTTTCACCGCCGCATGCCGGGTACGCGCCCCAAGAGCCGGTTCGCGCGGTGGCCGGACGCTCCCAGTTGAACCAGGAGGTGGCGATGCGCATCGGGTACAAACTGGCGGCCGAGGCATTCGGTCCGAACGAGCTTGTCCGGCAAGCCGTTCGGGCGGAAGAGGCGGGTTTCGACTTCGTCGAGATCAGTGACCACTTCCATCCTTGGCTGGACAACCAAGGGCACTCACCGTTCGCCTGGACAGTGCTCGGAACCATCGCGGCGAAGACCGAGCGGATCGAGCTCGCGACCGGAGTGACCTGCCCCATTCTGCGATACCACCCCGCGATCGTCGCGCAGGCGGCAGCCACTCTGGCGATCTTGTCCGGCAACCGCTTCACCCTCGGTGTCGGTTCTGGTGAACGTCTCAACGAGCATGTCGTCGGCCGGGAATTCCCGCCCGTACGCATCCGGCATCGCATGCTGCGCGAGGCCATCGAGATCATCCGCTTGCTCTGGAGCGGCGGCTATCACTCCTACGACGGGGAATTCCTGAGCCTTTCCGACGCACGGGTCTTCGATCTGCCCGAGACCCTCCCGCCCATCGCCGTCGCCAGCGGTGGGCTGGAGGCGGCCTGCATCGCCGCGGAACTCGGCGACGGCCTGTTCGCGACCGAGCCCGAGTCCGAAATCGTCGAGCGCTACCGCGCGTCGGGCGGCGCGGGCCCCCGATACGCGGAAGTCGGCATGGCGTGGGCGCCCGACGAGGAAACGGCGGCGAAGGCGGTGCTCGATACCACCCGCTGGGCCCTGACGGGCTGGAAGGTGATGAGCGAGTTGCCGAACCCGGTCAATTTCGCCGCGGCGACCACCACCGTCCGGCTCGAAGACGTCCTCGACAACTTCGCCTGCGGGCCGGACCCGGCCCGCTATCTCGATGCCGCCCAGCAGTACACCGATGCGGGCTTCGACCATCTCGTGATGCAGAACGCCGGTCCCGACCCCGACGGCTTCCTGGACTTCTACCGCCGTGAACTCGACAAACCTCTCCGTGCACTGACCCCGAGCGTCTGAGCGCGAAACTTCCGTCACCGACGGGCGCGCGGTCGTCGTCGGTATCTTCCGTCGCGCCGTGCACGTCGCGGGTGGGCAGCCGCTCACGCCCGCCGGCGTGCGGCGCATGTCCGCTTGTTCCGCGCGCAACGCGTCGCCCGCGACGAGGTGTTGCATTGCGACGCAAGGCGACCGCGATCAGGTCCGTCGAGTGGTCGTTCCACGGACCGTGGTGAACAGGCGCAGGCAGCGCTGGGTCATGTCCTCGGGCGTGTGGTCGGGATGGTCGCTCCACCACGAGATGGTGGTGGACACGATGCTGAACCACAGCGCCAGCAGCAGCGAGTGATCGCCGGGATCGGAGATGCCGGCATCGGCCAGAATCTCCGATACCCCTGCCGAGCCCATGCCGTTCAAGGCATCCTGATAATGCCGGGCCACCGCGAAGGCCGCACCCGGACGTGGCAGTGTGGGGTCGTAGACGATCTTCCAGTTCTGGGTGCGTCCGTCCAGTGCGTGGAAGATCCCGGTCAGTGTCGCCAGCGCCCGGTCGTGCGCACCATGCGTGGACTGGGCCGCCGCGACCGCGTCGACCAAGCTCTTCCCGGCGCGGTGCACGCAAGCCGCGTGCAGTGCGTCGCGGGAGCCGAAGTAGGCGTACACGAGCGGCTTGGACACGCCTGCGGCCGAGGCGATTTCGGCGACCGAAGCCTTGGCGTAGCCGCGTTCGCCGAATTCGGTGGTGGCGATGTCGAGGATCTGCTCTTCCCGCCGCTCGCGCGGCACGCCCTTGGTGCCCGGCCTGCTCACCGGTCCTCCCCGGTGGCCCGGTGTACGACCGGGTCGATCAGCACACCGGGATTGAGGATGCCCGCGGGATCGAGTGCCGATTTGGCCGCGCGCAGCGCCGCGGCGAAAGGTTCGGGTCGCTGGCGGTCGTACCAGGGGCGGTGGTCGCGGCCGACGGCGTGATGGTGCGTGATGGTCGCGCCGTTGCGGTGCAGCGCCTCCGACACGGCCGTCTTGATCTCGTCCCATTGCTCGACGGTCCGTCCCCACCGGCCCGCGGCGTAGATGCCGAAGTACGGCGCGGGTCCGTCCGGATAGACATGGGTGAACCGGCAGGTCGAAACACCGGTCACACCGGCGGATCGGAACGCGTCCGTGGTCGCTTCCCGCACCGCCGCTCGCAGGGCCTCGAAACGGTCCCAGGTGCAGGCTGTTTCGAAGGTCTCGACGATCATGGATTGGGCGGCGAGCGCGTCGCGCTGGTAGGGCATGCGGAGGAACGCCGAGCGCCACGCGTCGGCCGCGCCCGTGCGCGCCGAGTCTTCGGCGGAATCGGTGGTGCGGACCCCGTCCGGAATCGTGCCGCCGTGCTCGCGGCAGATCCGCACCGCACGACGCATCGACTCGTCGACGGGATGGTCGGCGGACTCGAAGCCGAGGACGAGCACCCCGCCCGCCGCGCTGGCGCCCGCGTTGATGAACGCCTCCACCGGATCCAGCAGCCGGCAGTTCGCCGGATACAACGCGGACTGGGCGATGGCGCGCGTCGCGGCCACGGCCGCGCCGTAGTCGCCGAACACCACCGACGCCCCGGACCGCCAGCGCGGACGATCCTGCAAGCGCATCCACGCTTCGGTGATGACGCCGAGGATGCCCTCCGAGCCGAGGAACATCCGATCGGGTGACGGACCCGCGCCGGACGCGGGCAGCCTGCGGGATTCGCTGATCCCGGCCGGTGTGACCACCCGTAGCGATTCGACCATGTCGTCGATGTGGGTGTAGACGGTCGCGTAGTGCCCGCCCGCCCGGGTGGCCAGCCAGCCGCCGAGCGTGGAGAACTCGAACGACTGCGGAAAGTGCCGCAGCGTCAGACCATCCGGCCGCAATGCCGCTTCCAGCGCCGGGCCGAGTATGCCCGCTTGGATTCGTGCGGCTCGGCTGGTGCGGTCGAGTTCGACGATCCGACTCAGGCGGCCGGTGTCCAGCGACACCGACCCGGCGTAGGCGTCGGCGCCGCGGAGTTCGACACCACCCACCACCGACGTTCCGCCGCCGAACGGCACCACGGCGACGCCCGCGCTCGCGCACCAGTCCAGGATGTCGAGGACGTCCTGCTCGGTCCGCGGCCGCAACACCTGGTCGGGTACGTGGTCGACGCGGCCGAGCAGATTGCGCACCACATCGCGGAATGCCTGCCCATGGCCGTGTGCGACCCGGTCGCCGAGGTCTTCGGAGGCCAAGGGGGTCAACGCGTCCGGCACCCGGACGCGTGGCGGAGGCACGCTCAACGACGTCAGGTCCGGCGCCTCGTGCACGGTCAACTCGGCTTTCGGCAGCAGTGCCGCCACGCGTTCGGTCAGGACCTTCCGCTCGGTCCCGGTGACCGCGTCCTCCCGGTTGCCCCAACCCCACCACGATTTCGTCGCCATCGCCGCGCTCCGTCCGCTGAATTGACTCGATGGTAAATTACCTGACGATCAATTGGCAGCGAATGCGTCGACGTCGCGGGCGGTCGACGCCGCGCCGCGACTACCGGACGAGTGCGTTGTTCCGCGTGACGATCAACGGATCGCTCGGCGTGAAGGGCAGGTCGGGAAGTGCGTCAAGGGCGACGCCGAACGTCGCGGCGAGCACTTTCCTGGAATAGGCGCTCATCGAGGCGCGGTAGCCGATGTCCGCGGGCGTGGGTTGGTCGAAGAAGATCAGCAAGTGGATCTCGGGGGAGTCGACGACTTCGATGTGGTGCGGGTAGGCGCGCGGGACGAAGTACACCTCGCCTTCGCGCACGATGTAGGTGTCCAAGGTGCCGTCCGGATCCATGATCGTCATTCGCGCCGAGCCGCGATGGACGTAGCCCATTTCGGCGGTCACCGGATGCCAGTGCGGTTCACGCATGCCGTCTTCGCGCACCCGCAGCGAGTACATCGAGATGTCACGCAATGCGGGCCAGAACTGGGCGCGGGCGGTGCGCGCGGAACCGACCGGCGAGTCCACCGGGGCGGGCATCGCCTCGATCGCGAAGTGGTGCGGATCGCCGTAGCGGGCGGTGCACGGGATGTCGGGCTCGCCCTCGCGTCGCACGACGAGTTTCGCTGTGGTGTCGCGCCGGATCTTCGCGAAGTCCTCGGCGGGCAGGTCGTAGGTGTTGCCGAGCACCGAATCGGTCATCGCGCCGAGGCTCGCGCTGAATCCGAAGTCCTCCGGTCGTTCGTGGCGGAAGGCGAGGATGAACTCGGCCTCGGTATCGCCGACGTTCTCCACGTGATGCAGCGCGCCGGAGTCGATGTGGAACATCTCGCCCGCGCTCACCAGGAACGAGGAGAATCGGCTGCCGTCGTCCAAGACCGAGACCAGGGCCCGGCCCGCGGTGCAATAGGTGAGTTCGGCGGCGTTGGCGTGCCAGTGCGGTTCGCGGATCGCGCCGGGCGCGAGCGTCAGGCGTTTGATCGAGAGCCCGCTGAGGATCGGGAAGCTGTCGGCGGTGAGCCGGGTGAGCGAGCCGAGTTCGCTGCGGTGGATCTGCTCACCCTTCCGTAGGGAGGCCACATGGATCGATGGTGTCTGCACGGTTGCTCCTCGCTCGCGGTCGAAGGATCGGTGTTGCGCGCTCGCGCCGGTATCGGCGCATGGCAGCTCGGGGAGACCGCGCCCCATGCGTCATAGCTGAAAGCCTTGCATAGTGATTTGCGTCACAATGAATAGTGTTGATGGGTGGTGCCCAAACGAATGTTTTTCACATCACACCATGTCATAGCCCAATGCGGGTGCGGGTAATCCTAGGACCTTTACCAACCTCGGCGCGCCGATCCGATCGGTGTTCGCTAAGGTCCGTTCTGCACGCTCGGGTCATGGTTCACGCATTTGAGGCACCGCTTCTGGCTCCATAGCCGGAGCGGACGATGATCGACCAGAGAGTGAACTCGCCGCCGCATGACCCCGACACGCCGTTCCGCACGTCGCACCCAGCATTCACGAGCACGCAATCTTCTGTTCCCGCAACTGCTCACGGCCGCGGTCGACACGGCGTTCGACTCGGCGGCCCTCCGGTACAATCCCACCGGCGATCCCGTGGACCAGCGTGAGCTCAGCTACCGGGAATTGGACGAGATGTCGTCGCGATGGGCCCGCTACCTGATCGGGTTCGGCGTAGGGCCGGGAGACTTCGTCGCGGTGGCCGTCACCCGCTCGATCGAGTCGGTGCTCGCGGTGTGGGCGGTCGCGAAGACCGGTGCCACCTACGTGCCCGTCGATCCCTCCTATCCGGCGGATCGAATCGCACACATGATCGCCGACTGTGGCGCCGTCGTCGGCCTCACCACATCGGCGCATCGCGCGGCACTCGTCGCGCCCGGCATGACGTGGATCGAACTCGATTCCGAAGCGCACCGGGAGAAGGTCGCCGCCGCGCCCGGCCATTCGATCTGCTACCTGGACCGGCTTCGTCCCCTCACCGAACAGCACCTCGCCTACCTGATCTACACCTCCGGCTCGACGGGCAAGCCGAAAGGCGTAGCGGTCACCCATGCCGGTCTCGCGGGCCTGGTCGAGCACGAGATCGCCGCCCGGGCGGTGAGCCGGGCATCACGCGTCTCGCATCTGTGCACGCCGAGCTTCGACTTCTCGGTGATCGAGATGCTGCTCGCCTTCTCGGCGGGCGCGACGCTGGTCGTGGCGCCGCCCACGGTGTTCGGCGGCGCCGAACTGGCCGATCTGCTGCGGCGCGAGCGGGTCACGCATCTGTGCATCACCCCGGGAGCCCTGGAATCCATCGAGCCGGCCGGGCTCGACGACCTCAGGGCCATCCTGTGCGGCGGGGAGCGTGTGGGCCCCGAGCTGGCCGCACGGTGGGCGACCGGCGCCCGGTCCTTCTATATCGTCTACGGCCCCACCGAGACCACCATCTTCGCCACCGGCACCGAGGCGCTGTGTGCGGGCGGCGCGACCCATATCGGCACTCCGGTCCCGGGGCTGGGCGTCCACGTGCTGGACGCGCGGCTGCGGATGGTGCCCACCGGCGTGATCGGCGAGCTGTATCTGTCCGGACCGGCGCTGGCGCAGGGGTACCTCGGACGCCCTGGGATGACCGCGGACCGATTCGTCGCCAACCCGTTCGCGGCGGTACCTGGCTCTCGCATGTATCGCACCGGCGATCTGGTGCGGCGCGACTCGGCGGGACACCTCGAACACCACGGGCGGGTGGACTTCCAGGTCAAGATCCGAGGGCTGCGGATCGAACTCGGCGAGATCGACAACGCGCTGACCGCCCACCCCGACGTCGACTACGCCGCGACACTCGGCACGACACTGCCGTCCGGCGCCACCGCGCTGGTCTCCTACGTGCTGCCACGAGCGGCGACCGGCCCGGACGGCAGCGTCCGGGTGGCGCTCGACACCGCCGAATTGGCCGATCTCCTGGCGAAAACCCTTCCGGCATACATGATTCCGGCCGCGATCACGGTGCTCGACGAACTCCCGCTGACACCGGTCGGCAAGCTGGATCGCGCCGCGCTGCCGGAGCCGGTGCTCAACACCAGACAGTTCCGTGCGCCCGCCACGCCGACCGAGCATGTGGTCGCCGACGTCTTCGCCGCGCTGCTCCTCCCGCCGGGCGACTCCGAAACCGCCCGGGTCGGTGCCAACGACGACTTCTTCGAACTGGGCGGCAATTCGCTGATCGCGACGCAGGCCGCGGCGCGGCTCGGTACCACGCTGGGCGTCCGCGTTCCGGTCGCGCTGTTGTTCGAGGCCTCGGTGGTGGCGAAACTGGCCGAACGCCTGAACGAACTGGCTCGAGTCACCCACCCGGCGCCGCGACCGATGGCGCGACCGGACCGGGTGCCGCTGTCGTACGCACAGCGCCGGATGTGGTTCCTCAATCGGTTCGACCCGGCCGCGGCGAGCAACAACATCCCACTGGCGGTGCGGTTGAGCGGACAGCTGGACGTGGACGCGCTGCGGGCGGCGATCCGAGATCTGGTCGAGCGGCACGAGGTGCTGCGGACCAGCTATCCGGAGCGCGACGGGACGGGCAGCCAGCGGGTGCACGCGCTGTCGGAGCCGGGCGCGGTGCCCGAGCTGCCGGTGCTCGACGTCGCCGAAGCCGAAGTCCTCGAGCACACGGTGGCCGCGGTGGTCGAGGGCTTCGATGTCACGGCCGCGCCGCCGCTCCGGTTGCGTCTGCTGCGTTCGAGCGAGTCCGAGCACGTGCTGGTCGGCGTGGTCCACCACATCGCCGCCGACGGCTCCTCGATGGGCCCGCTGACCGCCGATCTGATGAGCGCGTACTCGGCCAGGACCGAGGGCCACGCTCCCGCTTGGCAGCCGTTGCCCTTGCAGTACGCGGACTACACGTTGTGGCAGCGCGAGATGCTCGGCGCCGAGAGCGATCCGGACTCGACGCTCGCCCGCCAGCTCGGTTTCTGGCGGCAGCGGCTGGCGGACCTGCCGGAACGGCTGGACCTACCCGCCGACCGGCCGCGCCCCGCGGTGTTCTCCGGTCGCGGCGCCACCCACGAATTCAAGATCGACGCGGCGGTGCACGCCGCACTGGACCGGCTGGCACACCGCCACGACGCGACGTTGTTCATGGTCGCGCACGCCGCGTACACGGTCTTGCTGGCCCGGCTGTCGAACACCCGCGACATCACCGTCGGCGCGCCGGTGGCCGGTCGTGGCGAGGCCACGGTGGACGGCCTGATCGGCATGTTCGTCAACACCCTCGCGCTGCGTACCGAGATCGACCCCGGCCACAGCTTCACCGAGCTGCTCGAGCAGGTGCGCAGGCGGGACATCGAGGCCTTCGGCCACGCCGACGTGCCGTTCGAACGCCTGGTGGAGGAGCTCGACCCGGTGCGGTCGAGCGCGCATCACCCGCTGTTCCAGACCATGCTGACCTTCCAGAACTTCGCGCCGACGACACTGGAACTGCCCGGGCTGCGGGTTTCCGCGGTGGACTTCGCGCTGCCGCTGGCGAAATTCGACCTCGAGCTGACCATGGTGCCGCACGAGGACGAGCGGACGCCGCTGGGCATCTCGGCCGCGTTCACCTATTCCACCGACCTGTTCGACGAGGCCACGGTGGCGGGATTCGCCCGGCGGCTGTGCGTGATCCTCGCGGCCGTCGCGGATTCGGCGGATCGGGCGGTCGGGGAGATCGACTTGCTCGATTCCGCGGAGCGCGCCGCGATCCTGACCGGGTGGAACGACACCCGGCACCCGATCGCGGCGGGGCTGGTGCTCGACGGGTACCGGCGTGCGGTAGCCCGGCACCCGGACGAGATAGCGGTGGTCCACGCGGATACGCAGTTGAGCTACCGCGAGTTCGACGAGCGGGTCAACCGGCTCGCCCGGGTACTCGCCGATCACGGCGTCGGCGCGGAAACCCTTGTGGCGCTCGCGGTCCGGCGGTCGGTGGATCTCGTGGTCGGCATGTACGCGATCCTCACCGCCGGTGGCGCGTACGTACCGCTCGACCCCGATCACCCCGCCGAGCGGATCGCGCACGTGCTCGAGGTCGCGAAACCGGTCTGCGTGCTCACCACTTCCGCCGACGCGATCCCGGTACCCGATCATGTCGCCGTCCTGTCCCTGGACGCCCTCGGCGCGGACCAGCGCTCGGGAGCTGCGATTCGTTCCGACGAACTGAGGCGGGCGGTGCTGCCGCAGCACCCCGCCTATGTGATCTTCACGTCCGGTTCGACCGGGCGTCCGAAGGGTGTGGCGGTCTCGCACGCCGCGATCGACAACCAGATCGAATGGATGCTCGCGCAGTACCCCATGGGCCCGCGGGACGCATACCTGCAGAAGACCGCGGCGACCTTCGACGTCTCCTTGTGGGGCTACCTGATGCCGTTGCGCGCGGGCGCGAAACTCGTGCTCGCCGACCACGACGGGCATCGTGACGCCGCCTACCTCGCCGCGGCCGTCGCCGCGCACCGTGTGACGGTCACCGATTTCGTGCCCTCCATGTTGACCGAGTTCGCCGCCCATGCGACGGCGGAAAGTCTCGCGACACTGCGGGATCTGTTCGTCATCGGGGAAGCTCTGCCGCCGGAGACCGTGCGCGCGGTCCGCGCGGTCTCCGGCGCACAGGTGCACAACCTGTACGGACCCACCGAGGCGGCGGTCTCGGTGACGTACCGGCCCGCCGGAACGGGCGACGATGTGACGGTGCCGATCGGGCAGCCGCAGTGGAATACCCAGGTATACGTGCTGGATTCGCGCCTGCGGCCGGTTCCGGCCGGGGTACCGGGCGAGCTGTACCTGGCCGGCGAACAGCTGGCCCGCGGATACGTGCGGCAAGCGGCGCTGACCGCGGACCGTTTCGTCGCCAACCCGTTCGGCCGCGGAACCAGGATGTACCGCACCGGCGACCTGGCGGTCTGGCGTGCGCCTCGCGCGGACGAGCCGCAACGCCTGGAATACCTCGGGCGCACCGACTTCCAGGTGAAATTCCGCGGCCAGCGCATCGAACTCGGTGAGATCGAGACGGCGCTGCTCGCGCAGCCGTCGGTGAGCCAAGCGGTCGCGGCGGTGGTGGCATCGCCGTCGGGAGATCGGCTGGCGGCCTATGTCGTCGCGCGTCCGGGGCAGGTCATCGATCGTGGCGAACTCGTTGCCGGGATGTCGGCGGTCCTGCCCGCGTACATGATCCCGTCCGCGCTGGTGGAGCTGGCAGCGCTGCCGCTGAACGCGAGCGGGAAACTCGATCGCACAGCGCTGCCCGAACCCGCCATCGAGACCACGGCGTTCCGAGCGCCGCGCAACCCCGCCGAACAGGCCGTCGCGCAGGTGTTCGCCGAACTGCTCGGCGTCGAGCGAGCGGGCATCGACGACGACTTCTTCGCGCTCGGCGGCAATTCGCTGCTCGCCACCCGGGCCGTCGCACGGGTCAACGAGGCGTTCGGATCGCGGGTCACCGTGCGGGATCTGTTCGAGGCGCCCGCGGTGTGGGCACTCGCCGCGCGGGTGGTCGCCGGTGGGACGGGCGTGGCTCGCGCGCCCTTGGCGCGAGTGCGACGACCGGATCGCATCCCGCTGTCGCCTGCGCAGCAGCGGATGTGGTTGCTCAACCGCCTCGAGCCGGACTCGCCCGCCTACAACATGCCCTTCGCCGTCCGGCTGACCGGCACTCTCGATCTGCCCGCGCTGCGCCAGGCGCTCGCCGACGTGATCGAACGGCACGAGGTGCTGCGCACCCGCTACCCGGTCGCCGCCGACGGGCAGCCGTATCAGGAGATCCTTCCGACCGATGCGGTCCTTCCCGACGGCATCGTGATCGAGCACGGTGTCACGGATGCCGCGGCCATGGTGGACGCGCTGATGTCCGCGGGCTTCGACGTGACCGCGGACGCGCCCGTGCGCCTGCGGCTGTTCACCTCGGGCCCAGATCATCTGCTCGTCATCGTGACCCACCACATCTCGGCGGACGGGTCGTCGCTCGCGCCGCTGGCCCGCGACCTGGTGACCGCCTACGTGGCCAGGCTCGGCGGCGGCGCGCCGGACTGGTCGCCCCTGCCGGTGCAGTACGCCGATTACGCGATCTGGCAGCACGGCACGATCGGATCCGAGGACGACGAGGATTCCGTTGCGGCGCAACAGCTGTCGTATTGGCGCGGGCAGCTGTCCGGGCTCACCGGACCGCTGGAACTGCCAGCCGATCGCCCGCGCTCCTCGACAGCCTCGACGCGCGGCGCGTCGACCGGCTGCACGATCCCGGCGCGGGTACACGAGCGGCTGACCGGCATCGCGCGCGAGCACAACGCGACGCTGTTCATGGTGGTGCACGCGGCCCTCGCCACGCTGATCGGACGCCTCTGCGGCGCCACGGACGTCGTCATCGGGACCCCGGTGGCCGGGCGGGGCGAACATGCGCTGGACGACTTGGTCGGGATGTTCGTCAACACGCTGGCGTTGCGCGTCGACGTCGACCCCGACGTGCGGTTCCACGATCTCGTCGAGCGCTCCCGTGAAGTCGCCGTCTCGGCCTTCGCCAACGCGGATGTTCCTTTCGAGCGAGTGGTCGAGGAGGCCGATCCCGCGCGCAGCGGAGCGCGCACCTCGCTGTTTCCGGTGATGCTGTCGTTCCAGAACCTCGAGCAGCCCACCCTGGAGTTGCCGGATCTGACGGTCACCGCCGTCGACAACGGCGAGATCACGGCCAAATTCGATGTGCAAGTGGTCGTCGAGCCGCGGGCGTGCGGCGACGGCCGGACGGAATCGGCGGTGACCTTCACCTACGCCACGGACCTGTTCGACGAATCGACCGTCCGCGCCTTCGCGCGCCGGTTCGAGCGCATCGTGTCCGCGGTCGCCGAAGATCCCTCGGCGCGGGTGTGGGACATCGACATCCTCGACGAGAGCGAACACTGCCCGGCGGTCGCGCACGAGGCGCGGGCCGGGACCGAACCGGTGGCGACCCTGCCCGAGCTGATCGGCGAGCAGGCACGGCGCAGTCCAGAGGCGGAGGCCGTCCGGTTCGGTGCCGCCACACTGAGTTTCGGCGCGTTGTACAAGCGCGCGAATCGAATCGCCCGCGCGCTGATCGCCGCCGGAGCGGGCCCGGAAACCCTGGTCGCCGTGGCGGTCCCGCGCACCGAGGACCTACCGGTCGCGTTGCTCGGAGTGCTGGCCGCCGGTGCCGCGTACCTGCCGATCGACCTCGGCTATCCGGCGCAGCGGCTGGCGTTCGTGCTCGCCGACGCGGCACCGGTGTGCGTGCTGACCACCGCCGCCGAGCGCTCCGCCATCCCGGACACCGACCTGCCCACCGTGTTGCTGGAGCAGACGGCGGAGTTCGCCGACGATCCGATCACCGACGCCGACCGGGCGTCGCCGCTGCTGCCGGACAATCTCGCCTACGTCATCTACACGTCGGGTTCGACGGGCGTGCCGAAGGGTGTCGGCGTGACGCATCGCAATGCGGTGCGACTGTTCACCGAGGCGCGGCCGCTGTTCGAATTCGGCGAGCACGACGTCTGGACGTTGTTCCACTCCTTCGCGTTCGACTTCTCGGTGTGGGAGCTGTGGTGCGCGCTCGTGACCGGCGGCACCGTCGTCGTGGTCGACTACGCGACCTCGCGCTCACCGGAATTGTTCCGCGAGCTGCTGATTCGCGAGCAGGTGACGGTGCTGAACCAGACGCCGTCGGCATTCTGTCAACTGGTCGAAGCCGATCGGGACGCCTCGGCCGCGTCCGGCGAATTCGCGCTGCGGTATGTGATCTTCGGCGGTGAGGCGCTGGATCTGCGGCACTTGCGACGCTGGCGTGAGCGTCGTCCGGGGGAATCGCCGCGACTGGTCAACATGTACGGCATCACGGAGACCACCGTGCACGTCTCCTTCCTGGACGTCGGCGCGGAGCTGATGGAAAGCCCGGCCAGCCTGATCGGACGAGCGCTGCCCGGGCTGGACACGCACGTGCTGGACATTCGTCTGCGACCGGCGCCGGTCGGTACGCCCGGTGAGATCTATGTCGCGGGCGGTCAGCTCTCCCGCGGCTACGTGGGGCGGCCCGGGCTCACCGCGACGCGGTTCGTCGCGAATCCCTTCGGGCCGCCGGGATCGCGGATGTACCGCTCGGGTGACCTCGCGCGCTGGAACCGGTTCGGCGGCGACGCCGGCCTCGCCTACTCCGGTCGCGGCGACCAGCAGGTGCAGTTGCGCGGGTTCCGGATCGAACTCGGGGAGATCGAATCGGCGCTGGTGCGGTGTTCCGGCGTGCGTCAGGCCGTCGCGCTGGTCCGGACCGATCCGACGCTCGGTGACCAGCTCGTGGGTTATGTCCTGCCCGAACCGGGGGCGCGGCCGGACCCGGCCGAGTTGCGCGAACAGGTGGCCGAACACCTGACCGGCTACATGGTGCCCGCCGCGATCGTGGTGATCGACGCCATCCCGTTGACCCCCAACGGCAAGCTCGACAAGCGGGCGTTGCCCGCGCCGGCGTTCCGCGCGCGCGAGTTCCGCGCTGCTGTCACTCCCGTGGAGGCGACCGTCGCGGCCGCCTTCGCCGCGGTGCTCGGCGCCGAGCGCTTCGGCATGGACGACAACTTCTTCGAGCACGGCGGCAACTCACTGCTCGCCGCGAAGCTGACTCTGCGGCTGTCGTCCGCGCTGGGCACCCGGATTCCGGTGATGCGGGTGTTCACCGCGCCCACACCCGCGGAACTGGTCGCCGACCTGGCCCGCCGGGCGAGCGGCGAAGTCCAGACCGAGGCGGCCTTCGACATGCTGCTGCCGCTGCGTCCCGGCGGTTCGGCCGCGCCGCTGTTCTGTGTGCATCCCGTGTCGGGCATCTCCTGGTCGTATGCGGGCCTCGCCGCCTACCTCGACCCGGAACGGCCGCTCTACGGCCTGCAAACGCCCGTGCTGGCCGGCGATGAGGTGATGCCGGATTCGATCGAGGAATGGGCCCGCCGCTACCTCGAGCTGATCCGCGCGAAACAACCGACCGGTCCTTACCATCTGCTCGGCTGGTCCTTCGGCGGCGTCATCGCGCACGAGATGGCGGTCCAGCTGCAACGCGAAGGCGAGCGAGTCGCGCTGCTCGCGGTGATGGACAGCTACATGGCGGATCCGCCCGGCACGCCGCCGGGTGACGCGGGCCAGGTCCCGGTGGCCGAGTTGATCGGCGGCCTGCTGGGTGAGCAGGCGGGCGACCTCGGCAACGTCGCGGAGGTGGACTGGGTCGCGCTGCCGCAGAAGATGACCGAACTTCCGGAGCCGTTCGCGTCGTTCGGCTCCGACCGCGTCACCCGGATCCTGGACGCGGCGGTGCACTCGGTCGCGCTGCGCGGCGCCTACGTCCCGCCGGTGTACCGGGGAGATGTCCTCTATTTCACCGCCGCGCTCGACGATCCGACCGGCTGTGTCGGCGCGTCGATCTGGAGCGAGGTCGTCGACGGCCGCGTGCACAACCATCCTGTGTCGACGACGCACTGGCGAATGACCGTCGCGTCCGGCCTGGCCGAGATCGCCGCGGTGCTGACCCGCGCGTGGCGAGCGGGCGAGCCGGGCGGTGAGGACTCGGTCAGCCGGTGAACCAGCGGTGCAGCCGGACCTCGGCGGCGGCGGCCTTCTCCCGGGCGAGTTCCACCGAGGGCACGCTGAACGGTGCGACCGGCGCGGGACCGGAGAGGAAATCGGCCTCGACCTTGCCGACCAGCCCGCCTCCGAACTCGATATAGCAGGTGCCCCGCCCGCGATACTGTTCCTGCGGCGCCGAGCCGCCGAACCCGGCCTCGATGCCCGCGGCGACCGTGCGGGCGGCGTCCTCGGCGAACACGCCCGCCCGCGGGACCGGCGCGTCGGCGCAGTCGCCGAGGGCGTAGACGCCAGGAAACGGCGTCTCGAGGGTGTGCGGGTCCACGGCGATCCAGCCGTCGGTCCCGCCCTCGGTGAGCCCCGACGCCTCGACGACCGCGGGAACCCGGTGCTTCGGGATTCCGATGAACAGGTCGTAGGGCACCTCGCCGGTCCTGGTGACCGCGATGTGGCGGTCCGGGTCGAGCGCGTGCACCCGGCGCCCCGGCGAATAGGCGATGCCACGCCGCGCCAGCGCTTCGACGATGGCGGCGGAGGTTTGCGCGGACACCGGAATCGGTGCGTCCATGGGGGTGAAGAACTGCATGTGGGTACGGTTCCGGATTCCGCGCCTGGTGAGCGCTTCGTGCAGGAGCATCGCGCCTTCGTAGGGCGCGGGCGGGCACTTGAACGGGACGCTCAGCACCGCGAGGACGACGGCTCCGCCGTCGAAACCCGCCAGGCGTTCGCGCAATCGACGGGCGCCGTCGATCGAGTAGTACTCGTAGCCGTCCTCGACGAAGCCGGGGGTGGCGCCGGGATCGTAGTCGGCGCCCAGCGCGACGACGAGGATGTCGGGGTCGTACACCGCCTGGTCGGTGCGGACGCGGCGTGCTCTCGGGTCGATCTCGGTGACCTCCTCCTGCCGGAATTCGACGCGCGGATGGGTGAAGCGGGAATACGGCACCCGCGCTGTCTCCGGGGGCAGGTCACGGAACAGAATGTCCAGTTTGGCGAAGCCGAAGGTGAAGGAGTCGTTTCGGTCGATGATGACGACACGGAGTTCGTCGGCCGGCGAACCCGACAGACGGGTGGCCAGCTCCAGCCCTCCGAACCCCGCACCGAGAATGAGTACGGTTCGCATACGCCGATTCTTCCCCTGGTGACGCCGCCGAGTCGAGGATTGCTTCCAAGCCTGCCGACGGCCGAGTCCCGGTCCGGCGACGGGCGCGCCGTGGCCGGAGTGCCCTGCGTTCGGTGACCTTCGGCCATCATCTGAACCGACGCTTCGCGCGATGCTGGAGAGACGAAGCGACTCGAATGAGCATCCCCATGACAGAACTACGACCCCTCGATTCCGGCTTCATGGAACTGGAGGACTCCGACCGGCATATCAGTCTCGGCATCGGCGCGGTGGCGATCATCTCCGGTGCCCCACCGAGCAGGTCCGAGCTGAGCGGCGTAGTCGCCAAGGGCGTGCAGCGGAACGCGCGCTTGCGCCAGAAGGTGCGGCGGGCGCCGCTCGACCTGGCCACGCCGGTGTGGGAGGACGACCCCAATTTCGATCTCGCACACCATATTCGGTGGACCGCACTGCCCGCGCCGGGTGACGAGGGCGCGTTGTGCGAATTGGTGGCGACGGAACTCGAGGAGCGACTCGATCGCGACCATCCGCTGTGGCAGTGCGTCGTCGTCGAACACCTCGCGGCGGACCGCTGGGCACTGCTGGTCAAAGCGCATCACAGTCTGGTGGACGGCGTATCCGGCATCTCGGTGTTCCGAAGTTTCTGCGATGCCGTGGCCGAGGAGCCGAACGATCCGGTGACCGAGCCACCGAACCGTACCGAGGTGCGCCGGCCGGATCTGGTTCGAGAACTGTCGCGGCTACCCGTCGTCGTGCCGCGGTCGGTGGTCGCCATGACGCGCGGTCTCGCGCCGCTGCTGTCCGCCGTCGTCTCGCCGGCCACCGAGTGCTCGCTGAACGGCCCCATCGGACGCCAGCGCCGGTATGTCGTGGCCCGGGCCGCCCTGTCGGATGTCCATGAGATCGGCGCGGTGTTCGGCGTCACGGTCAACGATGTCGTCCTGGCCGCGGTCGCCGCCGCTTATCGTGAACTGTTGGTCGGCCGCGACGAACGGCCGTCTCCGGACAAACTGCGTATTCTCGTCCCGATCTCCATGCGCTCCGAACAAGCGAAATACACACTGGACAACCGAGTTTCGGCGGTGCTGCCGTTCCTGCCGATCGAGGTCGCCGACCCGGTGGAGCGGCTGAGGGCGATCCGGGAACGGATGAACCGGCACAAGTCGGGAGGCGAAGCGCAGGCGGAGAAATCGGTGCTCGCGCTGGCGGGCTTGCTGCCGTTCGCGCCCCTGGCGTGGAGTCTTCGTCTGCTGGCACGGTTTCCGCAACGAACCGTGGGGGCGCTGGTGACGAATGTGCCCGGCCCGCGTGAACAGCTGACCGTGCGCGGGCGTGTGGTGTCGGAACTTCTGCCTGCCATGCCGATCGCCATGCGGTTGCGCACGGCGGTCGCGGTCCTCAGTTATGCGGGCCACCTGACCTTCGGCATCACCGGAGACTATGACACCGCTCCCGATATCGCCGTGCTCGCCGAAGGCATCGAGCGGGAGATCCGGCGGCTGCGGGAGCGGGCCGGGATCCGGCGAGCGTCCCGGCCCGAGGAGATCCGACCGTGACGCGCCTTCACGGCGGTGCGGCCCGAGCCGCCGGGACCGGCTGCGCGAAGAGGACGGATCGGGGACTTTCTGCCCTGTCCGGCAGTAGGACTCGGTGATGATATGGGAGGCCGTGGTGTCGAGTGAAGACCGGAAAGCGAGGTTGTTGCCAGGTGGATGCACGCGCGATGTGCCCCGGCCCGAGATCATGATCGCCTCGAACGGCCGTGTCGCGGACCGCGGCGTAGCGGGCCGCACAATGGTCGAGATCGACCGCGAGGAGGCGCTGCGGCTGCTGGCCGGCGTCGCCTACGGACGCGTGGTGTTCACTCGCGACGCACTGCCCGCGATTCGCCCGGTCAACCATTTCGTCGACGGCGGTGTGGTCATCGTGCGTACCCGGGTCACCTCACGGCTCACCGACACCGTTCGTGCCGATCCGTCCGTCGTCGTGGCGTACGAGGCCGACGACATCGACGCGGTGAGCCATGTGGGCTGGTCGGTCGTCGTGACCGGTCTCGCGCGTACGGTCACCGACCCCGAACGGATCGCGCGCTATACGCGGCTGCTGCGCCCGTGGGCCGATGGGCTCATGGACACCGTCATCGCTATCGAACCCACGATCGTGACGGGTGTCAGACTGCTCGGCGAGCAGGGATAGGTCGCCGTAGCGAAGCGCAACGGGTCGGTGACCCGAAGCCGGTCACCGCGAGCAATTGCGGGTCCGCGGTGGACGTCTGTGATCAAATGAGGTGGATGTTGCGGCGTTCCCTTCCGACCGTCGGCGGTCGTCCGACGGCGGGGGCGCGTGGTCGATTCGGCCACCGGACCAGAACACCAGGCAGGTGGCCCGGCAAGTCGCCCGCCGACAGATCGCCGACGCCAGGGCGCTGCTCGGTTCCGGCACGGCGACCGCCGCCGTAGCCGAGTGGCTCGGGCCCCGGCTCTCGGCCGAGACCGGGACGGAACCGAGACATGAGCATCGAGAGTTCTTCGGTATCGCAGGCCAGGCCGAACTCCGTTCTGGTACTGGGTGTACTGGCCGCGGGCCAATTCCTGATGACGCTCGACAGCTCGGTGATGAACGTGTCGATGGCGACCGTGGCCCAGGACGTCGGTACGACGATCACCGGAATCCAAACCGCGATCACCCTCTACACGTTGGTGATGGCGACGCTGATGCTGACGGGCGGGAAGGTGGGCTCCATCCTGGGCCGTCGCCGGGCGTTCGGCCTCGGGCTGGTGATCTACGGCGCCGGTTCCTGCACCACCGGCCTGGCGCCGAATCTGCCGGTTCTGCTGTTGGGTTGGTCGCTGCTCGAGGGGATCGGAGCGGCTCTGATCATGCCCGCGATCGTGTCCCTGGTCGCGGCGAACTTCGCGCCGGAACGCCGCGCGGCGGCCTATGGATTGGTGGCGGCGGCCGGCGCGATGGCGGTCGCGGTGGGGCCGCTGCTCGGCGGCGCGGTGACGACATACGCGTCCTGGCGGTACGTGTTCTTCGGCGAGGTCGTCATCGTCGTACTGATCCTGCTGGTGCTCCGCAGGATCGAGGACGCCCCCGCGGAGCAGGTACGGCTCGATCTGGTGGGCTCGCTGCTGTCGGTGGCCGGTCTCGGCATGGTCGTCTTCGGCGTCCTGCGGTCGAGCACGTGGGGCTGGGTGCGGGTGAAGCCGGGCGGTCCCGCCGTGCTCGGGCTCTCCCCGGTCATCTGGCTGCTGATCGCCGGACTGCTGGTCTCGTACCTCTTCCTGCGGTGGCAGACCCATCTGGTCGACACGGGCCGGGAGCCGCTCGTCGATCCGGGATTGCTGCGTAATCGGCAGCTCACCGGCGGCCTGAGCATGTTCTTCGCTCAGTTCACGGTGCAGGCGGGGGTGTTCTTCGCGGTTCCGCTGTTCCTGTCGGTGGTGCTCGAACTCAGCGCCGTGGAAACGGGCGTGCGGATCCTGCCGCTGTCGGTGGCGCTGGTTCTGGCGGCGACGGCGATTCCGAAGTTCCGGCCGCGGGCGAACCCGCGGCGGGTGGTACGGCTGGGGCTGGGCTCGATGATCACCGGCATCCTGATTCTGGTCGCCGGGATGGACCCCGGAGCGAACGCCGGGGTGGTCTCGATTCCGATGCTGCTGATGGGACTCGGACTGGGCGCTCTGGCCTCGCAGTTGGGGGCTGTCACCGTCTCGTCGGTGCCCGATGCGCAGAGCGGCGCGGTCGGCGGGCTGCAGAACACCGTGACCAATCTCGGCGCATCGCTCGGCACCGCCTTGATCGGCTCGGTGCTGATCGCGACCCTGACCTCGTCGGTCGTCGCGGGCATCGAAAGCGATCCCGCGGTTCCCGCGTCGGTGCAGCAGCGGGCGACCACCGAACTCGCGGGCGGCGTGCCGTTCCTGTCCAACACCCAACTCGAGGATGCCCTCCATGCCGCCGGAGTGCAGCAGTCCACCGCGGACGCCGTCATAACCGTCAACACCGAGGCGCGGCTGGAAGCCTTGCGGGTGGCGTTGGCCGTGACTGCCCTGCTCGCCATCGCGCCGCTGTTTGCCACCGGCAGGTTGCCACTGCGGCCGGCCGCGCGGAGCCGGGATGACCCGGCCGAGACCGACGAATCGTAGAAGCAGCCTTCGGCAGAGGTCCGACGGCCCGCCCGGCGAATGACCTTCGTCTCTGCCGCCTTCGTGGGGGACGCGAGATGCTCGATGCCGATGGCAGCGGCGGCGCGGACGGCCGATGGGATGCCTGCGGCGCCGCTCTCGACGGAGGGAATCTTCATGACCACCGAAAGCGCCTCGCGCGAAACGAATCTCGCCTTTCCCATCTTGGCGGCCGTCGACGGCTCGGCCAGCTCGTACCAGGCGGTCGCTTGGGCGGCGGTCGAAGCCGCGCTGCATCACCGCTCGCTGCACATCGTCACTTCGATGGCGATCCAGACCGGTTTCGGCCCCGAGATGTCGCTCGGAGAAGCCGATCTGGAGTGGTTGCGCGACGACGGCGAGCGCATCCTCACGGAGGCGGCGCGGGTGGCGCGCACGGCGGTGCCGGGCGCCGAACCCGCCATCACCACCGAGGTGACTTTCGAACTGATCATTCCCATGCTCATCGAAAGGTCCGCGCGAGCGTGGATGCTGGTGGTGGGCAGTCGCGGGATGGGTGCTTTCCAGCGGGGGCTGCTCGGCTCGGTGAGCACCGCGGCCACCCATCACGCGCGGTGCCCGGTCGCGGTGGTCCATGGCATCGCGGCGATCGACGCCGTGTCGGCCCGGCAGCCCGTGCTGGTGGGCGTCGATGGGACCGACAACAGTGTGGCCGCCGTCGAACTGGCGTTCGAGGAGGCGTCGCGCCGAAAGGTCGACGTGGTCGCGCTGCACGCGTGGAGCGACACCAGCGGTCCGGACGCACCGGTCCGCGGCTGGGACGGCGCCCGCGAGTCGGCGGAGGCGGTGCTGGCCGAGAGTCTGGCCGGTTGGGCCGATCGCTACCCGGACGTCGCGGTACGTCGCGTCGTCACGGCGGGCCGGCCGGGGCGATCGTTGCTGGACGAGTCGGCGAACGCACAGTTGGTTGTGGTCGGCAGTCACGGCAGAGGAGGGTTCGCCAGCATGCTGCTGGGCTCGACGAGCAACACCCTGCTGCACTCGGTGGAGGTGCCTTTGATCGTCGTTCGAACGCGGTGAAGGTCGTTTGCGAGCCGCGATGACCAGCACTGACCGCGCGTCGGTCGCGGTGCTGTCTCTGTTGGGTCAATCCGGTGTGCCCATCGCTTGCCCGTGGTTGTCTGGATACCTCACTGCGACATCATGGCGATCGGGGCCTCGTGCCCGCTCACGTCCGGATCGGGCGCTGGAGAACCTGCCATGCGGTCCCAGCCGAGAAAGGACCAGCGGGACATGGCAACGACGGAATCGGCGCGGGACCGCGTACGTCAGGCCGGCTCGGAGAGGCGACCGGTCTGGTACGCGCAGGACGCGGACGCGGTGCTGGCGGCTCTCGGCTCGGACCGGCAGTCCGGCCTGACCGCACTCGACGTCGAGGAACGGCGAAAGCGATACGGGCCCAACGAGCTCGCCGCGGAACCCGCGCCGTCGGTCTGGGCGATGGCGTTGCTGCAGTCGAAGGATCCGATGAACCTGATGCTGCTGGTGGTCACGGTGGTCAGCGTGACCATCGGCGAGATTCCGACGGCGATCGTGGTCGGGGTGCTGGTCGGGCTCAATGTCGTGCTGGGTACCCAGCAGGAGGTCAAGGCGCGGGCCAGCGTCGACGCGCTGGCGAAGATGCAGACGCCGCAGGCGCGGGTTGTGCGCGACGGGTCGCTGACGCGCTGTGCCGCGACCGAGCTCGTGCCGGGCGACATCGTCGAACTGGAGGCAGGCGACATCGTCCCCGCGGACGGCAGGCTGTTGAAATCCACCACCCTCGAGACCCAGGAAGCGGCGCTGACGGGGGAGAGCGCGCCCGTCGCCAAGGACGCCCACACGCTCGGCGCCGCCGACGTCGCCCTGGGCGACCGGGCCGACATGGTCTTCCAGAACACATCGGTGACGCGCGGCACCGCCGCCATGGTGGTCACCGAGACCGGCTCGGACACCGAGATGGGCCGGATCGCGTCGATGCTCTCGGCGGTCGCCCCGAGCAAGTCGCCGTTGCAACGCGAGCTGGATGCGCTGACGAAGGTGCTGGGCGCGATCGCCTGGATGGCGGTGGCGATCATCGTGATCATCGGGGCGATCCGCGGGCAAAGCATCACGGCGGTGCTGTTGCTCGGGATCTCGATGGGCGTGTCGGCGATCCCGACCGGCTTGCCCACATTCGTGCAGGCGATGCTGGCTTACGGGGCGCGCCGGCTGGCCGAGGCCAAGGCCGTCGTCAAGAACCTCACCGATGTCGAGACACTCGGCGCGACGAGCGCCATCAACTCCGACAAGACCGGCACGCTGACGATGAACCAGATGACGGTGCGGTCGCTGTACTTCCACGGCCGGTGGTACACCGTCGAGGGCCAGGGGTACGACAAGTCCGGGGCGATCACCCACGCCGCCGGGCAGGCGGCGCCGGACTTCACCCTGCTGGCCTACGGGCTGTGCCTGGACAGCGACGCCACCGTCGCCGACAGCGGGGAGGTCGTGGGCGATCCGACCGAGGCGGCGCTGGTGGTGCTGGCGGCCAAGCTCGGCGTCGACGCACCCCTGACCCGCCGAACCTACCCCCGGGTCGCCGAAGTGCCGTTCGATTCGGCCTACAAATTCATGGCGACGTTCCACCACCTGGAAGTCGACGGGAGCACCCGCTTCGTCGAATTGGTCAAAGGCGGGCCCGACGTCGTCCTGGACCGGTGCGCGACCGCGTACCGTCCGGGCAGGCGAGCCGTGCCGATCGACGACATGCGGCACGAGATCGCGGCCGCGAATCGCGGCATGTCGGAGAAGGGGTTGCGCGTGCTGGCCTTCGCCGCACGCTTGCTCGACGAGCAGGAGGAAGCCGCCGTTGCCGACCCGATGTCGTTCGTCGCGGAACTCACCTTCGTCGGCATGGTCGGGATCATCGATCCGCTGCGGCGCGAGGCGATCGAGGCGGTGCGCACCGCGCGTGCGGCCGGCATCGAGGTCCGCATGATCACCGGAGATCACGCGATCACCGCGTCCGCGATCGGGGCCGAACTCGGCCTCGGGCCCGGTGCGATCGGCGGCGGCGAACTCCAGGCGATGACCGACGAGCAGTTGTCGGCGGCCCTGCCGAATCTGCACGTGTTCGGGCGGGTCACCCCGCAGGACAAACTGCGGCTGGCCGACCTGATGCAGCGCGGCGGTGACGTGGTGGCCATGACCGGCGACGCGGTCAACGACGCCGCCGCGCTGAAGAAGGCCGATATCGGCGTGGCGATGGGATCGGGCAGCGAAGTCACCAAGCAGGCGGGCAAGATGGTGCTCACCGACGACAACTTCGGGACCCTGATCACCGCGATCCGGCTGGGGCGCGGCATCTACGACAAGATCGTGTCCTATATCCGCTATCAGATGTCCAAGCTGTTCGCGCTGGTGGCGCTGTTCCTCGTCGCCAGCGTCTTCGACATCAACGACGGGGTCGCGCTGACCCCGCTCATGGTGCTGTTCCAGCACTTCTTCATCACCCTGTTCCCGGTCGCCGTGATCATGCTGGATCCGCCGCCGCCGGACCTGATGAACAAGCCGCCCCGCGACCCGGCGAAGCCGATCGCGAACCGGAATTCGTTCGTGCAGTGGCTGGCCTACGGTGCTCTGCAACTGGCCGTGACGCTCGCCGCGATGCTCCTCGCGCCGGGGGAGATGAGCACGACTACGGCGAGTGTCCCGATGACCATGGCGTTCGTGGTGCTGTCGTTCGGTTCCATCCTGAGCGGCCTGGTCATGCGCCGCGACCCGGAGTCCGGCGTCACCGCACCGGTTCTCGGCGCGGTGAAGATCCTGTCGATTCCGGTCGTGGTCACCGTGTTCGCGGTCGAGATCGGCTTCCTGCAGGATCTGCTGATGACGAGGTCGCTGACGGGTGGTCAGTGGCTGGCCTGCCTGGGCTGGTCGCTCGTGGTCCCGATCGTCATCGAAGCAGAGAAGGCGGTGCGACGTCGGCGCCGATCCGGCGCGCCCGCGCCGATCCCCACAATGGCGGCGGTCGGTCCGGGACGGGCGAGTGAACGAGCGGTGCTGCCGGACATCGCGTCGTCCCGGTGATTGTCCATACGCCGGGTCCTGGCGTGCGGCAGGGGACACCACGCCAATTTGCCGAACTCTCCTACCAAGAATTTTTGCGGCCGTATCCGGTGGACCGGCACACGGCTGCGGCCCCGCCCCGATTCCCTTGCGGGCAAAATGTCTTCAGCGTTGTGCCGGTGTGCGTCCGGCACGGCGGTCGTGCCGATTGCTCCGGCATGGTCGCCGGTGCCTGCCCGGCCTGCTATCGGCCGTCCGAATCCACGGCCTGACCGGGACGATGTCCGTCGTGAGCGCTGATCGACCGCCGTCCGGCCGTGCGTGAAAGCGTGGTGGACGCTGGACTTCTCTCGGGAACCACCCCTTTCCGGCAGCGATCTTCGGCGCACGCGGAAGCGTGGAAACAATTCATCGCCTGATATGAGCGCCCTGCCGAACGGAAGTATGTACTGCGAGACGGTACCCGATGCAGATTGTTTCGGGGTCGATTAATGGGCACTCGTATGGAATTGTCGGGGCGCTGCAACGATTGATGGAAGTGGTGTCTATTGGTAACAAGAACCGAGATTGCCAGTTTATTGCTATAACTGCCGACCGGTAATTCATTGTCGATCGAAGGCATAGGAGGGGAGTACTGCGGCCCCTCGCTCGGCCGTCTGGGCGGCCGCGGACGTACCGGCTTGATTCCGCCCCTGACCCGGCATGTACTATGCCCGATCGCAGGTGTCTCTCCTCGGTTACATGGCCCTGAACCAGGATCTTCTTCGGGGATGCGCGATCGAAGTAGCGGCGCCGTGCGAGATGTGCCACGGGTCCGCGTCGCTGGAATCGGGATCCGAAACACCGGCTTCCGTGCGGGGCCGAGAGGTTTGATACGACTAGACTCAGCCAGGCTGCTGTCAGATAGCTTGTCCCACCAGAGTGTCGATGCTCCACCGCAGATTCAAAAGTTCTGTTTTCAGATTTTGAGACGACTGGAAATGCCGACAAACAGGAGGTGTGGGAGCCGCCGTAGCGGCCACAATGGTGTCCGATTCGGATGCCGGGAACTGGCTGATCGAGCTACACGCGAAACCTGAACGGCGCGGCGAACAGCAGGGGTACGCCGCTTCTCAGCAGACCAAGTGCATATATAAGCCAGATTTCGGACGCGGTGAGCCTGCGTGGTTCCGCCATGCCTTCGCGCGTCCGGGTAGGAATAAGGGGTCATGCGATGCATCTGAATTCAGACGGAACCGCCGATGGCGAACCGGGATTGATTCCGCTCTCGAGCGCGCAGTACGGCATGTGGCTCGCGGATCATGTGCCCGGTGGACCGGCTGTCAACATCGCACACTACGTCGAGATCGATGGCCCGGTGGACCACGACGCGTTCACCCGCGCGGTGAACGACGGCGGGCACGAAACCGAGTCCCTCGTGGTGCGGGTGATCGAATCCGACGGACGCCCTTATCAATTCGTGGACCGCGGCATTATCTACGACGAGCCGGTGCTGGATTTCAGCGATGCGGAGGATCCGATCGCGGCGGCGATGGAGTGGATGCGCCGCGACTACAACACGAAGGCGGTCGATCTCAGTCGCGACCGGCTCACCCGCACCAGGCTGATCCGGGTCGGCGAGGACCACTACTTCTGGTACGGCCGCGCGCATCATCTGGTGGTCGACGGGTACGGCGCCTTCAACAGTCTCACCCGAATGGCCGAGCACTACAACGCGCAGCTGGAAGGCAGGCCACCGACGCGGCTGGACGCGGCGAGTCTGCACGACATCGTCGAAGCGGAGCGCGTCTATCGCGCCGGCTCGCGGTACCAGGCGGACAAAAAATATTGGCTGGACAAGGTTTCCGATCTGCCGACACCGGTGAGCCTGTCCGGCCGAACGGCACGTTCCGGCAAGGTGGACCGCGTCGCGGGCCTGCAGCTCCCGGCGCACCTGTCCGACCGGCTCGACCGCTTCGCCGATGAGGTGAACGCATCCGCCGCGCAGGTGGTGATCGCGGCGTTCGCGGCGTTTCTCGCCCGGATGACCGGCACCGAGGATGTCGCGCTGTCGCTTCCGGTGACCGCCCGGGTGACCAAGCGCCTGCGCAACTCCGCCGCGATGTTGGCCAACATGGTGCCGATTCGTTTCGCCGTGCGCCATTCGACCACCGTGGAGGAGCTGGTCCGCGCCTCGGTGTCGGAGCTCGTCTCGGCCATGCGCCACCAGCTGTACCGGTTCGAGGATCTGCGCCGCGACTCGGCCGCGATCGATTCGTCGGCGAACTCGTTCGGCCCGATCGTGAACATCTTGTTCTTCGACTCGGAGATTCGCCTCGGCTCGGCCGTCGGCCGCTACCGCGCGCTGACCTCGGGCGCGCTCGACGATCTGCAGCTCAACCTGTACCGCTCGGGCGCGGACGCGCCGCTGCTCATCGAGTTGCACGGCAATCCGAACCTCTACGGGCAGAACGAACTCGAGTCGCACGCCGACCGGTTCCTGGATTTCCTGCAGCGGATGATGGACTCGTCCCTGGACACCCGCATCGGTGACATCCAGCTGGTCGGCCCCGCCGAGGAACTGCGCATCGTCGAGGAACTCGCCGGTCGCGACGGTGAATCCCCTTCGGCCACACTGGTGGATCTGCTGACCCGGCAAGCGGCGGCGACTCCGTCCGCGGTGGCCGTGACGTCCGAGGCGACCACTCTCACCTACCGCGAGCTCGACGAACGATCCACCCGGTTCGCCCGCGGGCTCATCGCACTCGGCGCGGGACCGGAAGCACTGGTGGCCATCGCGATGCCACGCGACGCCGACCTGATCGTCGCCGTGCTCGGCGTGCTGAAATCGGGCGCGGGGTACCTTCCGCTGGACACCGCCCATCCGGCCGAGCGGCTCGAATACGTACTGGACGACTCGAACCCGATCGCGGTGGTGACCACGCGGGGCATGCGCGAGCACGTGCCGGGCGATCCCGGCCGCGTCGTGCTGTTCGACGACGTTCTCGCCGCGGAGCAGGCCGCCGACCCGATCACCGATGCCGATCGGACCGGCCCGTTGCTTCCCGATCACCTCGCCTATGTCATCTACACGTCCGGGTCGACCGGCCGACCGAAGGGCGTATCGATCACGCACCGTGCCGTGTCCACCTACCTGGTGAACTCGTGCGCGGAGATCGGGATTCGATCCGACGACGTCTGGACGCTGTTCCACTCCTTCGCCTTCGACTACTCGGTCTGGGAGATCTTCGGCGCGCTGGTCACCGGCGGCCGGATCGTGGTCGTGGACAGCCTCACCACCCGTTCGCCGGACGACGTGGTGCGCCTGGCGGCGCGGGAGAAGGTCACCGTCTTCAGCCAGACGCCGTCGGCGTTCTATCAGTTCGCGGCCGCGCGCCAGCGGTACGCGCACGCGGGAGAGCCGGAAGGTGAACTGTCGCTGCGGCTGGTCGTCTTGTCCGGCGAAGCTCTCGATCCCGCCGGGCTGGCCGACTGGTACGAGCACAACCCGGACCTGCCGGTGCTGGCCAACAGTTACGGCATCACCGAGACCACCGTCTTCGTCACCTACACCGCCCTCACGCCGGACGTCGCCGTCCCGGGCGCGCCGAGCACGGTCGGCCCGGCATTGCCAGGCCTGCGAACCTATGTCCTGGACGAGCGGTTGCGTCCGTGCCCGCTCGGCGCATGGGGCGAGATCTACGTCGCGGGAACACAGCTGGCTCGCGGCTATCTCAACCGACCGGCGTTGAGCGCGGGACGTTTCGTCGCCGACCCCTTCGGCGGTGCGGGCAGGCGTCTCTACCGCAGCGGCGACGTGGCGCGCTGGAATCACCGGGGCGAACTGGAGTATCGCGGCCGCGCCGACCAGCAGGTGCAATTGCGCGGGTTCCGGATCGAGCTGGACGAGATCCGCAACGCCCTGCTGGCCCACGACAGCGTCGCCGCGGCGGTCGTCGTGGTGCATCTGCCCGGCACGGAGGCTGCCCGGCTGGTCGGGTACGTCGTACCCGCCGTCGGCGCCACCTGCGAGCCGGACGACTTGCGCACCCACGTCGGCGGGATGCTGCCGGAGTACATGGTGCCGTCGAGCGTCGTCGTGATCGACGCGGTGCCGCTGACCGTGAACGGCAAAGTTGATCACCGGGCACTGCCCGAGCCGGTGTTCGATTCGGCCGCGGCCTACGTCGCTCCCCGCACGGTCGTCGAGGAGTCGATCGCGGACGTCTTCGCCGAGGTGCTCGGCACCGACCGGGTGGGCGTGTTCGACAGCTTCTTCGACCTCGGCGGCAACTCGATCACCGCGACCAGCGCGGCGGTGCGTATCGCGGAAGCGACCCGGTGCGATGTGTCGGTGCGCGACCTGTTCGTCAAGCAGACCATCGCGGAACTCGCCGCGCACATCGAGGACGGACACCGTTCCGGCAGGCCCGTGCTGCGGGCGGCGGGCAGACCCGATCCCATTCCGCTCGCGCCGGCGCAGAACAGGATGTGGCTGGTCAACCAGACCGACCCTACCTCGGCCGCCTACAACATTCCGCTGATCGTCCAGCTCACCGGACGTCTCGACGCGGCGGCGCTGCGTGCCGCGCTGACCGACGTGATCGATCGGCACGAATCGCTGCGCACCGTCTACCCCGCGGTGAACGGCGAAGGGACACAAGTGATTCTGCCTGCCGACGAGGTTGTCGCTGGGCTCGACCTGACGCCGCGGCCGACCGACCCGGACGAGATCGAGGGCCGAATCCGCGACCTGGTTTCGGTCGGGACCGATCTGCGCGAACGCGCTCCGATCCGGGTGGCGCTGCTCGCGACCGCCGACCGCACGCGGCATGTCCTGGCGGTGGTCCTGCACCACATCTGCTGCGACGGATCGTCGCTGCGGCCCCTCGCGGCGGATGTCGCCGTCGCCTACGAGGCGAGGGCGCAGAAGAAGATCCCGGACTGGGAACCGCTGAGCGTCCAGTACGCCGACTACAGCGTCTGGCATCGCAGCCTGCTCGGCGACCCGGACGACCCGGATTCCCGGGCGGCCCGCCAATTGCGGTACTGGTCGCAGCGTTTGGCGGGGATGCCGCCGGTCCTGGAGCTGCCGGCCGACCGGCCGCGTCCGGCCCGCCGGACCATGCGCGGCGACGTCGCGGACACGGTGATCCCCGCGGAGACCTTCGCCGGAATCGAGCGGCTGGCGCGCGCGGCCAACGTCACGACGTTCATGGTCGTCCACGCCGCCCTGGCCGTGCTGCTGGCGCGGATGTCGGGCTCGGCGGACATCACCATCGGCACGCCGGTCGCCGGTCGCGGCGAACGCGCGCTCGAGCCGCTCATCGGCATGTTCGTCAACACCGTGCCATTGCGTACCGAGGTGTCCGCCGAGGAGTCGTTCACCGAGTTCCTCACACGGGTCAAGGGCATCGACGTCGACGCCTTCGCCAACAGCGACCTGCCCTACGAACGTGTCGTGGACGAACTGCATCCGAAGCGGTCCCCGGCGTACGCGCCGCTGTGCCAGGTGTATCTCGCGTTCGAGAACATGGACCGGGCGAACTTGGAGCTGTCCGAGCTCACCGTCGAGCTGCTGGACCCCGGCGCCGAACCGGCGAAGGTGGACATCATCGTCACCGTCGCCGAGAACACCGCCGCGGGCGGCGATGTCGCGCTGCGCGTCAACTACGCGACAGACCTGTTCGATCGGGAGACCGTCGAAGAGCTCGCCGAACGACTGAATCGGGTGCTCGACGCGTTCGTGGCGAATCCACGGGCCCGAGTCGGCGACGTGGATTTGTTGTCGGGAGTCGAGCGTCTGGGATTGGTCCCTGCCTCCGGTGGTCGTGCCGAGCCGCCCCGGGTGCTGGCGGATGTGTTGCTGGTGGGTGAACGCACCGCGCCTGCCGTGGTGGCGGGGGATCGCGTGCTCTCCTACGGGGAGTTGGACGACTGGTCGAATCGTCTCGCACGGGTCCTGATCGACTGGGGGGTGGGGCCGGGGGATCAGGTCGCGCTGGCCATGGGGCGGTCGGTCGAGTTCGTGGTCGGTGTGTGGGCGGTGGCGCGGGCAGGCGCCGCGTTCGTGCCGGTCGATCCGCGCTATCCGAGCGAGCGGGTCGCGCACCTGGTCGCGGACGCGAATATCGAGGTCGGGCTCACCGTCGAGGCGTCGTGCGGCATGCTTCCCGGTCACGTGCGGCAATTGGTTCTCGACCATCCTGGCACCGAGGCGTTCCTCGCGGCGCAGTCCCCGGCTGTGGTGACCGACGCGGAACGGGTGCGGGCCTGCCGTGTGGCCGACGCGGCCTACGTGGTGTACACCTCGGGCTCGACCGGCAGGCCGAAAGGCGTGGCGGTCACCCACGAGGGCTTGGCGAATTTCGCGATCGAGCAGCGTGAGCGGTATCGGGTGGATCGCAGGTCACGCGTGTTGCAGGTGGCGGCGCCCGGCTTCGACGCGGTGATGCTCGAGTTGCTCATGGCGCACGCCAACGGCGCGGTGCTGGTCGTCTCGCCGCCGGAGGTGTTCGCCGGGGCGCAGCTGGCGGAATTGATTCGCGCACAAGAGGTCTCGCACGCGTTCGTGACGCCCAGCGTGCTGGCGACGATGTCGCCCGCCGGACTCGATTCGCTGCGGGTGCTGGTGGCGGGCGGAGAAGCGGTATCGGCCGAGACGGTTTCGGTATGGGCGCCGGGGCGTCGGCTGCACAACGGGTACGGGCCGACCGAGACCACGATCATGGTGGCGATCAGCGATCCGCTGTGCGTCGGCGACCCGGTAACCATCGGCGGCCCGATCCGCGGCGTCGACGCGGTGGTTCTCGACGAGCGGTTGCGGCCCGTCCCGGTCGGGGTGACCGGACAGCTGTACGTCTCGGGCGTGCAGCTGTCGCGCGGGTACCTCAATCGTCCCGCCTCGACCGCCGCCACGTTCGTCGCCAACCCGTACGGTCCCGCGGGCACCCGCATGTACGGCACGGGTGACCTGGCGCGCTGGACCGCCGACCACACCTTGGAGTACCTGGGGCGCACCGACTTCCAGGTCAAGATCCGCGGACAGCGCATCGAACCGGGCGAGATCGAAGCCGTCCTCGCCGGGCACCCCACCGTCGCGGCAGCCGTCGTGGTGGGCGTGCACGCCGAGACCGGGTCGCGCCTGGCGGCGTACGTGGTGCCCGCCGACGGCGTGGTCGATACCGCGGAACTGACCAGGTATGCGGCGCAACGCCTGCCGTCGCACATGGTGCCGGACACGGTCATGGTGCTCGACACGCTCCCACTGTCGTCGGTGGGCAAAGTCGATCGCGCCGCCCTGCCGGAACCGGAATTCGCCCCCGCCGTGGAGTTCGTCGCGCCGCGCAACGCCACCGAGCAGATCGTGGCCGACATCTGCGCGGGCGTGCTGGGCGTCGAACGCGTCGGCGTGCTCGACGGTTTCTTCGATCTCGGCGGCAACTCGCTGTCGGCCACCCGCGCGGCCGCGCAGCTCAGCGGTGCGTTCGGCGTCGAGGTGCCGCTGCGCGCGATCTTCGAGACGCCGACCATCGGGGCGCTGGCGGAGCGCCTGCGCAGTGCCGACGCGGCGACCAGGGCGCCGCTGGTGCCGCAGGAGCGCCCGGACCGGATCCCGCTCTCACCCGCCCAGGCCAGGATGTGGTTTCTCAACCAGTTCGACACGAGCTCACCGGTGTACAACATCCCGCTGGTCGTGCGGATGTCGGGAGACCTCGACGTGGCCGCGATGCACGCGGCGATCGCGGATGTGCTCGAACGGCACGAGGCGCTGCGCACGGTGTACCCGGACAGCGACAGCGGGCCGCACCAGATGATCGTGTCGGTGCCGACGGCGCTGCCGCCGCTGACGCCGGTGGCGGTCGCGGACGGTGCGGTCGAGGCGCGCGTCGCCGCCGAGGTCGCTGTGGGCTTCGACGTCACCACCGAGGTTCCGTTCCGGGTCGCGTTGTTGCGCAGCGCGGCCGACGAGCATGCCTTGGTGCTCGTGGTCCATCACATCAGCTTCGACGGGTCCTCGCTCGCGCCGCTGGCCGCGGACCTGATGGCCGCTTACCGTGCCCGGGTCGGGAACGAAGCGCCGCAGTGGGCCCCGTTGCCGGTGCAGTACGCGGATTACGCGCTGTGGCAACGGAAGCTGCTCGGCAGCGAGGACGATCCGCACAGTCCGACCGTCGCCCAGACCCGGTACTGGATCGCGGCTCTCGCCGATCTGCCCGAGGTACTGGATCTGCCCACCGACCGTACGCGGCCCGCGAAGCAGTCGTTCCGGGGCGCGACGGTCTCGGCCACCCTTCCCGCGGATCTGCATCGCGAGGTGATCGCGCTGGCCCGCAGCCACGACGCGACGGTCTTCATGGTGATGCACGCGGCCTACGCGGCACTGCTGGCGCGGTTGTCCGGTACCGGGGACATCGCGGTCGGCACACCGATCGCCGGTCGTGGCGAGCCGGGGTTGGACGGCCTGGTCGGGATGTTCGTCAACACGCTGGTGTTGCGGACGTACATCGAACCCGGCGCGTCCTTCGTCCGGATCCTGGACCAGGTCCGGGCCACCGACCTGGCCGCCTTCGAGAACGCCGACATCCCGTTCGAGCGTCTGGTCGAGGTGCTGAATCCGCCGCGCTCGACGGCACACGCGCCGTTGACGCAGGTGGGCTTCTCGTTCCAGAACATCGAGATCCCCACGGTGCGGTTCGAGGGCCTGACGGTCTCGGCGCGGATGGCCGATCCGAGCGTGGCGAAGTACGACCTGCACCTGAATCTGGTCGACGCCTTGGCGGCGGATGGCGAGCCGGGGGACATGGCGGTCGAATTCGGCTACGCGACGGATCTTTTCGACGAGTCGACGGTCGAGTCGATGTTCGACCGCTATCTGCTGTTGCTGCGCGCGATCGTCGGTGACCCCACCCGCGCCATCGGCGACATGGATCTGCTGACCGCCGAAGAGGCGCACCGGATCGCGGCCCGGTCGAGCGGCGTACGGACGCAGGCTCCGTCAGCGACGATCGCGGACCTGTTCGCCGCACAGGTGGCCGCGACGCCGGAACACCCGGCGGTGCTCGACGCCGCCGGTGGTGCCCGGCTCGACTACCGGGAATTCGGGGCACGGGTGAATTCGCTGGCCCGCGCGCTGATCCGGCGCGGCATCGGACCGGAGACCATTGTGGCGGTGGCGATGCGCCGCTCGGTGGACCTGCTGGCCACGCTGTACGCCATCCACGCGGCGGGCGCGGCCTACTTGCCACTGGACCCGGACCATCCGGCCGACCGGGTGAGTTCCGTCCTCTCCGCCGCGCGTCCCGCCGCGATTCTCACCCGTACGCCCGACCGGGCGAGTCTGCCCGGCGACGTGCCGGTCTGGACGCTCGGCGAGCTGGAGGCCGAGCGCCTGGACGCGTCGGCGCTGACCGATGCCGATCGGATCCGGCCGCTGCGCCCGGACGATCTGGCCTACGTCATCTACACCTCCGGTTCGACGGGTGTGCCCAAGGGCGTGGCGGTTGCGCACGCGGCGGTGGTGAATCAGCTGCGCTGGATGCGCGATCACTACCGGCTCGGTGGCGGCGACGTCATGCTGCTGCGCACCCCGGTGACGTTCGACCTCTCCGTCTGGGAGCTGTTCTCCGCGCCGACCTGCGGCGCTGCCTTGGTGGTCGCCGGTCCCGACGCGCACGGCGATCCGCGCGAGATCGCCCGGCTGATGGCCGAGTATCACGTGACCACGGTGGATTTCGTCCCGTCGCTGCTCGCGGCGTTCCTCGAGGTGGCGACTCCGGATCAGTTCCCGGACCTGCGGCGCGTACTGTGCATCGGTGAGGCGTTGTCCGCAGAGATCGCGCGCCGCTTCCGGGATTTCAGCGACGCCCGCATCGACAACCTGTACGGCCCGACGGAAGCGGCGGTCAGTGTCACCGCGCACCGGATCGACGTGGTCGAAGGCGCGACCGTGCCGATCGGCGTGCCCGAGGCGAATGTCACGGTGCACGTGCTGGACTCGCGGCTGCATCCCGTGCCGGTCGGCGTCACCGGCGAGCTGTACCTGGGCGGCGTGCAGCTTGCCCGCGGATACCACGAACGCCCGGACCTGACGGCCGCGACGTTCGTCGCCGATCCCTCCGGCGCCGCGGACGGCGCGCGTCTCTACCGCACCGGTGACCTCGTGCGCTGGGACGGCGACGGCAACCTGCGCTATATCGGCCGCGCCGACACCCAGGTGAAGGTGCGCGGCCTGCGGATCGAACTCGGCGACATCGAAGCGGCGCTGCTCGCGCACGAGCAGGTGCGCGCGGCCGTCGCGCAGGTACGCGGCGACGGCGGCGAGCAGCGGCTGGTGGCCTACGTCGTCGCGGATGGCGCGCTCGACGCCCGGCAGGTACGGAATTCGCTGCTGGACCGGCTGCCCGCCTATATGGTGCCGTCGTCGGTGACCCGGATCGACTCGATTCCCTTGAATGCCAACGGCAAGGTGGAGTATCGAGCGTTGCCCGAGCCGGACCCGAGCGCCCAGGACACCGAGTTCCGGGCGCCGCGAGGTCTGATCGAACAAGCGATCGCCGCGGTTTTCGCGGAACTGTTCGACCGCCCCGAAATCGGCGCGGACGACGATTTCTTCGAGTTGGGCGGCAACTCGCTGGTCGCCACGCGCGCGCTGAGCCGGATCGGGGACGTCGTGGACGTGACCATTCCGGTGCGCGCGATCTTCGAGGCGCCGACCGTGTCGGGGCTGGCCGAGCGCATCGCCCAGTTGCGCGCGGTCCCGAGTCTGCCCGCGCCGACGCGGGTCACGCGGCCGGACCGTATCCCGCTGTCGCACGCGCAGACCCGGATGTGGTTCCTCAACCAGTACGACCCCGCCGCGCCCGGATATGTCGTGCCACTGGCGATCCGGCTGGAAGGCGCGCTCGATCCGGCCGCGTTGACGGCCGCTGTCAGCGATGTGCTCGAGCGGCACGAGAGCTTGCGCACGATGTATCCCGCGGTCGACGGCACGCCCACCCAGGTCGTGCTGAACGCCGAAGACGTGCTCGCGACCTGCGATCTCACCCCGCAGGCCGTCGGTGAGCGGGAACTGCCGCACCGGCTGGCCGAATTCTGCGGCACCGGATTCGACGTGGCCGAGGGTGTGCCGCTGCGGGTGGCGCTGTACCAATTGTCCGACGAGGCGTGGACGCTCGCGCTGGCCGCGCACCACATCAGTTGTGACGGCTTCTCGGTGGCCCCGCTGGCGGCCGACCTGGTGACGGCGTATCGGGCGCGCTCCGGCGGTACCGCGCCGGATTGGGCGCCGCTGCCGGTGCAGTTCGCCGACTACGCCTTGTGGCAGCGAGCGGTCCTCGGTTCCGCGGACGACCAGGACTCGCCGGTGGCCCGCGACATCGCTTACTGGCGAACGCAACTCGCGGGCGTACCGGAGCTGCTCGAATTGCCGAGCGACCGGCCGAGGCCGATCGAGCAATCCCAGCGCGGGGCGGTGATCCAGGTCGCCATACCCGGTGAACTGCAAGGCCGGGTGGAATCGCTGGCACGGCGCTCCGGTGCCACCACGTTCATGGTCGTGCACGCGGCCCTGGCGGTGCTGCTGTCGCGACTGTCCGGCAGCGACGACGTCACCGTCGGTGTGCCGCACGCGGGCCGGGGCGACCGGTCGCTGGACCACCTGGTCGGCATGTTCGTCAACACCTTGGTGCTGCGGTCGCGGGTCACGCTCGACCAGACGTTCGCGAGTCTGCTGGACCAGGTGCGGCGCACCGACATCGAGGCGTTCGATCACGCCACCGTGCCGTTCGAGCAACTGGTGGACGCGCTGAACCCGGTGCGATCGACCGCGCATACGCCGTTGTTCCAAGTGCTGCTGGCCTACCAGAACATGACCCGGGCTCGCGTCGAACTGCCGGGACTCACCGTGGAGAACGTGGACCCCTGCGACAGCGCGGCGATCTACGACCTGTTGCTGATGATCAGCGAAGGCCACGGCACGCACAACGAGCCGACCGGCATGACGTTGCGCCTGACCTACGCCACGGATCTGTTCGACGAGGACACGGTGCGCGGCTTCGCCGACCGGTTCGTCCAGGTCCTCGATACCGCGGCCCGCGATGCCGAGGCCACCGTCGGGGAGATCGGCCTGCTCGACGAGGCGGAGCGGTCCCGAGTGCTGGAGCGGTGGAACGACACCGGTGGCTCCGCCGCACCGGGCCGGACGCTCGTCGACGTCTTCGACGAACAGGTCGCGCGCACACCGGACGCCACGGCGCTGCGGCTTCCGGACGGAAGTACGGCGACCTACCGGGATTTCGACGCACGCGTCAACCGGCTGGCTCGCTGGCTCATCGGGCGCGGTGCCGGGCCGGAGACGATCGTGGCGGTGGCCGTCCGCCGATCGGCCGAGCTGGTCACGGCACTGTACGCGGTCGTGAAGGCGGGCGCCGCGTTCCTGCCCATCGACCCGGATCACCCGAGCGCGCGGATCGCGCACGTCCTCGGCGCGGCCGATCCTCTGCTGGTGCTCACGACCGCGGACGACGGCCAGGGCCTGCCCGACGGATTCGAGTACGCGCGGATCGACCGGCTGGACGTGACCGGTCTGTCCGGCGCTCGGATCACGGACGCGGAGCGCCGCACACCGCTGCGGCCGAACCATCTGGCTTATGTGCTGTTCACCTCCGGGTCCACCGGGGCGCCCAAGGGCGTGGCGCTGACCCATGCCGCCACCGTGAGCCAGCTGGCATGGGCCCAGCAGCGGTGGCCGCACGGAACGTCCGACGCGGTGCTGCACAAGACGCCGATCACGTTCGACATCGCCGTGTGGGAGTTGTTCTGGCCGTTGCAGACCGGCGCGCACATCGTCGTAGCCGAACCGGGCGGACATCGCGATCCCGTTCACCTGGCGAAGGTCATCGCACGGCACGAGATCACCACCGTGCACTTCGTCCCGTCGATGCTCGATGTCCTGCTGGAATCGGCCGGGGTCGCGGAACTGCCCTCGATCCGGCGGGTGTTCGTCGCGGGTGAGGCGCTGGCGCAGCGCACGGTCGACGCCGCGGCGCACGTCTTCACGCACGCGGAGCTGGTGAACTGGTACGGGCCCGCGGAGGCGGAGGTGGTCACCGCGCAGCCGTGCGCGCCGGGTGCGTCGGCCGTCGCGGCGGTGCCGATCGGAGCGCCCGCCGGCGGCATGAAGGTCTACGTGCTGGATTCGCGGCTGCGGCCGGTGCCCGTCGGGGTCGTCGGGGAGCTGTACGTCTCGGGTGTCCAATTGGCGCGCGGATACCACGCGCGCGCCGATCTCACCTGCGGCGCCTTCGTCGCCAACCCGTTCGGCGTTGCGGGACAGCGGCTGTACCGGACCGGTGACCTGGTCCGGTGGCGCAAGACCGGCGAGCTGGAATACCTGGGGCGCGGCGACTTCCAGGTGAAGGTGCGCGGTCAGCGGGTGGAGCCCGGTGACATCGAAGCCGCGCTGCGCGCCTGCGGGCAGGTAGCGCGTGCCGTGGCCATCGTGACGACGGAGCGCATCGTCGGTTACGTGACGTTGGCGCCGGGCGCGGTCACCGACGGCCGCGCGATCCGCGAAGAGCTGACCCGGACGCTGCCGTCCTACTTGGTTCCGGACGTCGTGCAGGTGCTCGACGCGATGCCGCTCACCGCCAACGGCAAGCTCGACCGGTCGGCGCTGCCGCGGCCGGTGTTCGACGACGGCGCGGACTTCGTCTCGCCGCGCACCGACGGCGAGGTGGTGCTGGCGCGTCTGGTCGCCGAACTCACCGGCGCGGAACGGGTGAGCGTGACCGCGAATCTCTTCGAGATCGGTGTCAACTCGCTGTCGGCCGCTCAGCTCGCGGCGCGGGCCCAGGCGGTCGTCGGCGTCGATGTCGGCATCAAGGACGTCTTCGATGCGGCGACCATCGCCGCGCTGGCGGAGCGGATCTCGGCACGGACCGGATCCACCGCTGTTGCGCTGACCGCGCGGCCACGCACCGGCGCGGTCCCGTTGGCGGCGGCGCAGCGGCGGATCTGGTTCCTCAACCAGTTCGACACCTCCTCGGCGGCCTACAACATCTGCTTCGCGGCCCGCCTGACCGGGCCGCTGGACACCGAGGCACTGCGTGCCGCGTTCCTCGACGTGGTGACCAAGCACGAGCCCTTGCGGACGGTGTATCCGCTCGTCGACGGCGAGCCCTGCCAGGTGGTGCGGGAGATCGCGACGATCGCCGCGGACATGGCCTTCGAACCGGAGCCGGTCGTCGGCGAGACGGAACTCGCCGACCGCATGCGCAACGCGGTCGAGGCGGGATTCGACATCGCCGAATCGGTACCTGTGCGGGCACGGTTGTATCGCACCGCGACGCGGGAACATGTGCTGGTGGTGGTGGTCCATCACATCGCCGCCGACGGGGCGTCGATGGCTCCGCTCGCCCGCGACGTGTTCGCCGCGTACCGGGCGCGGGCGGGCGGCCACCCGCCCCGGTGGGAATCGCCGGTGGTCCAGTACGCCGACTACGCGATGTGGCAGCAGGAGCTGCTCGGCTCCGAGGACGATCCGGCGTCGCTGATCGCGCGGCAGATCGATTACTGGACCGACGCTCTGGACGGTTCCCCGGAGCTGCTTGCCCTGCCGACGGACCGGCCACGCCCCGCCACCCTCTCGACCGACGGCGGCAACGTCCGGTTCGAGCTGCCCGCGCGGCTGCACGACGACATCGTGCGGCTGGCCCACCGCGAGGGCGTCACGGTGTTCGTCGTCCTGCACGCGGCCCTGTCGATCCTGTTGGCGCGCACCGCGCACAGCGACGACATCTCGGTCGGCACGCCGGTCGCCGGTCGCGGCAAGCCGGAACTCGACGATCTCGTCGGCATGTTCGTCAACACCGTGGTGCTGCGGACCCGCATCGATGAGGATCGCTCGTTCCGGGAGCTTCTCGCCGTAGTGCGCGATGTCGACCTCGAAGCGCTCGCTCACGCCGACCTGCCCTACGAGCGGCTCGTCGACGTCATCGGCCGTCCGCGTTCGACGGCGTATTCGCCACTGTTCCAAGTGATGTTCGGGTTGCAGAACACCGGAGCGGCCCGATTCGAGCTGCCCGGAATCGACGTCGAGATCATGGACCCCGGCATCGCGCAGGCCAAAGCCGACCTCACCGTGCTGGTGACCGAGCGGCGCGAAGGCGATCGGCCCGCCGGAATCGACGGCGAGATCATCTACGCCACCGATCTTTTCGTCCAGTCGACCGCAAATGCTCTGGCGGAGAGGTTCGTCCGCGTCCTCGAGGCGGTCACCGCCCATCCGGCGCGGGCGATCGGCCACATCGATCTGTTGAGCGCCGCCGACACCGAACGCTTGGTGCCCGCGCGAGGCGGCGACGACGCGCGGCCTTGCTTGCTGCCGGATCTGCTGGCGACGGCCGTGGCATCGGCTCCGGCGGCGGTGGCCCTGATCGGGGACGGCGAAACCCTCACGTACGCGGAGCTGGACGTCAGGGCCAACCGGCTCGCTCGACACCTGCTCACCCAGGGAGTCGGGCCGGGAGTGTTCGTGGCGCTGGCCGTGCCACGCTCGATCGAGTATCACGTCGCCATGTGGGCGATCGCGAAGACCGGCGCCACGTTCGTCCCGGTCGATCTCCGCTACCCCGCCGAGCGGATCGCGCACATGGTGAGCGATTCCGGCGTCCGCGTCGGGCTCACGCTCGCGACCGCACGCGGGGAGCTGCCGGACGCGGTGCGCTGGCTGATGCTCGACGATCCGCGCACGGCGCAGGAGATCACGGCGCGGTCCGGCGAGGCGGTGACCGATGCCGATCGCGGGCGTGTGCTGCGGATCGAGGACGCCGCCTACCTGATCTACACGTCCGGTTCGACCGGAACACCCAAGGGTGTCGTGGTCACCCATGCCGGGTTGGCGAACTTCGCGGCCGAGCAAACCGAACGCTACCGGGTCGACGGCACGTCCAGGGTGCTGCAAGTGGCGGCGCCCGCGTTCGACGCGGTGCTGCTCGAAGCGCTGATGGCGCATGCGGCGTGCGCGGCGTTGGTCGTGTCGCCACCGGAGGTGTTCGGCGGGCCGGATCTGGCCGCGCTGATCCGGACGCATCGGGTGTCGCACGCGTTCCTGACGCCGAGCGTGCTGGCGACCATGGCGCCCGCCGGTCTCGAGTCGGTGCGGATGCTCGCGGTCGGCGGCGAGATGGTGCCCGCGGAGCTGATCGCCACCTGGGCGCCGGGTCGCCGGTTGCACAACATCTACGGCCCGACCGAGACGACGATCGTGATCACGATGAGCGATCCGGTGCGGCCGGGCGATCCGATCGTGATCGGCGGCCCGATTCGCGGCGCGGAGGCCTTGGTGCTGGACGCGCGCTTGCGCCCGGTGCCGGTCGGAGTCGCGGGGGAGCTGTACCTGTCGGGTGCACAGCTGGCGCGCGGCTATCTCAACCGGCGTGCGGTCACGGCCGGTGCGTTCGTCGCGAATCCGTACGGTGGCCCGGGCGGGCGGATGTACCGCACTGGGGACATCGTCCGCTGGACGACGCGGCGCACGCTCGAATACGTCGGCCGCAGCGACTTCCAGATCAAGATCCGTGGCCAGCGCATCGAACTCGGTGAGATCGACGCGGCGCTGCTCACGCATCCGGCGGTGGCCGCCGCGGTGACCGTCAGCCGCACGGGGCCGGGCGGGCACCCGGTGCTGGCCGCGTACATCGTGACCGAAGCCGCGACGGTCGCCGACCCGGAGACCGTGCTCGAACACGTCGCGTCGGTATTGCCCGCGCACATGGTGCCGTCGGTGCTCACCGTGCTCGATCGCATGCCGATCACCTCGACCGGCAAGGTGGATCGGAAAGCATTGCCGGAGCCGGTCTTCCGCGCCGATGGAGATGATGCGGAGGCGGCGTCCACCGATCTGGAACGCACCGTCGCGGCCGCGTTCGCGGATGTTCTCGGCGTCGCGTCGGTCGGTGTCTCCACCTCGTTCTTCGCCCTCGGCGGCGATTCGATCCTGTCGATCCAGTTGGCTTCCCGGTTGAAGTCGGCAGGTGTCGTCGTGACGGCGCGGGACATCTTCGAGCAGAAAACTGTCCGTGGCCTGGCGCGGGTCGCCGCGGCCGCCGAACGGTCTTCGCTCGCGGAGTTGCCTGGTGGCGGCGTGGGCGAGATCCCGTTCACCCCGGTGGTTTCCTGGTTCACCGAGCGTCTCGGCGCCGCTCCTCGGTTCGCTCAGTCGATGCTGGTGCGCTTGCCGCGCGACGCGCGAGTCGAGGACGTGACCGCGACGGTGCGGGCGGTGCTGCGACAGCACGACATGCTGCGCGCGCGGCTGCGCGACCAGTGCTTGGAGGTGCCGCGGCCGGAGGCCGCGGATGCCGCGGACGTGGTGCTGACCCGCACCTTCCGCGCGGATGAGACCCCGGGCACTGACGGTTTCACCGCGGTGGTGGAAGCGGCGCTGGCCGAGGCGTCGGACCGCCTCGACCCGGCGGCGGGCCGGATGGTGCAGGTCGTGTGCCTGCTGCCCGAACCGGGCCTCGACGCCGAGGCGCGGGCGCTCGTGGTCGTCCATCACCTCGTGGTCGACGGTGTGTCCTGGCGAATCCTGATTCCCGACTTCGCGACAGCCTGGCAGCAGGTCACGCGGGGACGAACGGTGGAATTGCCCGCGCAAGGGACATCGATGCGCCGATGGGCGCACGCGCTGGCCGATGCCGCCGCGGCCCGTGCCGGGGAGTTCGACCTGTGGCACCGGATGGGTGCGGCGCCGGATCCGCTGCTCGGCAGCGCGGTGCTCGATCCCGCCGTCGACACCCAGTCGACCGTGCGGCATCTGACGGTGTCCCTCCCGGTGGACGTCACTTCGGCATTGCTCGACGCGGTGCCGAAGGCCGCGCACGGCAGCGTCGACGACGCGTTGCTGGCCGGCCTGGCCGTGGCGGCGACGCGCTGGCGCCACCGGCGCGGTATCGCGCACGCGGGTGTGAAAGTCCTCTTGGAGGGGCACGGCCGCGCGGAACAGATCGCCGAGGGAGCGGATGTCTCCCGCACGGTGGGCTGGTTCACCAACACCTACCCCGTGGCGCTCGACCTGAGCGGGGTGAATGCGGATGATCCGCGTGCCGCGGTGAAATCCGTGAAAGACCAGTTGCGCGTGATCCCGGACAAGGGGATCGGCTACGGCCTGTTGCGTTACCTCCACGCCGACACCCGCGACCGGCTCGCGGCACTGCCGGAGCCGCAGATCGGTTTCAACAATCTCGGCCGGGTCGGCGTCGACCTCACGACGCTGTCGGACCTCGCGTGGATTCCGACCGACGAGCCGTTCGACCGGTGGTCGGCCTTCGATCCCGACATGCCCGTGGCGGCGGCCGTCACGATCGACGTGAACATCGTGGACACCGAAGCGGGACCGCGCCTGTCGGCGCGGATCGGCTACGCGTCCCGGCTGTTCGAGCGCGACGACGTGGCCGAACTCGCCGACGAATGGATCGGCGCGGTGACCGGGATCGCGACCGCGGCCCTCGCGGACGAGGACTGGGGCTTCTCACCCGCCGACGTTCCACTCGTTGAGGTCACACAATCCGACCTGGACGGGTTCGCCGACCGTTACGGAGCGCTCGGCGATGTCTGGTCGCTGGCGCCGCTGCAGGCGGGACTGCTGTTCCATGCCGAACTCGCCGCGGGTGACCTCGACGTCTACACGGCACAATCCACCCTCGCCCTCGCCGGTGTGATCGATGCGGATCGGCTGCAGCGCTCCGCCACGGCCTTGCTGGAGCGTCATCCGAATCTGCGAGCCGCCTTCGTGCGCACGGCCGATGGCACTCCGGCGCAGGTGATTCCGGCGGCCGCCGCCGTGCGCTGGCGGCGGGTCGATCTGCGCGACGGCACGACGACCCCCGAGGAGCTGATCGCGGCCGAGCGGGCGGTCCCGTTCGATCCCGCCGATCCTCCGCTGCTGCGGTTCCTGCTGATCGATGTGGCGCCGCAGGAGTTCCGGCTGGTGCTGACGGCGCACCACCTGCTGTTGGACGGCTGGTCGTTGCCGTTGCTGTGGCGCGAGTTGATCGGCCTCTACGCGGTGAGTGCGCGGGCCGAGTTGCTGCCCGCCGCGGCGTCGTACCGCGGCTACCTGGCATGGCTGGATCGGCGCGAGCCGTCGACCGGCATCGAGGTGTGGCGGGAGGTCCTGCGCGATTTCACCGAACCGACGGTGATCGCCGACGCGCGCACGCACACGACGGTCGGCATCCCGGTCGACCTTGCGGTGGTGCTGGATCGTGCCGTCACCGCGGAACTGGTGGAATTAGCTCGGGCACGGGCGGTGACCATGTCGACGATCGTGCAGTTCGCCTGGGCGGTGGTCCTGGGGAACCTGCTCGGCACCGAGCGTGTGGTGTTCGGCAGCACGGTGTCGGGACGTCCCGCCGACCTGCCCGGCGTGGAATCGATGATCGGCTTGTTCATCAACACGATCCCGGTAGCCGTGCACCTCCCGCGAACCTGGACCGTCGAGGACGCGCTGCGGCGGTTGCAGGCCGACAACACCCGCGTGCTCGATCACCACGACGTCGAACTGTCCCGGATCCTGGCGGACACGGGCGCTGCCCAGCTGTTCGACACGCTGGTCGTCTTCGAGTCGTATCCGGTCGACAGCAGCGGCCTGGGCGACGCGGACATCGACGGCATGCGGGTGGTCGCGGCCGACGGAAGCGACGCAGCGCACTACCCGATCACGGTGCAGGCGCACCAGACCGATCAGCTGCACGTCATGATCCGCTACCAGCGGGCCCGCGTGGACGACTCGACGGCCGCCGGTCTGGCCGCCCGGATGGAGACCGTGCTGCGCGCCATCACGACCGATCCGGGCGCGCGGCTGGGCGCGGTCGACCTGCTGACCGCTGCCGAGCGCCGTGACCTGGTACCCGCCACCGGCGGACCCGCCGCAGCGCCCCGAGTTCTCGCTGAGCTGTTGGCCGCCGGTGTCGCGGTGGATCCCGAAGCGGCAGCGATCGTTTCGGACGGGCACACGATGTCGTACGCCGAGTTGGACGCCTGGTCGAACCGTGTCGCGCGCGAGCTGATCGACTGGGGTGTCGGCCCCGGCGAGCAGGTGGCGTTGGCGATGGCCCGATCGGTGGAACTCGTGGTCGGCATGTGGGCGGTCACCAAGACCGGCGCCGCGTTCCTGCCCGTGGATCCGCGCAACCCCGCCGAACGCGTCGGGCACATGGTCGCGGACTCGCAGGTGCGGGTCGCGGTCACGGTCGAGGCGTGGCGAGAGCTGGTTTCCGGGCCCGTCCGGCGGCTGGTACTCGACGATCCGGAGACCCGTAAAGCGATCGAGGCACGGTCCTCGGACGCGGTGACCGACACGGATCGAACACGGACGCCGCATGTTCGCGACACCGCGTACGTGCTGTACACCTCGGGCTCGACCGGGACGCCCAAGGGCGTCGCGGTCACCCACGAGGGGCTGGCCAATTTCGCGGCCGTGGAACGTGACCGCTTCGGCGCGGACAGCCGGTCGCGGGTACTGCACGCGTCCGCTCCCGGTTTCGACGTCGTGGTCCTCGAGTTGCTGCTGGCCCACACCAACGGCGCGGTACTCGTGGTGGCGCCGCCGGAAGTGTTCGGCGGCGCTGAACTGGCGGAATTCATTCGGCAGCAGCGCGTCTCGCACTCCTTCCTGACGCCGAGCGTGCTGTCGACGATGTCACCGGAGGGGTTGGATCGCCTGCGGGTACTGATGGCCGGTGGCGAGGCCGTGACGCCGGAGATCGTCACACAGTGGTCGCCGGGCCGGCGACTGCTGAACGGGTACGGCCCGACCGAAACAACGATCCTGGCCGGAATCGGTGGCCCGCTGCATCCCGGTGCGGCCGTCACGATCGGTGGTCCGATCAGCGGCGTCGAGGCCGTCGTGCTGGACGCCTGGCTGCGGCCGGTGCCGGTGGGCGTGGTCGGCGAGTTGTATCTCGCCGGTGTGCAACTGGCCCGCGGATACGTGAACCGCCCGGTGGCGACGTCGAACGCGTTCGTCGCGAACCCGTTCGGTGCGCCGGGATCCCGCATGTACCGAACCGGCGACCTGGCTCGCTGGACGCCGGAGCACACCGTGGAGTACCTCGGTCGTCGCGACTTCCAAGTCAAGATCCGCGGTCAACGGATCGAGCTCGGTGAGATCGAGGCCGTGCTGGCCGCGCAACCCGGCGTGGAACACGCGGTCGTCGTGCTGCGCGAAGACGAGCGCGGCGTCGGCAGACTCGTCGGCTACCTGGTCGGCGCCGAGAACCTGGATCCGGAGCAGATCAGGGCGGCCGCGCGGCTGCGGCTGCCCGCGCACATGGTGCCCGACATCTGCGCGGTGCTCACCGAATTCCCCCTCACCAGAACCGGAAAGCTCGACCGCCTGGCACTGCCCGCGCCGCGGTTCTCGGCGGCACGGACCTGGACCGCACCGGGTACGGAGACCGAGCGGCAAGTCGCGGACGTCTTCGGAAGCGTCCTCGGCATCGACCGGGTCGGAGCGGGCGACAGCTTCTTCGACCTCGGCGGCAACTCGTTGTCGGCGACGAGGGTGACCGCTCAGTTGGGTACCGCGCTCGGAGTGAGCGTGGGCGTTCGCGACCTGTTCGAAGCGCCCACGGTCGCCGGACTCGCCGCCCGTCTGGACGCCTCCGAGCGGACGGTCCGCGCACCACTGGTGCCGCGCACCCGCTCCGGGCTGGTGCCGTTGTCGCCTGCACAACAGCGGATGTGGTTTCTCAACCAGCTCGACACCTCCGTCGGCGCGTACAACATCCCGCTGGTGATCCGGTTGACGGGCGAACTCGACATCGACGCGTTGCGGCGCGCGTGCGAGCTGGTCCTCGATCGGCACGAGTCACTGCGAACCAGATTCCCGATGACCGACGGGACGCCACATCAGGTCGCGGTCCCCGTCGAAGAGGTCACGATCGGGCTGACCGCCGTACCGGTCGAGGCGGATCGGCTGATGGAGCGAGTGCTCGCCACCGTCTCGGCGAGCTTCGATGTCACACAGGAGCCTCCGCTGCGCATGGCGTTGTTCCGGCTCGGAGCCACCGAGCACGTCTTGGTCATCGCCGTGCACCACATCTGTGCCGACGGGCAGTCCATGATGCCGCTCGCGCGAGACGTGGCGGTGGCCTACCAGGCGAGCAGACGAGGGACACAACCGATCTGGCCCGCTCTCGCGGTCCAGTACGCGGACTACACGCTCTGGCAGCGCGATGTACTCGGTGACGAGCGCGACCCGGGCTCGGTCATGTCCCGGCAGTTGCGCTTCTGGAAGGACACTCTCGCCGGGCTGCCCGAACTGCTCGAACTGCCCACCGACCTGCCGCGTCCGCCGGTGGCGTCGATGCGTGGCCGGACCGTGGATTTCGAGATCTCCGCCGCGTTGCGGGAACGAATCGGCGCGCTGGCGCGCGCGGCGAACGCGACTGTCTTCATGGTCGTGCACGCCGCGCTGGCAGTCTTGCTGTCGCGGTCGGCCGGTGTCGGCGATGTCGCGGTGGGTGCTCCGGTGGCCGGACGCGGGGAGCGCGAACTCGACGATCTGATCGGCATGTTCGTCAACACCCTCGTGCTGCGGTCACGGGTGTCGTCGCGTCAGTCGTTCGCCGAGCTGCTCGCGGCGACGCGGGAAACGGATCTGGCGGCGTTCGCCCATGCCGACGTGCCGTTCGAGCAGGTGGTGGAGGCAATCAATCCACCGAGGTCCACGGCCCATCTGCCGCTGTACCAGGTGACGCTCGATGTGCAGAACCTGAGCAAGGCCGCGTTGGAACTGCCGGGCCTCACCGTCGAGCCGGTCGAGAACGGCTTCGAACCGGCGCAGGCCGACCTGAACCTGAATCTCGTCGAAGGCTCCGGCGCCGGTGGGCAGGCGGAGGGCATCCGAGGTCGCCTGACCTACGCCACCGATCTCTTCGTCGAGGAGACGATGACCCGGTTCGCGGCGGCCTTCGTGCGGATCCTGGAGCAGGTGACCGCCGATCCGCAGGTCGCCGTCGGTGACATCGACCTCGTGGGCCCGCAGCAGCGTCGCGAGCTGCTCGGCGCGGCCGGTGTCGCCGGGGTCGCGGTGCCGGACACGACCCTCGCGGAACTGTTCACCGTCCAGGCCGTCGCGCGACCGGACGCGGTCGCGGTGACCGACGGCGAGTCGCAACTGACCTACGCGGAGCTGGATCGGCGCTCCGCCGCGGTGGCCGCTCGGCTGGCGGAGCGGGGAGTGGGTCCGGAATCCCTGGTGGCCGTGGCGTTGCCGCGGTCGGCGGACCTGGTCGTCGGCCTGCTCGGCGTCGTGCGCGCGGGTGCGGGATATCTGCCGCTGGATGTGGCGTATCCGCCTGAACGATTGCGCTTCATGCTCGACGATGCTCGTCCGGCCGCGGTTCTGACCTCGGCGGACCTGTCCGCCGCGGTGCCGGAGTGCGCCGCGCCGGTACTGCTCATCGAGGAGTGCGCGAACGACGACGCGGCGGCCTCCGATTCGGTGGTGTCGCCTGCGCGGCCGGGCAACGTCGCCTACGTGATCTACACGTCGGGATCGACGGGCCGCCCGAAGGGCGTGACGGTCGGCCACCGGGAAGCGGTCACCCTGTTCACCAACGCGGCCGAGCGATTCGACCTCGGACCCGACGACGTGTGGACGATGTTCCATTCCTACGCCTTCGATTTCGCGGTGTGGGAGATCTGGGGCGCGCTGCTGTCCGGCGGCAAGGTGGTCGTGGTCGACTACGACACCTCCCGGTCGCCGGAGGCGTTCGTGGACGTCGTGGCGCGGGAGGGCGTGACCGTGCTGAGCCAGACGCCGTCGGCGTTCTACGGATTCGTCGACGCGGAGCGCCGCTATCGGGAATCCGGCTGCCCCGCAGGAGATCTCGCGTTGCGTTATGTCGTCTTCGGTGGCGAGGCGCTGGACGCGTCGCGGTTGGACGACTGGTTCGCCGCGCACGCGCCTGGCATGCCACGGCTGATCAACATGTACGGCATCACCGAGACGACCGTGCACGTCACGTTCTCCGAAGTGACGCAGACGAGCTCGGCCGGGATCGGTGTGCCGCTGCCCGGGCTGCGGGCGTACGTTCTCGACGACCGGCTGCGTCCGGTGCCGATCGGTGTCGCCGGAGAGATCTATGTGGCCGGTGGGCAGCTTTCCCGGGGATATCTGGGGGCCGCGGCACTGACCGCGGGCCGATTCGTGGCGAATCCCTTCGATCCCGACGGCGCCCGGCTCTATCGATCCGGGGATGTCGGCCGCTGGCGGAAGTCCGCGAGCGGGCTGGAGTTGGCGTACGCGGGCCGGGCCGACGCGCAGGTGCAGTTGCGTGGTTTCCGCATCGAACTCGGCGAGGTGGAGTCGGCGCTGTTGCGCCATCCGCTCGTCACCCAGGCCGCGGTCACGGTGCACCGGCACGATCGCGGTGTCGATCAGCTGATCGGCTACGTCGTCGGCGTCGACGGCGAGCGGATCGATCCGGCGGAGGTCCGCGAGGCCGCCGCCGAGGTGCTGACCGGCTACATGGTGCCCGCGACGATCATGGTGTTGCCCGCGCTGCCGTTGACGGTCAACGGCAAGCTCGACCGAAAAGCACTGCCCGACCCCGAGTTCGACGAGTCGACGATCGCGTTCGTGCCTCCGAGGACCCACACGGAGAAGGTGATCGGCGACGTCTACGCGCAGGTCCTCGGCGTCCAGCGGGTCGGGGCATCGGACGGCTTCTTCGATCTCGGCGGCAACTCGCTGCTGGCCACCATGGTGGTGACCGAGTTGCGCGGCCGCGGCGTGACGATCCAGTTGCCGTGGATGTTCGACGACGCGACGCCGCAAGCCCTGGCGGCCCGGGCCGACGGCACGGCGGGCGGTTCGGGGCTGCAAGTATTGCTGCCGCTGCGCGCGCACGGCCCGAAGCCCGCGGTGTTCGCGGTGCATCCCGCGGGCGGGCTGGCGTGGTTCTACGGCGGAATGGTCGAACATCTGGACAAGGACCGGCCGGTCTACGGCTTGCAGGATCCCCATGTCGTGGCGGGCGAACCCGGTGCGCGTTCCGTCGACGAACTCGCGGAACGCTATGTCGCCGAGATCCGCCGAGTGCAGCCGAGCGGGCCGTATCACCTGCTGGGGTGGTCGCTGGGCGGTGCGATCGCGCATGCCGTCGCGGTCCGGCTCCAGCGGGAAGGACAGCAGGTCGGCGTGCTGGCCATGATGGACAGCGCGGTCGGCGACTCCGAGGCGCTGGCCGCGGCGATGAGCGGCACCGCGGACGAGCCCGCGCCGAGCGAACTGATGGCCGATCTGCTCGGTGGCTGGCGTGAGCTGTTCGACCTCGGCGCCGAGGTGACCGCGCAGACCCACGAGCAGGCCTGGGCGGTGATCCGCGATCAGGTGACCGCCACCGGGATGTTCACCGCCGAACAGGTCGATCGGGTGATGGAGAGCTTCCGGACCGCGAGCGATATCGCCAGGGAGCATCGGCCGGGTGTCTTCGACGGCGATCTGATCTTCTTCACCGCAGGAAAAGACCGCACGGACCACGACGCCGTCGTGCGGACGTGGCGGCCGTTCATCACCGGCGATCTGCACAACACGGTCGTCGACGCACGACATCTCGAGTTGACCCATCCGCACGCACTGGCCGTCATCGGCCCGATCCTCGAAAGGTTCGCGAACGCATGCTGAAGACTCTCGATCAACTCCAGCAACTCCGGCTCGAGGACGGCAGGACGGTCGCCTGTACCAGTCCGGCCGAGGCGCGGATGTTGTGGGGCGAGATGTCGACCGACGGCTTCTATCGGCTAGCGGCCGCGCTGCTGCGTCCCGGGGACATCGCACTGGACATCGGCGCGAACATCGGGCTGAGCGCGATGATGTTCGCCGAGACCTGCCCCGGCGTCCGGGTGATCGCCGCCGAGCCGGCCCCGGCGACCTTCGACTGTCTGCAGCGCAATATGGCCGCTCATGTGCCGGACGGCGTGCCGTTGCAGGTCGCGGTCGGCGCGGCGCCCGGCAGCGCGCCGTTCACCTGGTACCCACGGGCGTCGGCCAATTCGGGTCTCTACGCCGACCGCGCGGCCGACGACCGGGCCACCGAGATCTACCTGCGCAACAGCGGCCTGAACGACGAGGCGATCGCTCTGATCACCGCCGGGCTGCACGAAGGCGAGCGAATGGAGGTCGAAGTCACCACCGTTTCGGCGATACTCGACGAGCACGGCGGGAACGCGGAGGTCGGCTTGCTCAAGGTGGACGTCGAGCGAGCGGAGCTCGATGTCCTGCGCGGCATAGCCGCCGCGGACTGGCCGCGCATCCGCGCCGTCGTCGCCGAGGTGCACGATCGGGACGACCGTTTGGCCCAGTGCCGCGAATTGTTGAGCGGACACGGTCTGTACGCGCGAACGCGCCAGGACCCGAGCCTGGCCGGAACCGAACTGCACGAGATCTACGCCGTCAGGCCGGAGAGCGTCTGACGGTCCCGCGCCGTCTTGTTCCATCTCGGCACGGGTCCAGCCTGCGGATACTCTCCCAGGCTGTTCCCGTGCCGGATCGCCGCCTTCCCGCGCGCTCTCCGGAACAGCCGGATCCCACTGTCGCGGGTGTGGCGACGACCCGGGTACTAGAGATAGAGAGCGCGGCGGGCGTATCGGTTACTGCCGAGCCATGTGCATGCGCATCTCGCTCTTGGCGTCCGTCGTCAGTTCTCCGGACAGATCCACGACGACCGTGCGCAACGTGCCGGTGAACCGGAAGGGCGGCCGGTAGTCGGGCACCACCGCGGAGCCCGGGTTGGCGCCGCAGGTCATCCCACCGGGGTTGAACGCGACCGGCGTGATGAACGGGAAATCGGCTTCGCCTGCCGGGCTGCGGTCGATGTAGAGCCGGGCGGTGCCAGGGGTGCCCTTGCCATTGCCGAAATCCGGTGCGCCGGTGGGTTCGAACTCGAAGCGCAATTCGTGGCGGCCTTCCGGGATGGTTCGTGTCGAGGCGACGCGGTGCACGGTGCGCCGCACGTAGTTGTGGGCATAGTGCAAGTGGCCGTCTGCGACGAAGAAGGTCCAGCCTCCGGCATTGGTGCCCTGGCACAGCAAGACGCCCTCGGCGCCGCCGGACGGGATCTCCACTTCGGCGGTGACGCTGTGCGGGCGGTTCAGCACCCGCGGCGAGACGGCCGCAGGCAGCGTCTCGGTGTCCGGGCGCAGGGTGTATCGGGTCTGCGCGGGCGTGATCTGCGGGCGCTCGGCGAGCAGGCGTTGCAATCCGCTGCCGTCGATCGGCAGCACGTCGTAGCGGCCTGCTTCCACATACCACAGGGCGATCATCTCGTTGAGCTTGTCTCGACGTTCAGCGGCGAGGTCACGGGTCTCGGCGAAGTCCTCGGCGACGTGGTAGAGCTCCCAATCGTCGGCGTCGAGCCGGCCGAGGTCATCGGCCGTGATCGGCGTGCCGAACGGCCGGTCCGCTTCGGCGAAGGACGGGCCCGGCCAGGGGCACACGGCCCGCCAGCCGTCGTGGTCGATGGCTCGGTGGCCGAGCATTTCGAAGTACTGCGTGTGGTGCCGGGTCGCGGCGGTGGAATCGTCGAAAGTGTGGGCGAAACCGACACCGTGCAAGGGGGACTGGGATACGCCCCTGATGGTGTCCGGCGGTTCGAGGCCGAAAGCGTCGAGAACGGTGGGAACGACGTCGATCAGGTGCGCGTACTGGGTTCGGATCTCGCCCTGTGCGGTGATGCCCCGAGGCCAGTGGACCAGGAAGGGATCGCTGACGCCGCCGCGGTAGGTTTCGCGCTTCCACCGCCGGAAGGGGGTATTGCCCGCCCAGGTCCAACCCCACGGATAGTGGTTGAACGTGGTCGGACCGCCCAGTTCGTCGATGGCGCGCAGGCTGTCCTCGATCGGTTCCGGGGCGTTGTTGAAGAATTGCAGTTCGTTCGTGGTTCCGGTGACCCCGCCCTCCGGACTGGCGCCGTTGTCGGACACGAGCATGAGCAGGGTGTTGTCGAGCTCCCCGATCTGGTCGAGGAAGTCGAGCAGTCGTCCGATGTGGTGGTCTGTGTGGGTGAGGAATCCGGCGTAGACCTCCATCATTCGTGCCGCCAGGCGGCGTGCGTCGGCGGACAGCGCGGCCCATTCGGGCACATCCGGATCACGGCGGGAAAGCCGCGCGTCCGGTGGTACGACACCGAGCTCGCGCTGCCGGTCGAACGTGTATTCGCGATAGGCGTCCCAGCCGCCGTCGAATCGGCCGCGGTAACGGTCCGCCCACTCCCTCGGCACGTGGTGCGGCGCGTGTGTGGCGCCGGTGCAGAAGTTCAAGAAGAACGGCTTGTCCGGAGCGACCTGTTTGGCACCGGCGATGAAGGAGATCGCCTTGTCCACCAGATCGGCGGTCAGGTGGTAGCCGTCTTCCGGGGTGGCGGGCGGCTCGACCTGATGGTTGTCGTGGACCAGATCCGGATACCACTGGCTGGTGTCGCCGCCGAGGAAGCCGTAGAACCGCTCGAAGCCCCGCCCGAGCGGCCAACGATCGTACGGGCCTGCGGCGGATTCCTGCTCCGACGGCACCAGATGCCATTTGCCGACCATGTAGGTGTTGTAGCCGTGCTGCAACAGCATCTCCGAGAGGAATCCGTTCTCGAATGGGATGTTGCCGTTGTAGCCCGGATACCCGGTGGCGATCTCCGTGATGCCCGCCATGGCGTTGGCGTGATGATTACGCCCGGTGATGAGACAGGAACGCGACGGTGAGCACAACGCGGTGGTGTGCATATTGTTGTACAGCAGTCCGCCTGCGGCCAACGCGTCGAAATGCGGCGTGGAAATGGGACTGCCGTAACACCCGAGCTGTCCGAATCCGGTGTCGTCGAGCACGATGAACACCAAGTTCGGTGCGCCGGGAGCCGCCCGTACCGGTTGCGGCCATGCGGGTTTCGACACATCCGTCGTTCGCCCGATGATTCCGGGAAAAGCCGTTCCCCGTTTGTATTCTTCCAGTGACATCTACCCGCCCTCCGTCCTGCGGATGGACTGGACACCGCCAGCCTGGTTGTCCGAATGAACGCGTGCGATGCCACTGCGTCGACGAGCGGTGCCGCTGGTGGCACTGCGCAATCAAGTACTGCCGCGGAGCCGGGTGGGTCCTCATCGTCGGAAGTCGACGCCACCGAAGCGTCCGATATCGGTTCCTCGCCCATCCGCTATCGCGACGTGAGTCAAATGCTAGACGACGCGGGCGCGACTGTCAGTGGCGGAAGCCGACCGGCCGCCGCATCGTCGGATGCGGCGGCCGGTGCGACGGTGATCGCCGAGGGTGTCAGAATGCGGCTTCGTCGAGATCCATGACGCTGATGTCGACGTCGGAGATGACCGACCATTCCGCGCTGAGGTGCGGCAGGACAGTTTTGGCGAAGAACGACGCGACGGCGATCTTGCCCTCATAGAAAGCGCGGTCTCCGCCGCCCGGCTCGGCATCCAAGGCCGCGGCGGCGATCTCGGCGGCGACGATCAGACGCCAGGCGATGAGGAGATCGCCGACGGCGAGCAGGAACCGGACGGAATTCAGTCCGATCTTGTACAACTCGGTGGGTTGCTGCTGGGCGGCGATCAGGTGCTGAGTGAATCGGCCCGCCATGTCCTGGACATCCTCCAGCGCGGTGGCCAGCAGCACCTTCTCGGTCTTGAGCCTGCCGTTGCCCACGCCGGATTGCGCCGTGTCCCGGATCTTGCCCGCGATGTGCGCGAGCGCGACGCCGCGATCGCGGGCGATCTTGCGGAAGAAGAAGTCCTGCGCCTGGATCGCGGTGGTGCCCTCGTAGAGCGAGTCGATCTTCGCGTCGCGGATGTACTGCTCGATCGGGTAGTCCTGCAGGAAGCCCGAACCGCCCAGGGTCTGCAGCGACTCGGTCAGGTACTGGTAGGCCCGCTCCGAGCCGACGCCCTTGACGATCGGAAGCAGCAGGTCGTTGACCCGCGCGGCCAGCTCGGCATCCGCCCCCGAGATGTGCTGGGCGACAACGTCGTTCTGGTGACCGGCGGTGTACAGGTATACCGCGCGCAGGCCTTCGGCGTAGGCCTTCTGCATCATCAGCGACCGGCGCACGTCGGGGTGCCGGGTGATGGTCACCTTCGGTGCGGACTTGTCCGCCATCTGGGTCAGATCGCTGCCCTGCACCCGGTTCTTCGCGTATTCGAGGGCATTGAGGTAGCCGGTCGACAAGGTGGCGATGGCCTTGGTGCCCACCATCATCCGAGCTTCCTCGATGACGTGGAACATCTGCGCGATGCCGTTGTGCACCTCGCCGACCAGCCAGCCCTTGGCCGGGATGCCGTGGCCGCCGAAGGTGAGCTCACAGGTGGCGGACGCTTTCAGGCCCATCTTGTGCTCGACGTTGGTGACGAAGACGCCGTTGCGGTCGCCCAGCTCACCGGTTTCGTGGTCGAAGTGGAACTTCGGTACGAAGAACAGCGACAGGCCCTTGGTGCCCGGTCCCGCGCCCTCGGGGCGGGCCAGCACCAGGTGGGCGATGTTGCCGAACAGGTCGTCGGCGTCGGCGGAGGTGATGAACCGCTTCACGCCCTCGATGTGCCAGGTGCCGTCTTCCTGCTCGATCGCCTTGGTGCGACCGGCGCCGACGTCGGAACCGGCGTCGGGCTCGGTCAGCACCATCGTGGCGCCCCAGTTGAGTTCGGTGATGAATCGCGCCCAGCGCCGCTGCTGCTCGGTGCCGATGCCGTCGATGATGTGGGCCATCATCGGCCCGGTCAGATACATGTAGGCCGCGGGCTGCGCCCCGAGCACGAATTCGCTGATGGCCCAGCTGACCATCGAGGGGGCGGGCACTCCGCCGACCGCCTCGGACTTGCCGACGCGCCACCATTCGGCGTCGTACCAGGCGCGCACCGCCTTCTTGAACGACTCCGGCAGGCTGACCGAGTGGGTGGCCGGATCGAAAACCGGCGGGTTGCGGTCGGTTTCGGCATACGGTTCGGCGACCGGCCCTTCGGCCAGGCGCGCGGCCTCCGCCAGCATCGATCGCACGGTGTCGCCGTCCAGGTCCCCGAACGCTCCGGTCCGCAGGATGTCGTCGAGTCCGTACACCTCGAACAAATTGAACTCGAGGTCACGCACGTTGCTCTTGTAATGGCTCACGAGCCAGGGCCTTTCGAGAAACGGCCGGTGTACCGGCGAGGGATTCGGCGGGCGCACGGATAGGTGCTCACCCACGGCACACTGTGCGGCACCGATGACGCGAAAGCAATCTTATGTTAATAACCACTAAGTAGATGGTCGGATGTCCAACGGCATTCAATCCGCTGCTAGCACGTAATTGGCGCAGCTAAGTTAATGCTCGCTAAGTGGTATAAATCACTGCGAGGGGGTGCGGCCGGGATTTCCCGCCGTTTCGATCCGCTCCCCGATGGCTACGAGGACGTCGACGAGATCGGCGCGCCGCCGGAAGCGGGGATTGCGTACGGCATCGATGACGACGGTGACGATCGCGCGGCTGAGCACCCGCGCGACGGGCGCGGATAGATCCGGCCGCACCGCCTGCAGCATGCGGGCCCACTGGGCGATGCCGTCGAGGCGCACCCTCCGGTAGCGCTGCACCCCGTCGCCAGGAAGATGCCGGGTCTCGCTGACCGTGATCGCCAAGAGGTCGGGTTCGTCGACGCCCAATTGCGCGAAGCTGCGCATGAGCGAGCGCAGGGACTCCTCGGCGCTGCGGCCCTCGGCGATCGCTCGGGCGAGCAGCAGTCGGAGCCACTCGTCCTGGCGCCGGACGATCTGGTCCAGCAACTCCGCCTTGCTGGAGAAATGGTGATACAGGGCGGGTCCGGTGACGCCGACGGCCGCACCGATGTCCTCGATGCCCACCGCGGCGTAACCGCGGGTGCTGAACAGTCGCGCCGCCTCGGCGAGCATTCGCTCCGAGCGCAGCGCTCGGTCCAGTGCGGTGTTGCCGATCTCGGTGCGCGGTGGCCGGCTCGGCGCGTGGCCGTTCGGGTGTTCGGGCATCCGGGTCGTGATCACCGCCGCGACGGCGGCGTCGAGCACTTGCGCGGCGGCCGGCGCGGGCAACTCGGCGCGGTGATAGGAGGGGCTGACCGCGATCGACAGCACGCACCAGCTCAGCAATTCGACATCGGCCGTGCTCAGTTCGGGTCGGCGTAAGTGGATCGTGTGTCGTAGGTAGCGGGTGAGCCGCGCGGCGCGGACGAGCACCGCGGTCTTGTCGGCGGCGGTCAGATTGCGGAACTCCAGTTGCCACAGCCGCGGCAGGCCGCGCAACTCCAGCGCGACCCGGACCAACTCGGCCGTTACCGCGCCGCCGGAGTCATCGGCGCGATATGCGGCGTCCAGCCGGTTCAAGGTGTCGTCGAGGCCAACCAGCAGGCATTGGCCCAAAAGTTGCTGTTTGTTGCGGAAGTGTCGATACAACGCCGTCGCCGAGATGCCAACCGCAGCCGCGATGTCGGCCATCGTCGTGCCGTAATAGCCGCCGTGCGTGAAGGCGTCGACCGCGGCGGCCAGGATCATCTCGCGTCGATGCGGTGGTCTCCGCCGTGGTTGTCCGCTGTTCGCCTGTGTGCCCATCGCGGTCAGTGTCGCGCATCGGGCGGTCCGCACCGGCTATCGGGCCGCCCCCCGGGGTCGACCCGATAGCTGGTGGGCCGTGGGGATCTGTCGCGGCCACCGGTCCGTATGACGATTTCGTCACGGGCCACGCCGATGTCCTACTGTCGAGTAGGCTTCCCGCAGCTATCACCAGCCCGGGGATCGTTGTCCCACCAGGTAAGCAGAGGGAGCCCGCCCGTGAGCGCTGACACCGCGGACGCCACAGCACTGTCCACCATCGCGGCCCGGCTGCGCATTGCGACGACCGTCATCCTGCGGCGCGCCCGGAGAGATCCCGACGAACGGCGGCTGTCCGCGACGCAGTGGGCGGTCTTAGGACGGCTGCACCGATACGGCGCCATGGCCGCGGTCGACTTGGCGCGGCTGGAGATGCTGCGGCCGCAGACGATGCGCAACGTGGTCGACGGCTTGCGCGACCAGGGTCTGATCATCGGTGTGCGCGACCCGAACGACGGACGCCGGGTGAATCTGACTCTCACCGACGAAGGCCGCGCGTGGGTGTGCGGACATCAAGCGTCCGCGAACGACGCGCTGGCGCAAGCGTTGTCGGAGAGTTTGCGGACGGGTGAGTTGCACAAGGTCGGCGAGGCGCTGGATCTGCTCGAGCGCATCGCTTACGGTGACCGGGGAGCGGATGCACTGATCGCGGGCGGTCTCGGCGCCGGGTCACTGGTGGCCGATTCGCGATGACTCGGCCGCCGCCCGGCCGGGGTCCGTGGGCGGCGTGAGCGCCCGGGTCCAGAGATCGATGATCGCCCGGCCGCATTCGTCGGCGGTGCGGCCGGGCGGCGGATCGAGGACCGCGCCGTGGATCTGCGCCTCCACCGCCTGCACGAGCAGCAATGCCGTCAACCCCGGGTCGTCGCCGCCGACCTCGAGGCGGCGCAGATGGAATTCCACTTCGTCGGCGAGGACCCGTTCGAGTTGTCGGAGGCGTTCGACACCCGCGGCGGTGCGAGGGGCCTGATCGAAGAGCAGCCGGTGCATATCCGGTTGAGCCGTGTGCAACCGCGTCACGGCGACGACCAGTTGCCGGATGGTGTCGACCAGAGGCGGCTGTTCGGCACGCAGGCGCCCGGCCGTTTCCAGCAGCGCCTGGGAAGCGTGCCGCAGGTGCCGTTCGGCGAGTGAGTAGAGCAGTGCGTCCTTGTCGGGGACGTAGTGATAGAGGGTGCCGATGGAGACGCCGGCGAGTTCGGCGATCTTGTTGGTCGTCGTCGCGGCGTAACCGTGCTGCTGGAAAAGTCGAGCAGCGGCGTCGAGGATCGCGTCGAAGGTGAACTCCGACCGCTGCTGGCGCGGGATTTTCCTGGGTGTCGACATGGCGTCCTGAAGTCGAGTTGGCAAAACCGAGGATTGCTCGAATTATTGTCACATGCACGCTTCTTACCTCGCCTTTCTCCCCGATGACCTACGCCGGAGCTGGGATTTTCGGCCCCAGTCGAGCACTTGGTCGTGGCGCGGCCATCAAGTCCACATCGAACGGGTCCACCGGCCGGACGCGGACGTTCGGATGATCTTGATCCACGGCGCCGGTGGTCATGCCGCGGCGATGTGGCCGTTCGCGGCGCTGGCGGCGGCGCGCGGTTTCGACGTGCGGGTCCCCGACCTGCCCGGCTACGGCCACACCCGCGTCCCGTCGTCCCGCGCGATCCGGTATGCGGACTGGGTGGACTGCGTCGACGATCTGGTCCGTGCGGTCAAGGCGGCGGATTCGCGGCCGTTGGTGCTGGTGGGGGCGAGCGTGGGCGGGATGCTGGCGTACACGGTGGCGGCCCGCACCGGCATGGTGGACGCGCTCGCGACCACTTGTCTGCTCGACCCACGGCTGGCGCGAGTTCGCGCGGCGGTCGCCCGTCGCCCGTGGCTGGGTCGGTACGGAACACGGTTGCTGGTGCCCGCGATCGACGATCTGCGAATCCCGATGCGGTTGCTCGCGAATATGTCCGCGATATCGAACGATCCCGAGCTGACCCGGGTCGTCTCGGCCGATCCCCACGGCGGTGGCGCCTGGATGCCACTGGGATTCCTGCGAACCTATCTGCGGTCCGATCCCGGTCTCGAACCGGAGGATTTCACCTCCTGCCCCGTATGGCTGGTTCACCCCGGCGCCGATCGGTGGACGCCCTTGGCGCTGAGCCAGTCGTTCTTCGATCGGATCGCCGCTCCCAAACGCCTGGTCGTGCTCGACGCGGCGGGGCATTTTCCCGTGGAGACGCCGGGCATCCACCAGTTGGCCGACGCGTTCGCCGAGATTCGTGACCGGTTGGTCTCCGGTCCCGTGCCGGCCGGGACGTGAAGTCGCGTACGCGCCGACGCCCGTATGGTCACGTGAGCGGCTCGTGATGCGCTCCGAGCCCGCACCGGCGGGGTGGGTAAGGTCTGAAGCGTCGTGGAACGGACGCCACGATGCCGCCGCCGAACAGCTTCGCGCGGACGCGCCGCCCTGCCGAACGAAGAGAGCTGATTGATGCCGACCTCTACAGCGCGCGCACAGATCGGGGTCACCGGTCTGGCGGTCATGGGTAGCAACATCGCACGGAACTTCGCCAGGAACGGCTATACCGTTGCGCTGCACAACCGCAGCATCGCCAAGACCGACGCACTGCTCGAGGCCCACGGCGACGACGGCGACTTCGTGCGGACCGAAACGATCGAGGAGTTCGTCGCCGCGCTGGAGAAGCCGCGCCGGGTGCTCATCATGGTGAAGGCAGGCGCCGCGACCGACACGGTCATCGAGGAACTCGCGGACGCGATGGAGCCGGGCGACATCATCATCGATGGTGGAAACGCCCTCTACACCGACACCATTCGGCGGGAAGCCGCGATGCGCGAGCGCGGGCTGAACTTCGTCGGAGCGGGGATCTCCGGGGGCGAGGAGGGCGCCCTCAACGGCCCCGCGATCATGCCCGGCGGCCCCAAGGAGTCCTACGACTCGCTCGGGCCGCTGCTGGAATCCATCGCGGCGAAGGTCGACGGAACGCCCTGCTGCACCCACATCGGCCCGGACGGCTCCGGACATTTCGTCAAGATGGTGCACAACGGCATCGAGTACGCCGACATGCAGTTGATCGGCGAGGCCTACCACCTGTTCCGCGACGCGCTCGGTTTCGACGCCAAACAGATCGCGGACGTGTTCACCCAGTGGAACTCCGGCGACCTGGAGAGCTACCTGGTCGAGATCACCGCCGAGGTGCTGAACCAGGTCGACGCGAAGACGGGCAAGCCGCTGGTCGACGTGATCGTCGACGCGGCGGAGCAGAAGGGCACCGGGCGCTGGACGGTGAAGTCCGCGCTCGACCTCGGCGTGCCGGTGACCGGAATCGCCGAAGCGGTGTTCGCGCGGGCGCTGTCGGGTTCGCGCGAGCAGCGAAAGGCCGCGCGGGGTCTGGCTTCCGGACGGCTGGCCGACAAGCCCACCGACGTGGAGCGGTTCACCGAGGACATCCGGCAGGCGCTCTACGCCTCGAAGGTGGTCGCCTACGCGCAGGGCTTCGACCAGATCGCCGCGGGCAGCGCCGAATACGACTGGAACTTGCGCCCGGGTGATCTCGCGACGATCTGGCGTGGCGGCTGCATCATCCGCGCCCGGTTCCTCAACCGGATCAAGGACGCCTACGACGAGAACCCGGCGCTGCCGAGCTTGATTCTCGCACCGTACTTCCGTGAGGCGATCGAGACGGCCATCGACAGCTGGCGCCGCGTCGTGGCCACCGCGACACTGCTCGGCATTCCGGTGCCCGCGTTCGCTTCGTCGCTGTCCTACTACGACGCCCTGCGCGCCGAGCGTCTCCCGGCCGCGCTCACCCAGGGGCAGCGTGATTTCTTCGGTGCGCACACCTACGAGCGGGTGGACGCCGAAGGCAAGTTCCACACGCTGTGGAGCGGGGACCGCGGCGAGGTTCGCGCCGACTAGCCGGACGCGCTGTCGCAGTGCGGGATTCGTTTCCGCACTGCGACGGAGGTCGCTGTCACTCCCGTGATCCGGCAGCTCGCTCCCACGCACCCCGGCGGAGCAGGCGTAGCCCGTTGAGCCCGACGAGGACGGTGGATCCCTCGTGCCCGGCGACGCCGAGGGGGAGCGGCAGGGTCCCGGCGAGGTCCCAGACGACCAGCACGCCGATGCAGGTGGCGGCGATGGCCAAGTTGGCGATCACCACCCGTCGCGCCTGCCGGGACAACGCGATCACCGCCGGGATCGTGGTCAGGTCGTCGCGCACGACGACGGCGTCCGCGGTCCGCAGGGTCAGGTCGGATCCGGCGCCGCCCATGGCGATGCCGACCTCGGCCGCGGCGAGCGCAGGGGCATCGTTGACGCCGTCGCCGACCACGGTCAGTTTCCGCCCGCCGGCTTGCAACTCGCGCACCGCGATCATCTTGTCGTCGGGCAGCAGTTCCGCCCGGACGTCGGTGATGCCGACACATTCGGCGAGCCGATCGGCGGTGGCGGTGTTGTCGCCGGTCAGCAGTATCGGCGCGCTGCCGGTCAGCGCGGTCGTCGCGCGCACGGCCGCGACCGCTTCGGGCCGGAGCTGGTCGGTCAGTGCGAGCACTCCGATCGGTTCGTGCTCGCAGGTCACGACCACGGCGGTGTAGCCGCTCGCGTGGAAGGCGTCGACAGTTGTGTGGGCGTCGCGGGTGGGTTCCCACGCGGCGGGGGAGCCGACGCCGATGAGACGGTCACCGACACGGGCGGTCACGCCGCGACCTGGGTGGGCCGTGAATTCGGTGACCTCGGGCAGCCGCAGCTCTCGGGTGCGGGCCGCGCGCACGATCGCCGCCGCGAGGGGGTGCTCGCTCGGGTGCTCGGCCGCGGCGGCGAGCCGAAGCACCTCGGCGTCGGTGAATCGCTGGTCCAGGCAGCGGATCTCGGCGAGTTCCGGGATGCCGCGGGTCAGGGTGCCGGTCTTGTCGAAGGCGACGTGCGTGGTGGCGCCGAGCTTTTCCATGACCACCGCGGATTTGACCAGGACACCGTGACGCCCCGCGTTGGCGACGGCCGCCAGCAGGGGCGGCATGGTGGCCAGCACCACCGCGCAGGGGGAGGCGACGATCATGAACGTCATCGCTCGCAGCAGCGCTCGCCGCACGTTGTCACCGAGCAGCAGCGGGATGGCGAACACCGCGAGGGTGACCGCGACCATGCCGACGGAGTAGCGCTGTTCCACCTTCTCGATGAAAAGCTGGGTGCGCGCTTTGGTTCGGGCCGCCTGCTCGACCAGGGCCGCGATGCGCGCTACCACGGAGTCCCGCGCGCGGCGCACGACGCGGATGCGCAGGGCCCCCGTGCCGTTGAGGGTGCCCGCGTACACCTCGTCGCCCTGGATTTTGTTCACCGGCAACGGTTCGCCGGTGATGGTGGCCTGATCGACCTCACTGCCGCCGGAGAGGACGGTCGCGTCCGCGGCGATCCGCTCCCCGGGCCGCACCACGAGGACGTCTCCGACACGCAGTTCGGTGGCGTGGACCGTCTCTTCCTCGCCGTCGCGCGCGACCCGGGTCGCGGTGTCGGGTGTGAGGTCGAGCAGTCCGCGCACCGAGTCCTCGGTCCGGGCGGTGGCCAGCGCTTCCAGGGCGCCGGAGGTCGCGAAGATGACGATCAGCAACGCGCCGTCGGTGATCTGGCCGATGGCCGCCGCTCCGATCGCCGCGGCGACCATGAGCAGGTCGACGTCGAGCGTCTTGTCGCGGAGAGCCTGTAAGCCGGCCCACCCGGGTTCCCAGCCGCCTGCGGCGTAGCAGGCCAGGTACAGGCCCCAGCGCAGCCACTGGGGGGCCATCGGTCAGCTGCACCGCCAGCCCGGCGCAGAAGAAGACCACGGCCACTGCGGCCCAACGGGCTTCGGGCAGGGTGAACAGCCGGGTCCGGCGCACGGGCACGCGACCGGATGGCGGAGTCGGACGAGTCGGCGCGAGCGTCGGCGCGGCCACGGGTCACCTCCAGAACGGCAACGAACAGACGGCCCGAACCATACCAGAACACATGAACATGTCTTCATTTGTTCCTAGAGTATGCTGTTCTGTCATGGGACACGGCGTCGAAGGCAGGGACCGCCCTGCCGTGCGCTTGGATCCCGAATCGGCCACCCATGTGGCGACCACGTTGCAGGCGCTGGCCACACCGAGCCGCTTGATGATCCTCACCGAACTGCGCCAAGGGCCGCTGCCGGTGAGCGCGCTGGCCGACGCCATCGGCATGGAACAGTCCGCCGTCTCCCACCAGCTTCGGCTGCTGCGCAATCTGGGTCTGGTCACGGGCACTCGCACCGGCCGCAGCATCGTCTACAGCCTCTACGACAACCACGTCGCCCAACTGCTGGACGAGGCGATCTACCACAGCGAACACCTGCGCCTCGGCTTGTCCGACCGTCCCGAGGCCGCGGTCTGACCGACCCTGCGGCACTGGCGATCCGGCTGCTCGGCAAGGCTTTCACCCGATTCGGGTGATGTCGGCCCGGTACGGCGGTGGCACCGTCCAGGAAATGACGGCCCCGGCGATGGTGGACAACCGGTACGAGTTCGCGAATGGCTATCCGATCGGGTCTTCCGCGACTCGGGCATGGGACGACAGCGTGTTCCAGCGCGCCGTGGTCGCGTACCGGTTCTGGTATCCGACCGTATCGATGGAAGGAATTTTCAACGGAAACAGGGAGATCGGACTGAACGACAACCGCGCGGTCGGAATCGCCTCGACCGGGCCGCGGCATGTCGGGTTCACTCTGAATTCCGATACCCCGTATGGCGCCGCGGTGCTGGATCTGTCGGCGGGGCCGATGGTGGTCGAGCTTCCGCCGGGACCGTACATCGGCCTGGTCGACGATCATCATCAACGGTGGATCACCGATCTCGGCATTCCCGGGCCGGACCGAGGGCAGGGCGGCACTTACGTCATCGTTCCTCCCGGCTACGCGGGGGCGCTGCCGGATCGGGCGCACGTCGGGCGATCCGCGTCCTTCAAAGTGCTGCTCGCCGTGCGCGCGCTACCGCTCGGTGGCGACCTGGCCGAGGCGATGGATGCGCTGCGGGCGGTCCGGGTGCATCCGCTCGAGGAGGCGGGCGCGGTGCTGGACATCATCGACACCACCGAGTTGGCTATGGACTCCACCTGTTTGTGCTGGGAAGCCGACATCTCTTACTGGCGGGTGCTGCACGGGATTCTCGAGACGGAACCGGTGGTGCCGGAGTTCTTGCCGATGTATGGGCTGCTCGGGGCGATCGGTCTCGAGCGAGGCGTTCGGTTCGCGCCCGACCGCCGGTCCGCGGCGCTGTTGACGGCCGCGGCGCGGACCGGGCGCGGTCAATTGCTCGTTTCCGCGTTCGCCAGTGGCCGGCCGGACCGCGTGGCCTGGCCGGACCGTCGCTGGGAATGGGTGGGACTGGTCGCCGACAACGGCGACTTCCGGACCGCCTCCGGTCTCGACCTCGAAGCGCGCGACCGGTGGTTCGCCCAAGCGATCATCGCCTCACCGGCCATGTTCCGGCGGCAGGTGGGCGGCGGATCGCTGTATTGGCTCGCCATGCGGGACGGGCGAGGGGATTACTTGGACGGTAGTGCCACTTATACCCTCGATATACCGCGGCCGGTGCCGGCCGGGCTGTTCTGGTCCGTGACGGTCTACGACGCGCAGACCCGCTCGCAGATCCAGGCCGACCAGGGCAAGGCCGCCCTCCGGTCGCTGTTCGAGTTGTGCGACCTCCCGCCCGACGGCCCCGTGCGGCTGCACTTCGGCCCCATTCCTCCTGACGGCGACGAGACCCGCTGGCTGCAAACCGTCCCCGGCCGCGGATGGTTCGCCTATCTGCGCATCTACGGACCCGAGGAAGCGGCGTTCGACCAGACTTGGCGGCCCGGCGATTTCGAGCGCGCGAGCTGATCGAATGTGGCGACGGCCCTCGTGGCTCGGCCTATGGGGCGGGATGGCAGCGCTTGCGTCTCTGGTCCGGGATTTCCGCGCGGAGCAACTCGATCAAGCCAGGGAATCGGTGCTGGAGTTCGGCTCTGCGTAGTTGGGCCATATTGCTGTTGCCGCGATCGACCTGACGGATCAGCCCGGCCTGGCGAAGAACCCGAAAGTGGTGCGTGAGTGTCGCTTTCGATACCGGGAGGCCGAACGAACTGCAATGGCGCTCGGTGCCGTCGGGCTCGGCGAGGAGCGTGAGGATCACCTGGCGGCGATGCCGATCGGCGAGCGCGGCGAACACCGAACCGAGTTCCATCTCCTCCGGTGCGGGCTGATCGCTGCCGGGCACGGCGAACCTCCTCCATAGGTACGTCTTGCATCGTACCTCAGTGGCCGCTAGCGTCCGAGGTATGAAAAATCTCGTACCTGATCACGCGCCCTACGTCCTCGTCGGTTTCGCCCACCCCAAACCGGAGCGCGCGGCGGAACTGCGTGAGTTGCTGTTGTCCTTCGTCGAGCCCACGCGCGCCGAAGAAGGTTCGTTGGAGTATCACTTCCACGAGGACAAGGACCGGCCGGGCACGTTCGTCTTCTACGAGGTATGGCGGTCCAAGGAAGATCTCGATCGTCATTTGGCCCTGCCGCACATGCGGGCGTTCTGGGACGAGCGCATGGACTACCTCGAACGGGATCTCGACATCCGCTGGCTGTCGATGCACAGCCCGTATCCGCGCCCGGTCGCAGGTTGACAACCCGATCGATCCGCTGCTTGACCTGGAGCGCACTCCAGCGCTTAGGGTGCGCTCATACAGGGTTGTCCAGCAGAAGGGATCACTTCATGGAGCTCGGTTTTCACATACCAATCTTCGATATCGACGGTGGCACCACCGCCATCGCCGGTGAGCTGGCAAGGGTGGGCGCGGCGGCGGAAGAATCCGGCGCGACGTGGCTGTCGTTCATGGACCACTACTTCCAGATAGAGCCGACCGGCCTGCCCGCGGAGGCGAACATGCTGGAGGGGTACACGACCCTCGGCTATCTGGCCGCGCACACTTCGCGCATCGACCTCGGACTGCTCGTCACCGGCGTGACCTACCGTCACCCCGGTCTGCTCGCCAAGATCGTCACCACCCTCGACGTCCTCTCGGGCGGCCGGGCGGTCCTCGGGATCGGCGCCGCGTGGTTCGAGCGCGAGCACCGCGGGCTCGGTGTGCCGTACCCGCCGACCGCCGAACGGTTCGAGCGGCTGGAGGAGACGCTGCGCATCTGCCGCCAGATGTGGGACCCGCAGGACAACGGGCCGTTCGACGGGAAGTACTACCAGCTGGCCGAGACGCTGTGCTCGCCGCAGCCCATCAACCGGCCGAAGGTGCTCGTCGGCGGCGGGGGAGAGCGCAAGACGCTGCGGTTGGTCGCGCAGTACGGCGACGCCTGCAATCTGTTCGGCTCCTCGCCCGGGGACGTCGAGCACAAACTCGACGTGCTGCGCAGGCATTGTGATGACGTCGGCCGCGACTATGACGAGATCCGTAAGACGATCATCGCCAACAACCCGCGGCCGAGCCCGGAAAACCGCGACGAATTCGTCCGGCAGATGGCCGACTACGCCGAACTCGGCATCGAGACGGCCATCGTCACTCCGACCACAGGCTCACCGGCGGCATGGATCGACGGCATGGCGCCTGCCGTCCCGCAACTGGCGGAACTCGGCTGAGGTATCCGGCGCGGGCCCGGATCGCTTGCGGGATTCCGGGCCCAGCCGGTGCGCCGACCATCGGTGCGCGCCGTACGAACCGGCGGGGCAGCGGTCCTACAGTTTGTAGCCGATCTGACGCAACAGCTGCTTCCGGGCCGCCTGGTCGTCGGCATCTTCCACGCCGAGCGGCGGCGAACCGTCGATCACGCCGATGATTCCTCTGCCGAGTTCGGTTTCCGCGATCAGAACCTCGACGGGATTGGCTGTGGCGCAGTAGATTCCGCAGACCTCCGGGACCTGCTGCACGGCGTTCAGCACGTTGACGGGGTAGCCCTCGCGGAGAAAGACGATGAACGAGTGTCCCGCACCGATGTCGACCGCGTTCTTGGTGGCAAGCTCGACGAGTGCGTCGTCGTTGCCGGAGCGGCGGACCAGGCGCGGTCCGGAGGCCTCGCAGAACGCCAGCCCGAAGCGCAGGTGCGGACCGACTCCGACCAGCGCCTCGTGCAGGTCTTCGACGGTCTTGATGAAATGGGACTGTCCGATGACGACGTTGAGATCATCCGGTTTGTCGATGCGCACGGCTGTCAGCTCCACAGCGACATACTGCGCCCCGACGACGTCGATTCATAGCATTTCGACATTTGTTCCGCGCGTCGCGAACGGTCCCGGAATCACCCACCGTGGGTGCCCCCCGGCCGGAAAGGCAGGTCCACGACCAGTGCGGTGGCGTTGTCCCTTCCACCGGCCAGGAGGGCGGCATCCACCAAAGTGTTCGCGATCGTGGGAGCCGCGTCGCCCTGCGCGAGGATGGCTTTGACCGCGGCTATGCCGAGTGGCTTGTGTACGCCGTCGGTGCTCAGCAGCAGTCTGCCCGTGCTCGAGCCGGTGGCGGCGTATCCGATCGCGTCCGGCCGCACGGTGCGCGCCGAGGTGGTGACCAGATGATCCATTCGCGGGGTGGAGGCGAGCCCGCGGGTGCGGTACAGCTCGGCTACGGTGTGGTCGGTCGTGATCTGGTGCAATACTCGCCCGTTCCACCGATACGCGCGACAGTCGCCGACCCACGCCACCTCGCAGGGGCCATCGGGTTGATCGGCGGCCGGAAGCACCGCGACCACGAGCACGCTGTCGGCCGAAGGCTCCGGGACCTCGCGCAGGAGTTCCTCCTGGGCCGCGAGAATTCCCGCGCGCGCTCCGTCGGCGGCGGCGGAGCGCGCCGCCGCGGCGGCGACCGTGCGTGCCGCGCGGGCTCCGAGCAGATGATCTCCGACGCCGTCGGCGACGACGTACGCCGTCGCTCCGGTCACGGCGTCGGTCTCGATCGCCACCGCGTCGGCGTTGATCGACCGTGACGCGCGCCGACTGGCCGAAGCGCCGGTCGTTCCGCCCAGCCGCGGTGTCTGGATCCGCGGCATGCTCGCGGTGGTACCGGTAAACACGAACTGGTCTCCTCGTAGCTGGGCTCTGAGTGCTGCCGACCAGCACCCTTCAAGGACACCGCATCAGTATTTGGACTTGGCGAGAGTCCGTTGTGTGAACGCTGAGAATTCGCTCTCGATCAGGTCACGACGGGCGTCCCCGCTAGTGGCGCTGCCCGCCTTCCGGCCGGAGCAGACGCTGTCGCGTGCTGCCGCCGGCGGGCGGACGAAGGGCGCATTGATCGATCACCGCTGTACCTTGTGCCGCAGTCCACAGCGCGGGACGCATTTCGCAACATTGTTTCTGGATTCCGGCAATCGATCGGCTCACTGTTCGTTGCTCGGGGCATTTACGTTCTCCGCTGTGAAGCAGGGGTGCACGCAGCGCGCAAATCACCGAAGCCGGTCACGTTTGTCCGATTTGTTCGGCTCTCGCCGCACAATTCGACGGATATCTGTGGCGACCGCAAATTCGGAGCCGTCGGCTCGTTACGTCCCAGCGCGGGTGCCCGACCGGTGCGTGTCCACGTCTGTTCGGCGCTGACGCAGCCGACAACCGCTCTGCCACAGATCAATCGACGCGCCGAGTCGGGCCGTGCAGCGGATCCGTCGGCGTCCGACAACGCGCGCCGCCCCGGGTACAGGCGTGTTCAGGAACGGAGTACTACGTGGTCATCAGTCCCGCCGAGGACGCCTCCCTACGATTCGCGCCGCGGCTGATCCCGCCGCGCGGAGGTGTGCCCACCCCGGTGCTCGTGGTCGCCGCGATGGTCAGCATCCAGCTCGGCGCGGTCATCGCCAAGCACCTGTTCACACTCGCGTCGCCGGTAACGGTCGCGTGCGGCCGGATCATGCTCGCGGGCGTGTTCGCCGTGCTGCTGTGGCGGCCGTCGCCGCGGCTCGAGCGCAGGGCCCTGCTGCCGGTCGCCGGGCTCGGCGTGGCCATCGCGGGCATGAACCTGTGCTTCTATGCGGCAGCCCTGGACCGCATCCCGCTGGGCATGGCGGTGACGATCGACTTCATCGGTCCGCTCGCCGTCGCCATGATCGGGTCGCGGCGCACCCGCGACGCGCTGTGGGTGACGCTCGCCGGAGCGGGCGTTCTGCTGCTGGTCGACAGCGAAGGGCCGGTCTCGTGGAGCGGGGTGCTGTTCGCGGCGGCAGCCGGTGCGGGATGGGGCGCTTACATCGCGTGCGGCGCCGTGGTGGGCAGGCACACCGCCGGACACGACGGACTGGCGTTGGCCATGGGCCTCGGCGGACTGCTCGCCGTGCCGGTGGTGATCGCGAATGACGCTGTGGCGCTGACGGATCCGGTGTTCCTGGCGGCCGCGGCGGCGTTGGCCGTGCTCTCGTCGCTGCTGCCGCATGCCATCGAGATGGCGGCCTTGCGCCGGATCACGCCCGCGGTGTTCGGCGTCATGATGAGTTTGGAACCCGTGGTGGCCGCGGGCGTCGGGCTGCTGTTGCTCGGCGAGCAGATGCGGGCGGCGCAGTGGTCGGGTATCGGCCTGGTGGTCGTGGCGTGCGTGGGAGTGGCGCGCGGTTCCCGTGCCGACGCCGTCGGCGATCGGGCGTATGCCGAAATGGCGGTGTCCAGCGCTGTAGACAAAACCACCTAGGTTTTCCGGATGTCGGCAGCGCTCACGTATTTCCGTCGCGGCTGCCGACAGACATGATGACTAGGCAGAATGCATTCCGCACGCGACGATTTCGCTAGAGGGAGAAGTTGTCGGTGACGTAGACAACATCCGAAACTCGGTTGAATTCCCCGCCTTACCGGCGGGTACGTGATCGAATGCTCTGCAACTGATGTCGCGAACCCGTGTGATGCACCGGTTCAGTATTCCGGGAGGTTGTGGCTGTGGCCGACGCAAGCGTGCCCACGCTGCGTCCGTCCGAGCTGGAGAGGTTGGCTCAGCTCGACGAACACAACGAACTCTCCGCCGACCAGGTGCGATCGAGCTCGCAGCGGATGGGCGTGCCGGAGGAGGACCTGTGGCGGTGGCTGGAGGACCGCCGCAGTGCGTCCGCGCCCACCAGACGCATCGATGTCCCCGAGCGGCCGACCGCCCACATCGAGGTTCCCGACCCGCCGACCGCCCACGTCGAGGTATCCGACCCGACCACCACACGCGTCGATGTTCCCGACCCGCCGACCACGCGCATAGATGTCCCTGATCCGCCGACCACCCGGATCGATGGCCCTGAGCCACCGACCAGGCACGTGGGGTATGGGGAGATCAACCACCGGCAGTCCCGCATCATCACGCTTCCCGAAGCGGCCGGAGGCGGGCTGCTGCCGCAGATCTCCGACGGGGACGTCACCACTTTCCGGGCCGATGCCTACCGGAGCCTGCCACCGGAAGAATTCGCGCGCATCGACGCCGTCTACGCCGACGGGATCCAGCTGGCCTGCCGGTGGCTGGCCGAACACACCGGGCGACCGTGCAGGCACGACCTGAACCAGAACGGCGTCGGCAGCTGGCTGGGGCCGCGCGGGGCAGGCCTGGCCGAATACATGCTCTCGGTGCTGCAACCTCGCCTCAGCGTGCCGGACCGCTTCCAGCAGGGCGCCGGTTTGGTGGACGAGTGGAACGACATTCTGAGCCTGTACCGATTCCTCGGCGGCCTCGTCGCCGACAGCCCCAGCCGCGGGCACACGATCACGCGCCTGCGCGGCGCCCAAGCGGCGTTCCTGCTGCACGGGATGCGCCTGGATCTGCCGCCGGACCTGGCCTACTCGGTCGGGCCGGGGCTGACGACGGTCCCGATCGATGACGACCTGGTCGCCCGGGTCCGGGCCAGGACCGCCGATCCGGTGGACGCGGCGGCGATCGTCACCGCGCTCTTCACCGGCGCCACCGCGATGGAACTCAACGCGATCCCCTGCGTCGCGCTCGCCGCGGACGCGCTGATCTTCAACGGCCCGATCGGTTACACCCACGCTCCGGACCTGTACGTGTGGGTGATTCCGCCGTCGGCGCGGCCTCTGCTGTACGAAGCCCGCGTCCACCAGGAATCACGCCCCACACCGAACACCAAGCTGTTCGCCGGCGCCATCGGCGGAGCGGGTTTCCGCCTCCGCAGGCTCGCCGCGGCGTGCGAGGTGACGCTGCCGGATCTGTACCACTGGCATCACAGCTGGATCCGCGAAGCGGGACTGCTCCGGAAGTCGGAACAATCGACACCGGTCCGCAATACCGATCTGCTCTTCGGTCTGAGACTCGCGCCACGGCCACGCCGCCGCCGCGCACGCTGACGCCGGGGCGTCGAGCAGGTCACCCGGCGTCGTCGAGCAGATGCCGTGGTGCGGCCTGCCGCCACGAGTCGTGCACGATGGCTTCGAGTTCCTCCCGGTCGTCGAGGGCGGTCAGCCGCGCACGGACCCAGGCGTTGCCTGCTTCGTGCGCGGCGATCCAGAACTTGTCCGGTTCGGCGACGACGAGTTCGTCGCGGTCGGCGATGGGGCAGCGGACCGCCATCGAGGTCTCGGACTCGGGAAGGGTGAGGAACAGCTTGCCCGCGACCCGGAAGGTCGGCATCCCCCAGGTGAATTGTTCGGATGTCTCCGGTAGCGACAGCGCGAAGGCCCGGACATCGTCCCCGGTGAAACTCATGCACCGAATCCTGCCAGCTCGCAAGGGAAGTCTCGGACCCGGTCGGATCACGGCGGAGATCGCCCACGCGATGCCGGGCCGATCCATAGGGCACCGTGCCAACGCGGCCGTCCGCGCGTTGTGAGCTACCCAGTAATCGACTCGGCGCCACGGCGTTCGCCGTCCAGCCCCCTATCGTCTGCGCAACAGCCAGTGAGGTCGAGAGGCAGTTTCGGATGGTCGGCACGCGCGAGAAGTTGGAGCAGTTGCGGGGCACCCTCGCGATCGCCGAGGAGCCTGCCGGTGCGTCCGGTATCGCGAAACGACAGAACAAAGGCATCCCCAGCGCCCGCGAGCGGGTGCGATCGCTGCTCGACCCGGGAACGTTCGTCGAGATCGGCGCACTCGCGCGCACGCCGGGAGCGCCGGACGCGAAGTACGGCGACGGAGTGGTCACCGGGCACGGTCGCATCGACGGGCGGCCGGTCGTGGTCATCGCACACGACCAGACGGTCTACGGCGGCTCGGTCGGCGAGATGTTCGGCCGGAAGGTCGCCCACATCCTGAAGTTCGCCTTCGAGAAGGCGTGCCCGGTGGTGGCGATCAACGATTCCGGTGGCGCCCGGATCCAGGACGCGGTGACTTCGCTGGCCTGGTTCGCGCACATGAGCCGACGCCAGGAACGGCTGTCCGGGTTCGTTCCGCAGGTCTCCATCATGCTCGGCAAGTGCGCCGCCGGTTCGGTGTACGGCCCGGTGAACACCGACGTGCTCGTCGCGACCGAGAACTCCTACATGTTCGTCACCGGACCCGAGGTGATCAAGACGGTGACCGGCGAGGACGTGACCGCGGAGGAGTTGGGCGGCGCCCACGTGCAGGCGCGCAACGGCACGATCCATCACGTGACCACCACCGAGCAGGAGGCGTTCGACTGGGCCCGCAAATACCTGAGTTACCTGCCGTCGAGCTGCTTGGAGCAGGCGCCGATCGTGAACCCGGGTCTGGAACCCGAGATCACCGCCACCGATCTCGAGCTCGAGTCGATCATCCCGGACTCCGACCGCGAGGGATACGACATGCACGAGATCCTGCTGCGCATCTTCGACGACGGCGATTTCCACGAGATCCGTTCGGCCACCGCGGCGAATCTGATCACCGGCTTCACGCGCGTGGACGGCCGCAGCGTGGGTGTCGTCGCCAACCAGCCGCTGGTTCTCGGCGGCGCGGTCGACGCGAAATGCTCTGACAAGGCAACGCATTTCATCAGGCTGTGCAATGCCTTCGGCATTCCCCTGGTGTTCGTGGTCGACACTCCCGGCGTGCTCCCCGGCGTGGAGGAGGAGCGCAACGGTGTCATCGTCCGCGGCGGTCGCGTGTTCCGCGCGATCATCGAGGCGACCGTGCCCATCATCAACGTGGTGGTGCGCAAGTCCTACGGCGGCGCGTACGGCTTCATGGCGTGCAAGCAACTCGGCGCCGACATCAGCCTCGCCTGGCCCACCGCCCGCATCGCGGTGATCGGTGCGGAGAGCGCGGTCGACATCGCGGGCAGACGTCAGCTGTCACAGGTGCCGGAGGAGCAGCGCGCAGCCGTACGAGAGTTCATGATCGACCAGTACAACGCTACCGTGGCGACGCCGTGGATCGCGGCGGAACGCGGATACATCGACGCCGTCATCGAACCTTCCCGGACCCGGCTGGAAATACGGCACGCGCTGCAGCTCCTGCGGGACAAAGAGGCGGCTGCCGAACACAACCCGCGCAAGCACAGCCTGTACCCGATGTAGTAGCGGTTTCCCTGCCGCCGGGCCGGGTATGCGCCCGGATGGGAACGAAGGTCCGCGGTCGGAGGAGTTGCGGGCATGGACTGGTTCACCGCATCCGAATATTGGTTGAGCAGGCAGCTGCTGACTCGCGGTGTCGCAGCCGTCTATCTGATCGGCTTCGTGGTCGCCGCCCGCCAATTCCGGGCGCTGATCGGGGAGCACGGCATGCTGCCCGTGCCGCGCTGGCTGGCCCGGCGCTCCTTCCGGCGCACGCCGAGCATTTTCCATGTCCACTATTCCGACCGGTTCTTCGCCGTCGTGTCGTGGTTCGGTGCGGCGTTGGCCGCGGCGATGGTGGCCGGCGCCGCCGATCTGGTGCCGCTATGGGCAGCGATGCTGATGTGGGCGCTGTTGTGGGTGCTCTACCTGTCGATCGTCAACGTCGGGCAGGACTGGTACGCGTTCGGGTGGGAGTCACTACTGCTGGAATGCGGGTTCCTGGTGATCTTCCTCGGCAACGACCGCACCGCGCCGCCGGTGCTGGTGCTGTGGCTCGCCCGCTGGTTGCTGTTCCGGGTGGAGTTCGGCGCCGGACTGATCAAACTGCGCGGTGACCGGTGCTGGCGCGATCTGACCTGCCTGTATTACCACCACGAGACGCAGCCGATGCCGGGGCCGCTGAGCTGGTTCTTCCACCATTTGCCCAAGCCGCTGCACCGGGCGGAGGTACTGGGCAACCACTTCGCGCAGCTCGTCGTGCCCTTCGGGTTGTTCGCGCCGCAGCCGGTGGCGAGTATCGCCGCGGCCGTCGTCGTCATCACCCAGCTGTGGCTGGTGCTGTCGGGCAATTTCGCCTGGCTGAACTGGCTGACGATCGTTCTCGCGTGCAGCGCCGTGAGTGGGTCCGCGGCCTCGGCGGTGCTCCCGGTGCCGGCAGCGCCGTCGCTGCCGGCACCGCCGGCGTGGTTCACCGGCCTGGTCATCGCGTTCGCCGCGTCGGTGGTCTTCCTGAGTTACCGTCCCGCCCGCAATCTGATCTCGAGTCATCAGGCCATGAACCGGTCGTTCGACCCCTATCATTTGGTCAACACCTACGGAGCGTTCGGCAGTATCGGCCGCACCCGTTACGAGGTGGTCGTGGAAGGCACCGACGAGCCGGCCGTCACCGACCGGACGCGGTGGAAGGAATACGAGTTCAAGGGCAAGCCCGGTGATCCGCGCCGGCTCCCGCGCCAATGGGCCCCGTACCATCTGCGGCTGGACTGGCTCATGTGGTTCGCCGCCGCCTCACCGCGTTACGCGCAGTCGTGGCTGGGCCCCTTCTTGACACGACTGCTGGAAAACGACGCGGCCACGCTGCGACTGCTACGGAACAATCCGTTCCCGCAGGCCGCACCGCGCTTCGTCCGGGCGCAACTGTATCTCTACCGCTTCACCACACCTCGCGAATTGGCTCGCACCCGAGCGTGGTGGGACCGCACGCTGGTGACCCGATACGTTCCGCCCCTCTCACTGGACGACCTGCATTACCGCAGCCGTTCCGGTCGGCAATGACGCGTTGGTCGGCTCCACCGCGGGCCGAGAATCCATGCCGGACAACGGCTTGCGCTCGAAGCACAGGCCGGGGGTGGCATTCGCCACAACGGGCGTGGCGACGATCGACGGAGAAACCGGGTATGCGCCCGAATGACGCAATCGACCGAAGGAGGATGTCATGTCCATCTCGGCCTCGCGCTCGCAGTATCGCGCCGCCCGACGCGGCGGCAGCGGCTATCCCGGCACGGAGCTGCCCGTCGAATGGACCATCGCGGCATGGGTTTTGGTGTTGACGGTGCTGAGCCTCGCGCTGGCGCTCCTGTAGGAACGCCACCCGGCGAAGAGCGGGGACCAGCTGAAGGCCCGCTTCGCTGGAGCAGGAAGCTCAGCATTGCACTCACCTACGCGGGAGCTGAGCGGCATCGTGCGCTCGAGAATACTGGCGATGCGCTACCGATGCGGCGAAAAGTTCTGCACCGCGGCAGGGTGAGTGGACGAGGAGAAGGAGTTCGATCCGTTGGAGGAAATACTACGGCCGCTCATCGTGCTTCTCGGTACGGTGGCCATCACCGTGACGGCCGGTTTGCTGTTCGATCGCTTACTGCGTTACAGCGCCCGTAGACGCCCGGGCAACCAACTTCCCACTCTGTTGCGCCGGGTGCAATTGCCTGTGCAGGTGTTGCTCGGCGCGATGGCCTTGCATGCCACCTACCCGTTGGCCCACCTGGATTTGCGCCAGGACGCGATGATCAGGACCGTCCTGGCGACGGCGGCGATCATGGCAGCGGCATGGGGCGTCATCCGTGCCGCCGACGCGGTCGCGGAGAACACGCTGCGCTCGTATGCCCGGCGCACCCAGGACATCACGCGGGTTCGGCAACTGCGCACCCAGCTCGGCCTGGTGCGCCGGATCGTCACCTCGGTCCTGGTGGTCACGACCGCCGCCGTCGTGATCCTGCTGCTGGTGCCGAGCCTGCGGACCCTGGGCACCTCGCTGCTGGCCTCGGCGGGGGTGATCGGCATCATCGCCGGTGTCGCCGCCCAGTCGACACTGAGCAACCTGATCGCCGGATTGCAGATCGCGTTCGGGGACTCGGTCAAGATCGGGGACACCGTTGTGGTGGAGGGAGAGTGGGGCATCGTGGAGGAGATCACCCTCGCATTCCTCACCGTCCGGATCTGGGACGACCGCAGACTGACCATGCCGGTCTCCTACTTCAACAACAAGCCGTACGAGAACTGGTCGCGTGGCGGGCCGCAGATCACCGGTACGGTTTTCCTGTACCTGGACCACAGCACACCGGTGCCGCTTTTGCGTGAGCACTTGCAGGAGTATCTGCGAACGCGCGCGGATTGGGACGGTCGCGCCTGGGGTCTGCAGGTCACCGACAGCACGCCGACGAACATCGTGGTGCGCGCGACGATGTCGGCCGCCGACGCCGACGACGTGTGGAACCTGCGCTGCGCGGTCCGTGAGGAAATGCTCGACTGGCTCGGCCGCAACCACCCCTACGCCCTGCCCAAGATCTCCACCGCGATCACCGAGACCGCCACCGATCGTCATCTGGCGCTGGCGGGCGACCGCGGCGACTGAGGTTACTATCGAGTCTCCGTGTCGCTCCCGGACGAGTTCCGGGACGAAGGGGGGCCGATCATGACCGAAGCAGCCGACGGGATCACAGACGACCTGTTCGCCGGAACCGCTTGGCACTACGCGCGCTACCGGCCGGACTATCCGCGGCGGTTCTTCGACGAGCTCGTCCGGCGCCTGCGTCTCGACGGCGCCGGACGCCTCCTCGATCTGGGCTGCGGCACAGGCCAACTCACCGTCCCGCTCGCGCGGCACATGGCCGACGCGGTGGGCATGGATCCCGAACCCACGATGCTCGTCGAAGCCGCCCGCCGTGCGGAAGCCGCCGGGGTTGCGAACGTCGCGTGGACGCAAGGCGGTTCGGCGGATCTACCAGCTGGGCTCGGCCGCTTCCGGCTGGTGACCATGGGCCGGTCGTTCCATTGGATGGACCGTGCGGAAGTCTTGGCGGCCCTGTCCGGCATGATCGAGGAGAACGGCGCGATCGTGCTCGCCAACGACAGCTGTCTCGTGCGTCCGGCTACGACGTGGCAGCGAGCCATCGAAGAGGTCCAGTGCCGTTTCCTGCCGCCGGAACAGTGGTCGGGTAGGACGACGCCCGCCGAGGGCCAGGAGTCGCACGAAGACATCCTGGCTCGATCGTCCTTCCCGCGTGTGCACCGGGTGGTCCACGAATTTCAGCGTTCGTGGACGATCGAGCAGGCGATCGGGTACCTCTACTCCACCTCGTTGCCGCTGTACCGGCTTCTCGGTGACCGGCGGGCCGCTTTCGAACAGCTGGTCACCGACACATTGCTGGCGATCGACCCGGGCGGATGTTTCATCGAACCGGTGACCCTGGAAGTGCTGACCGCGACCAGGCGCTGAGGCGAGTGCGCACCGTGGGAAGCGGCGTTCGGAGTGCGGTGCGCCGAGAGGTCAGCGGTTCGGAACGGTGTGCAGCGTTACCCCGCTCAGCCGCCCGGACTGTATCCGCGCGGTGAGATAGGTGTGTTCCGGTTGGCGGCGGCGGTCGGTGGGCGAGCCGGGATTGAGCAAGCGCAACCCGCTGTCCGCGACGCTGTCCCACGGAATGTGGCTGTGGCCGAAGACGAGTACGTCGGTATCCGGGAAGTCCCGGGCGCAGCGTTCCTCCCGGCCCTTCGCGGGTCCGGTTTCGTGCACCACCGCCAGCCGGAGTCCGTCGAGTTCGGCGCGGGCGACCTCGGGCAGCCGCGCACGCAGCTCCGGACCGTCATTGTTGCCGTAGACGCCGACGAGACGCGCGCTACGTGCCTCCAGGCGGTCCAGCAAGGCGGCCTCCACCCAGTCGCCCGCGTGTACGACCGCGTCGGCGGCGTCGACCTCGCGCCAGAGCAACTCCGGCAGATCCCGCGCACGCTTGGGCACGTGCGTATCGGAGATGATGAGCAACCGCATGGTGACCGGTCTACCACGGTTGCGGCGGAGCGCCGATTGTCCCGGTCATGGGGCAGACGACATGGCAGATTGCTTGTGTGATATCTATCACACCCCCTCGGGCTGCCCGGTCGAGATTGGACCTCCGGTCGTGGGTATGCCGGGCGTGACGGTGACGCAGTACAGCGCACCGGTGCGACAGTTTCCATCGCGTTGTCCGGGAGGGCTTGTGTCTTCGATGCTTTCGTTTCTCATGCTCATGCTGATGCTGCCGGGGATGGCGACCGTCGCTGCGTATGTGACGGTGGCGATCAGTGTGTGGCTCGAGGAGCGTCGCGACGCCGCCGACCCCGCGGTCCGGGTGGAAGCGCGCCGCTCGTAGACCGGGGCCGGTCCGAACTCAGGCAGGTCTATCCGCGTCACCGGCGCAACCAGCGCGTTACCCCCCGGCGGCGAGGTGCGGCCCTCCAGTCGAGACCGGTGGCGGTCGCGAAGGCGGCGGCGTCGGCGGAGGTGGTCGTCTTCGGGTGATTCCGTGCCCATGCCGTGAAACGGGCGGTGAAGTCACCCTCGCACGCGTGCACCAGCAGCGGGAAACGGCGTGCCACCTCGCCGGCGCGCTTGCGCAACAGCGCCTCCGCCGCGGCGCCGACGGCCTCGGCATCGAATCCGGGCGGCACCGTGGCTCCCGCGACGAGCGCACGCACCAGCGCTGCTTGCCGCTGGGCCAGCGTCGCGTCGTCAGGCGGCCGCGCCGGTCGGGACGCGGCGCTCACGCCAGTACCGCCCTGGCGCCCGCGGTGATCGGCGGGCGGTCGACGGCGGCCGCGATGGCGTCCAGTTCATCGAGCAATTCGGCCGCGAGCGGATAGTTGCCGTCGCGCTCCAGCATGATCGGCGCCGGACGATGCGCGGTGTATTCCGCCACGAGCGCGAGAACTTCGCCGGGAACCGGGTCGGTGTGGGTGTCGTGATAGCGGCCGCCGGATTCGTGACCGCCCGCGACGTGGCAATACGCCACGTGTTCGGCGGGCAGGCGAAGGAGCTCGGCGAGCGGGTCGCGACCGCGGTTGCGGGCGTTCGCGTAGACGTTCGCGAGATCGAGCAGCAGCCATACCCCGGTGCGTTCGACGAGTTCGGACAGGAATTCCGCTTCGGTGTATTCGTCGTCGGGCCAGTCGAACAGCGTCGCGATGTTCTCCACCGCGAGCGGGACGTCGAGCGCCGCCTGGGTCCGGGCGATATTGCGGGTGAGTGCGTCCAGCGCTTCGCGGGTCCGCGGTACCGGTAGCAGGTGACCTGCCTCCAGGCCGCCCGCGCGTACGAAAGCGACGTGCTCGCTCACCAGCGGAGCCGCCACCGCCGCCGCGCAGGCCGCCAAATGCTCGACGCGATGGCCCGCGACCGGCTCCGCGCCGCCGAGCGACAGCGAGATGCCGTGCGGCACCACGGCGACGCCGCGCGCCCGCAGAGCGGCCAGTTCCTCGGGGACGGCGAGCTGCCCGGCGTGGCGGGGGTCCCGGGGTAACGACTCCGCGATGACCTCGCAGAATCCGAGCCCCGCCAAGGCGGCTATCACCCCGCAGATCTCGGGTCGCCAGCCGATACCGAGCGCGTCCGGTGGCAGCGGGCCGGGGCGCTCATCCACCGCAACCGCCGCAGCCGCCGCCGCAGCCGCCGCCACATCCGCCTCCGTCCCCGCCACTGTCCCCGCCGCTGTCGCCCCCGCCGTCCCCTCCGCCCGACGCGCTCGGCGGCGCGACTGCCTGGGCAAGTCCGGGATCGAGCGCGACGAGCGCACCGATGCCGAAAACAGCTGCCGCGAGTGCCGCGCTCTCGGCGCCATAGGTCGCGTAGGAAGGCGAATTGCTGGGCCGCAGATACCGATTGCGCTCCGACGCGGCGTCCCGGGCACGCACACCCAGCGCGGTGAGCCGGGGCTTGCGCACCACCAACCAATAGCCGAGCGCCTGCGCGATCACCAGCACCACCAGCACCCCGACCGGGTTCCCGTGCGAAGCGCCCGCGATGATCCGCACCACGCCGAGCGCGCCGGTGACGAGAAGCGGCATGCCCGCGTCACGCAGACCGTGGCGCATGTCGGGCCCGGGGAAGTACCCGAGGTCGACCATCCTGGTGCGCAGCGCGTCGAGCGACCCGCCGACGATCGCGCCGACGGTCTTGCGCTGCCCCGCCGCCAGCCGGTCGTACACCGACACGGTGAACGGATTCAGCTGCCCACGCTCCTGCGCGGTGAGTGCGCGAACCGGCGCGGCGCCAGAATCGATCGCGTCGACGCCGCGCAACCGCGCCATCGCCGCGAGTACGGCGTTCTGGTCGCCGTACAGCATTCCCAGCTCGGGCGAGGTCAATTCCGCGCCCGGCGCGGCGACCGCGTCGGTTTCCGGATCCGCGCCCGTCACCCGCGATCGCAGCCAGATCCCCACGAACAGGGCCACCAGCACGAGCGGTATATAGACGGCGAGGAACTGCGGCCCGGAAATACCCCAGGTATCACCGGCCGCGACAAGTCCGTCCGAGCCCACCCCGATCACTTTCATCTCCCACCTCGGAATCGGTCCAACCTGCTCCAAGTATCGGGCCGCCGCGGCTCACACGCCACAGCGAATCGCCGTGGCGCGCATCGGCAGCGGTCGTGACCCGACGGCCCGGCTCACTTCACGCGGCCGAGGCCGAGTTGCTCGGCGAGCATCAGGGCGATCTCGGTCTCCAGCCGATTCACCGTCAACGGATGACCGAGCACCTCTTCGGCCCTGCGTATCCGGTAGTGGACGGTGTTCTTGTGGACGTGCATGCGCGCCGCGGCGTCGGTGAGGCTGCCGCGGGCCTCCAGATACGTCTGCACCGTCTCGCGCAGACGAGCGGTGGTCTCGTCGTCGCGCATGAGATCGCCGAGCACCCGATGGACCCACGCTCTCGTGTCGGGCAGATGGTCGATGAGCAGGCTCGCCAGCGCCACCCGGGAGTGCACGGTCAGCGGACGACCGGGGTCGGCGAGCAACGCGAGGCCACGAGCGCGCTGGGCATCGCGGAAGGTCTGCCGGAACCCGGCCAGTCCGGGGCCGGGATCGCCGATCGCGACGCGAATTCCCGGGCGGCGGCGCAGTTCTCGCTCGAGCCGGTCGGCATCCAGTGACGGTTTGCCGACCGACGATATCCACGCCCAGCAGTTCTGCTCGTCGACCAGGACCGTCAGCGGGTGTTTGCCGGTCGCGGTGGCGAGCATCGACGTACCGGCGCGCAGCAGTTCGATCGATGCCGCGCCGGGTTCGGGCACCCAGAGGACGGCGGCCATATGCCACCCCCGCAGCGAGGCGGACAACATCTCCTCCGCGGAGGCCACGTCGAGGTTCTCGGTGTCGAGCACCGCGCGGATCTGGGCCGCGCGGGTGGTGTCCGAGCGCGCGTCCCAGCGGCGTCGTTCGCTCTCGTAGATGTCGATGACACCTTCGATGACCTGGTCGATGTAGCTGTTGACCAGCACGGCGACCCGGCTGGTGGTCGCCAGGGCGAGATCGGCGGGTGTCTCGGCACGCCGGAGCGCGGCGATGGTCTGCTGCATGAACATGTGTTCGCCGAGGCGGTACGCGCGCAGCAGGGCCTCCAGGGACATCCCGTGCTGGGCGAACCGGCGAGCGTACTCGGCGGCGGCGGGCGGCACGGTGATGTCGTCGCGCGAGATGCTCAGCATGAGCATGTCGAGGATCGCGGTGAGGTTGGACGCGGTGCTGGCGATCATCAGCCGTCGCACTTCGTCGTCGTGGCGGAATTCCGGGATCACCTCGGCGAACATCGTGGTCATCTCGGCGGTCAGCCGGTCCAGATCGGCTTTGACGCGTCCGGCGACATCGCGGATGGTCGTGTCCACGTCAACGCTCATGCCGGGACCGTACCGGAACCGGCGCGGCGGCTCCGACGCATTCCGCTTTCTTTTGTGCCATCGGCACAAAGCCCGCCGAAAACTCTGGGATGCGGGCCCGTAGCCGGGTTCTCGCACCCGATCTAACTTGGATTGTAATCCCCGTCACCCCGAAGTAGGTGAGGACATAAGTGCAGCACGTTGTGGAAATTCCGGAGGTCAGGGCGACCTGGAATCCGTCCGGCCCCTGTATTGCGGACGACCGCGAGCAACTCGACAATCAGACTTTCGTGAAACGGGTACGTACGGCCGCAGCCGTCCTGTACGCGAATGGCGTTCGTGAAGGCGACGTCGTCGCGGTCGTATTGTCGAATCGACTCGAATTCGTCGTCATTCTTTTCGCGGCATGGCGGCTGGGTGCCGCGGTCAGCCCCGTGAAGCCGGATTCGACCGTCGAGGAGGTGCGTTATCAGGTCGAGGACTGCCGGGCGAAGGTGGTCGTGACCGAAGGCGGACGCGAAGGTGCGACGCTGGATGTGACCGAGGTGGCCGGACCGGGCGCCGAGGTCGCCGGGCCCGAATCGGCGCAGGTGGATCCAAGCGCCGCGGCGCTGATCATCTACACCAGTGGCACCACCGGGCAGCCGAAGGGCGTCGTGCTCGACCACGCCAATATCGCCGCCATGTGCGCGATGCTGGTCGGGGCACTGGCATTGAACGACACCGACCACAGCTTGCTGATCCTGCCGCTGTTCCACGTCAACGGGATCGTGGTGAGCGTCCTGTCGCCGCTGCTCGCCGGTGGCCGGGCCACGATCGCGGGCCGATTCTCGGCTTCGGCGTTCTTCGGCATCGTGGAACGTGTTCGTCCGACCTATTTTTCGGGCGTTCCCGCGATCTACGCGATGCTCGTCGCGCAGCCGGAGAGTTCGGCGCCGGACACGTCGTCGTTGCGCCGTGCGATCTGCGGAGCCGCGCCGATGCCCGCGGAACTGATCGCGCGGTTCGAAACGCGTTTCGGTGTTCCGATCGTCGAAGGCTACGGACTGTCCGAGGGTACCTGCGCGTCGACACTGAATCCGCCCGGCGGACCGCGGAAGCCGGGCACGGTCGGGCGGCCACTGCCAGGGCAGACCGTGGCGATCATGGATGCCGACGGTCGGGTCGTGCCCGCCGGGACGAGCGGGGAAGTGGTCATCCGGGGTGCGAACGTGATGCGAGGCTATCTCGGCCGACCCGAGGCGACCGCGCACACGGTGGTCGACGGCTGGCTGCATACCGGTGACGTCGGCTATTTCGACCCGGACGGATACCTGGTGCTGGTCGACCGGATCAAGGACATGATCATCCGGGGTGGCGAGAACATCTATCCCAAGGAGATCGAGAACGTCCTGCACGCCCATCCCGCCGTTCTGGAAGCCGCGGTGGTGGGGGCGCCCGATCCGGTCCTCGGCGAGGTACCGGTCGCGCATGTGGTGACGATGCCCGGCGCGCGGGTCGATGCCGCGGATCTCGTCGAGCACTGCCGGAGAACTCTCGCCCGCGCGAAGGTTCCGGTGTCGATCGAACTCACCGAAGCGCTGCCACGGAATCCGGTCGGCAAAATCGACAAACGAAAGCTCCGCGCGCTGGTCGCCGACGCGATCGTCACCACCACATAGAAACAATCCGCTCGGCGGTGAGCGGAACTCCCATGATCCGAACCGCATTCGGCCGGGTCCTCGCATGCGCTTTATTCATCGGATAAGAAAGGTCCGAACAATGGGATTCAAAACAGCGGATTTCCCGCCCGTCGACGTGACGACGTTCCTCGATCAGCCGTTGCGGGAGCGGATGAGAACTTTGGCCCTGCATTGGGTCGAATTCGGTTTCGGCTCGCCGAGGATGATCCACACGATCTATCTGCTCAAGGTTCTGCTGGTCTCGGCGCTGGGCGGCGTCGCCGTGGCGACCTGGAGTTCCGGCGTCGGCCCGTTCTGGGATGTCGCGGCCTGGTGGAACGAGCCGATCGTCTACCAGAAGCTGGTGCTGTGGACCGTCTTGATCGAGGCGCTCGGCATCGCCGGGTCGTGGGGGCCGCTCGCGGGCAAGTTCAAGCCGATGACCGGCGGAATCATGTTCTACGCCCGCCCCGGCTCGATTCGCATGCGGCCGTGGCGACGGGTGCCGTTCACCGGCGGTGACACCCGCACGGTGGCGGATGTGCTGCTGTACCTGGCGTTCCTCGGGACGCTCCTGGCGGCGATCGTGCTGCCCGGCGTGCCGAGCGCCTCGCTGAGCGCGGCGCTGCCGGACAACACCTCCGGCCTGGTGAATCCCGCGCTGCTCGTCGCTCCGATCGTGTTGTACGTACTGTGCGGCTTGCGGGACAAGACGATCTTCTTGACCGCGCGCGGCGAGCAGTACCTGCCCGCATTGGTGTTCTTCGCGGTGCTGCCGTTCGTCGACATGATCATCGCCGCCAAGTTGCTGATCTGCGTGGTGTGGATCGGAGCGGGCGTGTCCAAGTTCGGGCAGCACTTCACCAACGTGGTACCGCCGATGATCTCCAACAGCCCGGGCGTGCCCGCCAAGTGGATCAAGCGGCTGCACTACCGTGACTTCCCCAGGGACATCCGGCCGTCGAAGGTCGCCTCGTTCATGGCCCATGTCGGAGGCACGACCGTCGAGATCGTCACGCCGCTGGTGTTGCTGTTCTCCACCAACCACTGGCTGACCCTGGCCGGAGTGGTGCTGATGGTGGTCTTCCACGCGTTCATCACCTCGACGTTCCCGCTGGCGGTGCCGTTGGAGTGGAACGTCCTGTTCGCCTACCTGAGCATCTTCCTGTTCCTGGGCTTCCCCAACGGGGGCGGCTACGGTCTGGCCGACATCTCCTCGCCGTGGCTGGCCGTGGCGATCGTCGCGGCGCTGGTGTTCTTCCCGATCCTCGGTAATCTGCGCCCCGATCTGGTGTCGTTCCTGCCGTCGATGCGCCAGTACGCGGGCAACTGGGCCTCGGCCCTGTGGGCCTTCGCGCCCGGTGCGGAGGAGAAGCTGAACACCATCGCGCACCGGCCCACCGTGAACCAGATCGACCAGCTGCGTGCGATGGGTTACCCGCCCGAGGTCGCGGAGATCACCATGCAACAGACGATCGCGTGGCGCTCGATGCACAGCCAAGGCCGCGGCCTGTTCTCCCTGCTGTACACCCACATTCCCGATATCGATCGCTGGACCGTGCGGGAAGCGGAATTCGGCTGCAACTCGCTGATCGGGTTCAACTTCGGCGATGGTCACCTGCACAATCTGGACCTGATCGAGGCCGTGCAGTCCCGAGTGGGGTTCGCTCCGGGAGAATGGATCGTGGTGTGGGTGGAATCGCAGCCGATCCACCGCGGCGTCCAGGAGTATCAGGTCATCGACGCGGCGCTCGGCGTCGTCGAACGCGGCACCTGGCGAGTGCGCGACGCGGTCGAGGCGCAGCCGTGGCTGCCCGACGGCCCGATCCCGCACGAGGTGACGTGGCGGCGCGCGGGCTACACCGTGCCGACGCCGCTGGAGGAATCGACTCGGGTGCTCGCGCCGCAGACGGTCGGCTGACGGTCGGCCACGAGGGACGGAGAGCGACATGAGCAGCGCAGTCGTGGTCGGCGGCGGCCCCAACGGTTTGGCCGCGGCCATCACCTTGGCCCGAGCCGGTTGGGACGTCACCGTGCTGGAGGCCGCCGACGAGATCGGGGGCGGCACTCGCACCGGCGAGGCGATCGTGCCCGGTCTGCTGCACGACCACTGCTCGGCCATCCACCCGATGGCGGTCGGCTCTCCTTTCCTGCGCGGTCTCGACCTGGAGCGCTACGGATTGACCTGGGCCTGGCCGGAGATCGACTGCGCCCATCCGCTCGACGACGGCACCGCGGGCGTGCTGCTGCGCTCGGTCGCGGAGACCGCGGCCGGGCTCGGCGGTGACGGCCGTGCGTGGCGACTGCTGTTCGAGCGGACGGCGGCGGGCTACGACCGGATGAGCCCCGACATCATGCGGCCACTGCTGCGTGTGCCGCGCCACCCGGTGCGGCTGGCGCGCTTCGGGATTCCCGCCGTGGTTCCGGCCACGCTGCTCGCCGGACTGTTCCGCACCGAGCAGGCGAGGGGGTTGTTCGGCGGCGTCGCCGCGCATGCCTTCCACCCGCTGCACCGGCCGCTCAGCGCGAGCATCGGCCTTGGCATCCTCACCGCGGGCCACGCCTACGGCTGGGCGGTCGCCGCGGGTGGATCGCAACGGATCACCGACGCCATGGCGGCGGCCCTCGGCGACCTCGGCGGAAAGATCGAAACGGGCGTGCGGGTGCGGTCGGTGTCCGATCTGCCGCCGGCGGAACTGACCATGTGGGACCTGGCGCCGACCGCGGTCGCGGAGATCCTCGGCGACCGCCTGCCGCCTCGAATCCGGAAGTCGTATCAAGAGTTTCGTTACGGCCCGGGTGCTTGCAAAGTCGACTTCGCGGTGCACGGCGGCGTGCCGTGGACGGCGGAGGCGGCGCGCCGGGCGGGGACGGTGCACCTCGGCGGCACGTTCGCCGAGATCGCCGCCACCGAACGCGAGATCCATCGCGGTCGCATGCCCGAACGACCTTTCGTACTGGTGGGGCAGCAATATCTCGCCGATCCGCAACGTTCGGCGGGCGACATCCATCCGATCTGGGCATACGCTCATGTCCCGCACGGCTATCCCGGCGACGCCACGGCGGAGATCACCGCCCAGATCGAACGCTTCGCCCCCGGTTTTCGCGACCGCATAGTCGGAACCAGCGTGCGCAGCGCGGCGGAATTCGCCGAATACAACCCCAACTATGTGGGCGGCAACATTATGACCGGCGCGAAGGACATCACACAGCTGCTGTTCGGTCCGCGTAGGACCCTGCAGCCCTATGACGTAGGCGTGCCGGGTCACTACCTGTGCTCGGCGGCCACACCGCCGGGCCCAGGGGCGCACGGGATGTGCGGCGTGAATGCCGCGCAGCGGGCGCTCCGGCGTTGACGAGCCCGGCCATCGTCTCGATCCTCGCCCTGGCCTGACGCTGCCGCGGCGACACCACCGGCTGGTCCGGGGTGACCAGCGGTTTCCCGCGGGATCACCCGGGCAATCGGTCACCATGGATGCGGAAAACACCAATGCAGCAGACACGTCGTCGAGCAGCGCACAGCGTTTCGGCCGAGTCACGGCGGATGATCTACGCCGGTTGCTGGCCACCGGCCAACCGGACGCGTACCTGGTCCTCGAGGAAGGGCAGATCAGAATCGAAGGTGCCTTCGGGTCCGAGCCGCAAGGAATGCTCATCCTGTCGCGGGCCGAACTGGCCGCCCGGATCGGAGGGGACCCGGACGCCGCCGCACTGACCGAGACCGCCGCCGAACTGGACACCGAAGTTCGTCTCCGGGGTGCCTGAAACGTCGGCGGCCCGTGCGGCCGGCTATGGATCTGCCGGAAATCGCTTTGCACGGTCACGTGCCGGATGGCCACGATATCGGTATGAGCATCGAACCGTGCTCGGCGCTCGCACCGGGCGTCGTGCCACCGGAACGGATCGAACTGGACGAGCTGCTGTTACGGCGATGGCAGCCGGAGGACCTGCTGCCGCGACTCGAGGCGATCAACGCCTCGTTCGACGAGATCCACCCCTGGATGGACTGGCTCGCCGAACCGGCGACACTGGAGAGTCAACGCGCTTTCGGCCGGGAGACGGACGAGAGCTGGCCCAGCGCCGCAGGCAGTTTCAACTTCGGCATCTTCGCCGCCGACGGCAGCGTGCTCGGCGCGGTCGGTCTGCACGATCGGCTCGGCTCGCGAGCTGTGGAGATCGGCTACTGGTGTCACACCGCGCACTCCGGCCACGGGGTGATCACTCGCAGCGCAGCTGCCTTGACCCGTATCGCCTTGGCACTGCCGGGCGTCGACCGTGTCGAGATCCACTGTGACGAGGCGAATGTCCGCAGTGCCGCGGTAGCCCGGCGGCTCGGCTACCGGCTGGACCGGATCGAGCCACGCGAAAAGCGTGCGCCCGCGGAGTCCGGTCGTGGGATGTACTGGATCAAGGAGCGATGATCAGCCGCCGGTTCGCTCAGCCGGTGGCAACCGGGGCGGCGACAGGCCCGGCGGGTTCGTGGACATCCAGGCCGAGGTCAGTTGCGTAGAGTCCGGCGATTTCGGTGGCGTATTTCTCGGCGATCACCCGGCGCTCGAGTTTCATCGTAAGGGTGACTTCGTCGCCGCCCGCTTCCCAGAAGGTGGGCAAGACGCGGAACCGCTTGACTTGCTCCACCCGCGAGAGCTTCGCATTGCCTGCGGCGATGCCTGCGGCGATCTGCTCGATGACGCCGGCGTCGGCCGACAAGGCCGCTGCCGAGCAATCGGGCAGGTCGTGCCGCTCGGCGTACGGTCCGGCGGTTTCGGCATCGAGGACGAGGAGCGCGGTGTTGTAGGGGCGGCCGTCGCCGATCACCGCGATCGCCCCGATCAGCGGTGTCGCCGCCTTGATCGCGTTCTCGATGTTGGTGGGGGACATGTTCTTCCCGGCGGAGTTGATGATCAACTCCTTCTTGCGGTCCACGACCCTCAGATATCCGGCGTCATCGATGGTGATCACGTCGCCGGTGCTCAGCCAGCCCTCGGAGTCGACGGCCTCGGCGGTCTTGCCGGGCTCACCGCGATAGCCCTTCATCACGAGCGGGCCGCGGACGTGGAGTTCACCGTCGTCGGCGATCCTGGCCCGCATGCCGGGCAACAGTTTGCCCACGGTGCCGAGTCTGGCGTCGCCGGGGTGGCTGACGCTGCAGATGCAGGTGAGTTCGGACATGCCCCAGATCTCGGCGATCGGGATCCCGAGCCCGGCGAAGAATCCGAGCGTTTCGGCGGGGATCGGCGCGGCGCCGGACATCGCCCAGCGGACGCGGTCGAGACCGAGTTTCGCGCGCAGCCCGGACAGGACGAGTCGATCGGCGCGTGTCCACTCGGCGGCGACGGATTCGGGCACCGCCTCCCCGGCCGATTGATGAGCGCTGCGCTGGGCGGCGACCGCCAACGCCCACCGCAACGCGGCCTGGCGCTGCTCGCCGGGCTCGTTGGCGACCGCGAATTCGATTGCCGCTTTGAGCTTTTCCCATACCCGGGGCACGGCGCCCCAGATCGTGGGGTGCAGGTCGGCCAAGGCGGCGCTGATCCCCGTCGGATCGGCGACGCAGGTCACCTGGGTACCGAAGACCTCCTGGAAGTACAGCGCGGTCAGCCGGTCGGCGATGTGCGCGGTGGGCATGTAGGACGTGATGGTGTCCCCGAACCGGATGCCAAGCACCTGATCGACGGCGTAGCACTCGAACATTAGGTTCGCGTGCGTGGTCTCCACCCCTTTGGGATCGCCGGTGGTGCCCGACGTGTAGATCAGCGTCGCGACGTCATCGGGCTGGACCGCGCGCCACGCGGCGTCGAAGTCGAAGTCTCGCTCGCCCGCGGCGATGACGTCAGCGACCGACAAAGTGCCCTCCGGGGCGTCGTCGACGCAGACGATGTGGTCGAGTTCGACGCCGCTCGCGCGGACCTGTTCGACATATCCGGGCTCACAGATCAGCACGCGCACACCGGCGTTGTCCAGAACGTACGCGATCTGCTCCGGCGACGCGGTGTTGTACACGGAGAAACTGGTGGCGCCGAGATGCTGCGCCCCGACCTCCAGCGGATAGAACTCGATGCGGTTGGACATCATCAGGGCCACCGTGTCGCCGCGCCGGACGCCCAGTCCCGACAGCCCGGCGGCGATCAGCCGGACCCGCGTCGCGTACTCGCGCCAGGTGAGGGTGGCGGCGTCGCCGGGAGTGCGGAGCGCGATCGCGTCGGGATCGACGGCCGCGTTGTGCTGGAAGGCGGCGGGGAGCGTGTCGAAGCGTGGAGTGCTCACGAGAGGGATTCCTTCGGGTCGGACGGCGCATGCTGCGGCCGGACCGTGCTGAGTGGAGATGCGATGGGCGACCTGGAGCCGTCGTGACCGGCATACGGCGACGCTGTCGTGCGTGCTTCGACCTTGCGCAGCAGGTCGTGCACGCGGCGGTCGTGAGCGAGTGCGCTGTCGAGCACGACATTGACCGCCCCGCGCAGCAGCGCGTAGGGCTCCCACCCTGCCGGTGCGATGGTGCGCGCGGCGCGACGCTCGATGCCGTCCGCGATGGTCCTGGCCGCTTGCGCCGCCGAGATGCGCGTGTTCAACGGCCACGGCAGCAGGTCGTCCAGCTCACGGCCGAGTTCGTCGTGATCGAGGGTGTCGTGGGTCATCCGGGTGTCGACGATGCCGAAATAGGCGATGCCCGCCGAAGCGCCGAAGGGCGCCAGTTCCACCCGCAACGCCCGACCCAGCTGTTCGACCGCGGCTTTGCTGATCATGTACGGGGCTCCCGCCATGCCGGGAGCGAACGCCGCGCACGACGACACCACGACCACATGACCTTCGGCGGCGACGACGTGGTCGAGCGCCGGGCGCACGGTGTTGAACACACCGGTGAGGTTGATGTCCATCACCCGGTCGAAGTCCTGCCCGTCGAGCGTGCGCACCGTCGCCGGGCGGGGCACCACGCCCGCATTGGCCACCACCACGTCCAAGCGGCCGAAATGGTCGGCGGCCCGGTCGATGACCGCCCGCATCGCCGAGCGGTCGGCGACGTCGGCGGCGATGGCGAGGGTTCGATCGCCCAATGCGGCGGCTGCCGCGTCGACCGCGTCCCGGTCGAGATCGACCAGCACGACCGAGGCCTGCTTGTGGTGCAGCAGCGCCGCCAGTTCGCCGCCGATGCCGCGCCCCGCGCCGGTGATCAGCACGGCCCTGCCCGCGACCGAATATCCGCGCCGCCCCCTGGCGATCCGGAGCATGTCGCCGATCACCGGGTCACCTCGTAGGCCGCGGTGTCGAATCGGCTGGTGCGCTGCCGGTATTCGAAGCTCCAGTTCGGGTAGAGACCGGCATTGAGCCCGTCCGGCGTCTGGTAGTAGCTCTGGCATCCGCCCGTGAGCCATACCGTCGACGAACTGCGGCGAGCCATCTCCGCGACGAAATCGGCCTGCGCTGCCGGTCGCACCTCGATCCGGCGCGTTCCGCGGGAGCGCGCGTCGCGTAAGGCGTCGACGATGTAGGCGATCTGGGATTCGATCATGTAGATCGCGGACTGGTTACCGGCGGCGCCGAACGGACCGAGCGTGCAGAAGAAATTGGGGAACCCGGACAGCGCGACACCGAGATAGCTCTGCGGTCGTTCCCGATAGAGCTGCGCCAGCGTTCGCCCGTCGCGCCCGACGTAGCGCTCGTAGGCGGTCGGGATCGAGGTGAAACCGGTTCCGAAGATGAGGGTATCCACCGCGTGCTCACTGCCGTCGCGCAGCAGAATCGAGTGCGGCCGGATCTCGGCGATCGGCTGGGTGACCACGTCGACGTTCGGCTGGTCGAGTGCCGGTAGGTAGGTGTCGGAGAAGATCGCTCGTTTGCAGCCGATGACGTAGTCGGGGGTGAGCTTCTTGCGCAGCTCGCGGTCGCGGACCTGCCGCAGCAATTGCAGTCGGCCCAGCGCTTCGTACGGGTGCCGGAAGCGCTGATCGACCAGCGAGATGAGCCCGAAGGTCTCGATCGCCGCGTAGAACCCGCCGCGAATGGCGCGCTGCGCCAGCGGGATACGGCGCAGCAGCCGTCGCTCGAGTTCGAGGGTGCTGCGATCCATGCGCGGGACGATCCAGGGGGCCGATCGCTGGAACAGCAGCAGCTGGGCCACCTTCGGCTGGATCTCCGGCACGAACTGCACCGCCGAGGCGCCGGTGCCGATCACCGCGACCCGCTCGCCGCTGAGATCGTGATCGTGGTTCCAGTGCAGCGAATGGAAGGACGTGCCCGCGAAGGAGTCGATGCCGGGCAGCCGGGGATACTTCGCCTCCGCGAAGAGCCCGGTGGCCGAGAGCAGGAAGTCCGCGGTCAGCGTGCCGCGCGAGGTCTCGATCCGCCAGAGCGAACCTTGCTCGTCCCACCGGGCGTCGAGCAGTTCGGCGCCGAACCGGATGTGGCGGACGACATCGTGTTCGATGGCCACCGAGCGGATGTAGTTCAGGATTTCCGGCTGCCGTCCATAGGTGCGCGACCACTCCGGATTGGGTGCGAAGGAGTAGCTGTAGAGGTGGGACGGCACATCGCAGGCACAAGCGGGATAGGTGTTGGCCCGCCAGGTGCCGCCGAGGTCGTCGGCGCGTTCGAGGACCACCAGATCGTCGAATCCGGCCTCGCGGAGTTTGATCGCCAGGCCGATGCCGCCCAGACCCGCGCCGACGATCGCGATGGGGGTGTGTTCGATCGGATCGGAGGTCACTGGCGCTTCCTTCCGTGTAGGACCGCGATGAGCAGGTCGACGACCATGTCCACGCGGTGGTCGCGCCGGAACGAGGTGAGCGGCAACGGGGACGGGAAACGCTGGCGCGTGGTGGCTTTGGCGTAGGTGAATTCCCTGAGCCCGTCCGGCCCGTGCACGCGGCCGAATCCGGAGGCGCCGACGCCGCCGAGCGGCAGCGCGGGAATGGTGGCGTGCGCGACGAACGCGTTGATGGAAATGCCGCCCGCCCGGATGCGGTCGGCGATGTCGCGCCCGTTGCGGCGGGCGAACACGGTGCCGCCCAGCCCGTAGGCGCAGCGGTTGACCAACTCGACGGCCTGGTCCATGTCCCTGACCTTGGTGACCGTCAGGGTGGGACCGAAGGTCTCCTCCGTCACCGCGGACGCGTCCTCGGGGACGTCGACGAGGATGGTCGGTTGGACGAACTGACGATCGATGGCATCCGGGCCGCCGAGCACCGCCCGGGCGCCGCGCGCGACCGCGTCCTCGATGTGGCGGCGAATGATCGCTAGTTGCTTCGGCATCGTGATGGGGCCGATCTTCGAATCCGCCCTACCGGCGTCGATCTGTCCCGCCGCCGCCACCAGTTCGACGAGGAAGTCGTCGTAGACGTCGGCGTGGACGTAGACCCGCTCCACGGCCAGACAGGTCTGCCCCGCGTTGGACAACCCGCCCCACACCGCCGCGCCGGCGGCGGCGGAGAGGTCGGCATCGGCGTCGACGATCAACGCGTCCTTGCCGCCGCACTCCATCAGCACCGGCGTGAGGTTCTCCGCGCACGCCGCGAGGACGAGTTTGCCGGTGGCCGTGGATCCGGTGAACCCGATTTTGCCGACGCCGCTGCGGCACAGAGCGTTTCCGGTGTCGCCGAGCCCGGTGATCACTTGCAGCACCGGCTCGGCGGGCATGGTGCGTGCGAATGCCTCCGCGAGCCACAGCCCGACGCCGGGGGTGTATTCGCTGGGTTTGAACACCACCGCGTTCCCGGCGGCCAGCGCGAAGGAGATGGAGCCGAGCGGAGTGAAGACCGGGTAGTTCCACGGTCCGATCACGCCGACCACGCCGAGGGGGAGGTATTCGACCGTGGCCGCGTGGTTGAGCGTCAGCATGCTCGACGGCACGGAGCGACGGCCGAGCACCTTCTCGGCGTTGCGGGCCGCCCATCGCAAGTGTTCGAGGGCCATCGCGATCTCCAGTTTGGCGTCGGAGACCGGCTTGCCCATTTCCCGGTGGATGATCTGGGCCAGTTCGTTACGGCCGGTGGCGATCTGGGCGCGCCAGGCGTCCAGATGCCGAGCGCGTCCGGCGAAGCCGAGATCGTGCCACCAGGTCGCGGCCTCGTGGGCGGCGGCGACGGCGGTGTCCACGGCATGGCGGTCGTGGACCGGGTAGGTTCCGACCACCTCGCCGGTGGCCGGATCGCGCACGTCGAAGGTCGACACGGCCGACGGTGCGTGGTTGTCGGTGGAGACGCTCATCGGGTCGTCTCCCTCGATCGGCAACGCATAGACAACGCTGTCCCTTTCGTATGACGGTCTCAGAGGTCGACCACGAGGTGTTCGCCCGCGGCGCGGGAGACGCAGACCAGCATCTGGTTCTCGCGTTCGGCCGCGGTGAGCACACGATCCCGGTGGTCCACGGCGCCGGAGACGACCGCGACTTTGCAGGTGCCGCAGAAACCCTGTCGGCAGGAGTAAGGAGTGTCCGGCAGTGCGCGATGAATCGCGGTGAGCGCCGTTTCGTCGGCCGCGACCCGGACGGTGGTCGCAGTGCGCGCCAGAGTGAGGTCGAATTCCGCGCCGTCGGCGACCGGAAGCGCGGAGAACCGTTCGGTGTGCAGCGAGGCCGTCGGGTCGAGTTCGAACAGGCACCGTTGCGCCGCCTCGAGCATCGGCGGCGGCCCGCACACGTACACCGCCGCACCGGGTTCTGCGCGCGCCAGCAGTGCGGCGACATGCGGAGGGCCGAATTCGTCGTCCGGCCTGACGTCGGCGCCGGGCAGGTCGGCCAGGAACGGCATGGTCTCGCGTGAGCGGCCGACGTACACCAGGCGTCCACGCGCGCCCGCCGCCTCGACCATCGGCATGATCGGGGTGATGCCGATGCCACCGGCCAGGAACAGATACGACGGCGCCTCGACGAAGGTGAACGCGTTGCGCGGCCCGCGAATGCGCAGACGGTCGCCGACTCGCAGCGAATGATGGATCTCCCGCGATCCGCCGCCCCCGTCGGGAATGAGCCGCACCGCGATGCGATACCGGAACCGGTCGCTCGGGTCGCCGCACAGCGAGTACTGGCGCTGCCGTCCCGAGGGCAAGAAGACATCCACGTGCGCGCCCGGCCGCCAGGTGGGCAGCGGACCGCCATCGGCCGCGCGCAGTGTCAGGCTCACCACGTCGGCGGCTTCGCGTTCGATCCCGGCGATCGTTACGTCCGTATCGAAGCCCGTGCGGCGCACCGTGTTCGGGCGGGACAGGAGTGCGGCGGTGCGTCCGGTGACGAACACCTTCCGATAGATGTCCATGACATCGCCGATCAGGCGCAGTCCCCCGGTCGCCGAGCGCTCGGCCAGGGTGGGTGATCCGTTCATCGGTGCGCCGCCCGCGCGGCAGGCGAGTGCGCCAGATAGCGCAGGGCCTTGTCCATCGGACCCAGCTGGGACGGATGGAAACCCGGCCGCAGGTACCGCGGCATCTCGGTGACGAAGACCGTCCACTTCGGGATGACGCCACGCCGGGTCGCGCTCCAGAACTGCAGGCCCCAGAACCGGCCCTTCTGCGGCGACGGATCCTTCCGGTAGAGATAGGCGGTGGAGACGATGAACAGCGGAAGCAAGGTCGCGCTGGCCAGGATCGCCGTGCGGGCTTTCCGTGCGTAGCTGCCGTCGATATGCATGAAAGCGTCGTAGACGACGCTGCGGTGCTCCACCTCTTCGGCGCCGTGCCACCGGACCAGGTCCAGCATCGCCGGATGCATGCCCTTCTCCTCGAGGATGTCCGCGTTGAGCAGCCATTCCCCGAGCACCGCTGTGTAGTGCTCCATGCCCGCGAACAGACCCAGCCGTTCCTTGAGCCACTCCTCCCGCGCCCGGCCGGTCAAGCCGTGGTCACCGAGGATGCGATCGACCAGCCAGGCGACTTTGCCGACGTAGGAATCGACGTCCAACCCGATCGATCGCAGGTGGGCGCGCGCGGCTTCATGACTGTTCGCGTGCATGGTCTCCTGCCCGATGAACCCCGTGACCTCCTCCCGCAATCGTTCGTCATCGATGTGCGGCAGGGCTTCGGCCAGTGCCTGCGCCATGGCTCGTTCCCCTTCGGGCAGCACCAGGTGCATCACATTGACGATGTGGGTGGCCAAGGCCTCGCCCGGCACGTAGTGCATGGGCACGGAGTCGAAATCGAAATGGACGTCGCGCGCATGGATGGCATGCGCTTCGTCGCGATACCGGCGCTGCGTCGCGCCTGCCTGCTCAGCCATGACCCGACCGTACAGAACAACAAATTGCATTGCAATGTTGCAGCAACAACTCGGGCTGAATGTTGCACGATGGATCCGTTTTGCTAGCGTTGGCCCATGCCCACCGCGTCGAAGGCCACTGCGAGCAGCGAGAACGTCGCCGGCACCCTCGTCACCCGGATCCTGGACGCGGCTCTGGTCCTCTTCGAGCAGGTCGGCGTCAAGAAGACGACGATCGAGGAAGTGGCGCGGAAGGCGGGCGTGGACCGGGTGACGGTCTATCGCCATGTCGGTGGTCGCGACGACTTGGTGCAAGCCGTGATCAGCCGAGAGGTGGCCGCGGTGCTCGCCGAGATCACCCAGATCGCCGACCGGCACGACGAGCTCGGCGATCTCGTCGCCGACATCTTCGTCACCGTGATCACCCGCTGGCGCACGAATCCGCTCGTCGACCGCATGCTGGCGCTGGAACCGGCGCGCGTTGTCCTGAAACTCACCGTCGATGGCGCGGGCCCGTTCGCGATGTCCGTCCACGCGACGGTCACCGCGCTCGAGCGCGCTGTCGAACGGGGAATCCTGCCGCCCGCAACGGATCTGACCACTCGTGCGGAAATCGTGTGCCGGATCGTCCACTCGCTGATCCTCGCGCCGCACGGGCTCACCGAACTCCGGACCGACGGGCAACTCGACGATTTCGCGCGCACATACCTGGTACCGGTGGTGGCCGGACCGAACGTCGCGCCCCGCTGACACCGGACGCGCCGGGCCGGTCGCTCCGTGGAATGCCGCGCGCGGATGTCCAACGGGCGAACGCTCAGTTGTATCGCGGCAACCGCATTCGCCGGCTTGTAAGGCGTGTCTGTCGATTCGTCCGGTGTCCCCGCGAAAAACGCTGCGCCGCAATTCGTTCAGAAGACGCCTTCGTCCACTTGGCGATCCCGGATGTGCCGTTGACCAGCGCCACGTCGAATCCGTCGCGTTCGGCGAAACGGTCCTCGGCATCTCCCGCGCTCTCGTTGCGACGGGACGATCGGCCGTACCTGCGACAAGGCCCGGCAAATAGCGGAGAGTGTGCTATTTGACGGGCGATCGATCGCGAATGACCGCGTGGTGAATGGAGGACCGCGACAGTCAGCGGATCGTCGAACATCGTCCCGTTGATCATGTGATGCGCGGTGTTTCACTGTGGCCCCGTACTTCTGGCCTACGCCGTCCAGCGGTCAACCACTCGGAAGTGTTTCCATCCAGAAGCCTTCAGCCAACGAAGAGATGAGGTAGCTGCATGTTGACTGTGTGACGATGAAGGAGGAGGGGTGGCGATCTCGATGACCTACAAGGTGGCTGTCGTCGGAGCGGGCTTCGGCGGCATCGGGATGGGAGTCGGGTTGCGGCGAGCCGGGATCACGGATTTCGTGATCTTCGAGCGGGACGGCGACGTCGGCGGGGTTTGGCGAGACAACACCTATCCGGGTTGCTCCTGTGATGTGCCGTCCCACTTGTATTCGTTCTCGTTCGCGCCCTACCGAAGTCGGCGCATCCGATATCCGCGCCAGGCGGAGATCCTGGAGTATCTGCGCCGGGTCGCCGCCGACCACGGTTTGGTTCCGCATCTGCGATTGGGCACCGCGATAAGGGAAGCCAGCTATCTGGAAACCGAGGGCGGGTGGGAATTGACCACCTCCGACGGGCGGCGTGTGGTCGCCGAGGTGGTGATCTTCGCCGTGGGCCAGCTGCACCGGCCGAGCATTCCCGATCTCGCGGGCCGGGCGGATTTCGCCGGACCGTCGTTCCATTCCGCGCGCTGGGACCACGACCAGGACCTGCACGGCAGGGACGTGGCGGTGATCGGCACCGGCTCCAGCGCGGCACAGATGTTGCCGACCCTGGCCACGAAAGCCCGGCGGGTCCGCGTCTTCCAGCGCACGCCGCACTGGGTACTGCCCAAACCACCCGCCGACTTCGGGCCGCTCGCTCGAACGGCGCTGCGGCTGCCCGGCGCTCACCATCTCTATCGCCGAGTCCTGTACTACGGCTCCGATGCCGTGCTCGCGCCGATCATGCGCCGAGGTTGGTCGGCGCGGCCCGCCGAATGGGCTGCCCGGCGGTACCTGCACAACCGGATCGCGGACCCGCGGCTGCGGGCGAAACTCACCCCCGACTATCCGATCGGGGGCAAGCGCATCATCTTCGACAGTCACTATTATTCGGCCTTGGCCCGCGAGAACGTCGAGCTGATCACCGACCCGATCGCCCGGATCACCCGTGATGGAGTGCGCACCGCCGATGGTGCACACCATGCCGCGGATGTGATCATCTACGCCACCGGTTTCCGTGCTCCGGAGTTCCTGGTCCCGATCACCGTGCGTGGACGCGGGGGCGTGCTGCTGCACGACCAGTGGCGTTCCGGTGCGACCGCGCTACTGGGCATGGCGGTCCCCGGCTATCCGAATGCCTTCCTGATCGCCGGGCCGAACAGTTTCAACCCCGCGGGCAGCAATCCGGGAATGAAGGAGTGTCAGGTGGACTACATCGTCCGTTGCCTGCACTGGCGTGATCGGATCGGCGCGTCCGCCATCGAGGTCAGGGAAACCGCGATGCGGGAACATCAGCAGTGGCTCGAGCAAGCGGTCACCAAGACGGTGTGGCCCGCGATGGGACCGAACTGCTGGTACAAACACGACAGCGGGCGCGTCACCAACCCGTGGCCCGCCTCGGCGCGTGCCTTCGATCGCGCCTTACGGCGACCGCCGTCCGAATCGTTCCGTGCGGTTCCCCCCGATCCGGCGAACCCGACAGATCCGGCCGCATCGGAACCGGCCGCCGGAATCCACTCCGAGTGACAATGCCCGGCCGAGCCGTATTTCGTTGCTACTCGGATGTTTCCGCTCGCTGGGCCGGATTCGCACCCGAGATCGGTTCATAGAGGGCGATGTGCCAGGCGGAGCCGGGCGTCGGCCGTATCACGGCGCGGCGTTCGTGCGGTCCGATGACCGGCTGCGCGGCTTCGAAACCTCCGGCGCGCAGCCGGTTCAACGCGGCATCCAGGTCGTCCACCTTGATCGCGAGGAACGGGCTGTCGTCCTCGCGGTCGGTGCCCGCGAGCATCACGCGGACGCCATCGCTGTCGAACTGGGCCCAGCGGTCGCCGTCGACGACGGTGGGTTCGGTAGCGAGGACGGCGGCCAGCAGTGCCACCGTGGCGGGCAGGTCGTCGGTGGGGTAGGCGGGGCCGATCCGTTGGATGGTCATGGGTGGGTCCTAACAGTGCGTGGTGCGGGCTCGTTCAGGAACGCCGCTCGGCGTGGGCGGCGCGTACGACCTCGTAGGTGGCGGTGTTGGCCCGGACCGCCTCGGGCAGGTCGTCGGCCATGCTCAGGAAGCCGTGGAACATGCCGTCGCAGCGGTGGATCGCCGCCGGGACACCGGCTCGCCGCAGCCGCTGCCCGTAGTCCTCGCCCTCGTCGCGCAGCGGATCGAACTCCGCGGTGACGATGTGTGCGGGCGGGAGCCCGGCCAGGTCGGCGGTGAGTGGGTTGGCGTACGGATCGGCGCCGTCGTGCGAGCCCAGGTACTGACGCCAATACCAGCGCAGGTGGGCGGCGGTGGTGAAATAGCCGTCGGCGTTGTCGCGGTAGGACGCCGTGGCGCAGGCCGGATCGAGCATGGGATACAGCAGCAGTTGCCGGGCGATCTCGGGGCCGCCTCGATCGCGTGCCATCAACGTGGTCACCGCGGCGAGGTTGCCGCCCGCGCTGTCCCCGGCCACGACGAGGCAGGCGGGATCGCCGCCCAGCGATTCGGCGTGGTCGGCGACCCAGCGCAGCGCCGCGTACGCGTCCTCGGCCGCCGCGGGGAACCGGTGCTCGGGCGCCTGCCGGTAGTCCACCGACACCACGATCGCCTCCGCCCCGACGGCCATGGCCCGGCAGAACCGGTCATGGCTGTCGAGACTGCAGATCACGAATCCGCCGCCGTGGCAGAAGATCACGATCGGAGGCGGCTGCACCGCCGCGGCGGGACGATAGACGCGGACGCGGATCTCGGGTGTGCCCGGCGGGCCGGGAATCAGTCGATCCCACACCTCGGCGACGGGAATCGGATCGATGACCGGCGCGGGACGGGCGGCGAGCAGCCGCCGGGCCTCGGCGGCATCGAGCACTTCGGTGCCCAATTTCGGGAACGCGGCGCCCGCGGCCTCGACGATCGCCCGCGCCTGTGGTGTCAGCGGCATCGCGGCTCGCCCCTTTCGCTACTGCTCGAGGTCCGGTGGCAGGAACTTGCCCGCCGCCAGGCCGCCGTCGATCGTCACCTCGGCGCCGGTGATGTAGGCCGAGGCGTCGGAAGCAAGGAACGCGACCAGCTCGGCGACCTCCTCCGGCGCGCCGGTGCGTTGCAGCGGCAGGGAGGGGAAGCTGCCGGGGCCGGTGGTCAGGTACGGGACCATCGGGGTCGCGATCGGGCCAGGATGCACCGAGTTGACCCGGATTCCGGCCGGGCCCAGTTCGAGCGCGGCGGTCTTGGTCAGCCCGCGCAGGCCCCATTTCGAGGAGCCGTAGGCGGAGTGACCCATCAGCCCCTCGAGGCCCGCCTGCGAGGAGATGTTGACGATCGAGCCGCCGCCCGCCCGCGTCATCGGCCCGATCGCCGCCTGGATGCCGCGGAACGGACCGACCAGATTCACCCGCAGGATTCGCTCCAACTCCTCCGGCGCGGTGTCGCTCAGCGGCTTCGCGGTGTAGATGGCGGCGTTGTTCACCAGGACGTCCAGCGTGCCGAACGCCGAAACCGCCGTGCCGACGGCGGCCTCCCAGTCGTCACCGCTGCCGACGTCGTGCCGGACGAAACGTGCGGCGGCGCCCAACGATTCGGCCAGTTGCGCGCCTTCGGCTTCCAGCACGTCGGTGATCACCACCCGGGCGCCGCGCTCCACGAACAGCCGCGCCTCGGCGGCGCCCTGTCCTCGGGCGGCGCCGGTGATCAGGGCGACCTTCCCACTCAGGTCAACCATGTCGAACTCCTCGTTGTCTTGCGGGGTCAGCTGTTGCGGAAGTGGGGGATGACCTTCTCGCCCCAATGCCGGATGGTCTCCAGGCAGGCCTCCTGCGGCACGGTGCCCATCTGGATGAGGCAGAGGATCTCGTCGGCGCCCGCCGCCTGCAGACGCTCGACGTAGGCGATGGCGTCCTCGGGGCTGCCGTAGGCGTGCTCGACGTTGAAGACCGAGGTGGCGCCGGTCTTCACGGGGATCTTGGCCTCATGCAGGTAGGCCACGTGGTCGTCGGCGGCCTGCTTGATGGCGGCGACTTCGTCCGCGTTCGGGTCCACGGCCTCGTCGGGAGCCGGACCCGCGCCGTAGTAGTGCTTGATGGACTGGGCGAAGAAGCGCTGTCCGCGGGCGCCGATCTGCTGGGCCTTCTCCCGGTCGTCGAGGACGATGGTGGGGCACAGCGCCGCGAAATGATCGTTCACGACGGTCGAGACGAAACGCTCACCGGTGCGCGCGGCGATCGCCTCGTCATAGGTGCGCCGCAGTTCGGCGATCTCCTCCACGCCCGCGAAACCCAGCACGAGCGCGCCGATTCCGTAGTCGGCGGCCATTTTCAGCGTGTCCTTCTTGGTGCACGCCATGAACAGCGGCGGATGCGGCAGCTGCTCCGGCCGCGGCAGCAGCGAATGCGGCGAGACCTGCAAGAGTTCGCCGTTGTACTCGAATTCGGCCTCGGGATCCTGCCATGCCTTGCCGATCATGCGCAGCGACTCCTCGACCTCCTGGTAGGTGCGCTCGGGGTCGACACCGCACATGGAGGTCTCCACCGGCGTCGCGCCGCGGCCCGCGCCGAGGTTGAGCCGGCCGCCGGACAGCACGTCGAGCATCGCGGCGCGTTCGGCCGCCCGCACGGGGTGGTTGAAGTTGAACGGCATGCACACCACGCCGTGCCCGATCCGGATCCGTTCGGTCTTGGCGGCCACCCAGGTCAGGAAGACCTCAGGGGCGCTCATGTGCGCATACCACTTCAAGCCGTGGTGCTCGACCGCCCAGACGGTGTCGAATCCCATCTCGTCGGCGAGTACCGCCTGCTCGACACAGTCGCGCAGCACCTGGTGCTCGTGCTCACGCGAGGGGTTGGCCATCTGGGCCTCGAAGATCATCGAGAACTTCATCCGGTCTCCTTCTCGACGCCCGATCGGGCGTTTCCGGTTTCGTCGGGGTGATTCGTCCCGCTGCGGGACAGTCGGAAGCTGTATGCCTAATCGAAATATGACCGCTGGAATTTCTCAGGTCAGGAGCTAGTCCCGGTGGCCGGGACCGTCCGGTGCCGTGCCCCCGGTGGGCGACCTAGCGTCGGTGCGCAAGGGACGGTCAGAGAGGACGGAAATCGGTGGGACAACTCGACGGCAAGGTGGCGCTGGTCACCGGCGGGGCGCGCGGGATGGGCGCCGAGCACGTACGGCAGTTCGTGGCCGAGGGCGCGCGGGTGGTGTTCGGTGACGTGCTCGATCACGAGGGAACGGCGCTGGCCGCGGAACTGGGTGACGCCGCGCGGTACGTGCACCACGATGTGACCAGCGAGGCCGATTGGTCCGCCGCGGTGTCGGAGGCGGTCGGCCACTACGGGCGGCTGGACGCGGTGGTGAACAACGCGGGCATCCTGCGGTTCGTGCCGATCGCCGAAATGGCTCTGGCGGATTTCACCGCGATCATGTCGGTCAACGTGACCGGCACCTGGCTGGGCATCAAGACCGCCGCACCGGCGCTGGCCGAGACCGGCGGCGGTGCGGTCGTGAACGTCTCCTCGGTGGAGGGGTTCGTCGGCGCCGCGGGCCTGTCCGCCTACAGCGCGAGCAAGTTCGCGATCCGCGGCATCACCAAGTCGGCCGCCCGCGAGCTCGGCCATCTGGGTATCCGAATCAACTCGCTGCACCCGGGCGGCATCGCCACGCCCATGACCGCGGCGGTGTCCGGTGCGTCCGGCGTCGACGGCGACGGTTTCTTCGCGAGCCTGCCGATCCCGCGCTGGGGGCAGCCCGTCGAGGTCTCCCATGTGGCGGTGTTCCTGGCCTCGGACGCGGCGAGTTATTGCACCGGAGGCGAATTCGTGGTCGACGGCGGCATGCTCACCGGCTGCGGCTACTGACGGGAAGCGACGCGATGACTCAGGAATTCGAATTCGACGTGGTGGTCGTCGGTTCCGGCGCCGCGGGCATGACCGCCGCCCTCACGGCCGCCTACCGTGGACTTTCGGTGACGCTGATCGAGAAAGGCCGAGCGTTCGGCGGCTCCACGGCACGGTCCGGCGGCGGCATCTGGATCCCGAACAACCCGGTACTCCAGCGCGAAGGCGTGCCCGACAGCCCGGAACTTGCCCGCACCTATCTCGCGGCCGTGGTGGGCGATCGGGTACCGGAGGCCAGGCAGCGGGCGTTTCTCGAGCGCGGACCGGAGATGATGCGCTACCTCGGCGCTCGCAGCAAATATTGGGAATTCGTCTACGACCGTGGCTATTCCGACTACCACCCCGAGTTCCCCGGTGGTCTCGCCCAGGGACGCAGCATCGAGCCGGCCCCGCTGGACGGACGGCTGCTCGGCGGCGACCTGCACAAGATCAACCAGCCGACCATGTCCGGTCCCAAGGGCATCGCCTTCACCGTCAGCGACTTCCACGATCTGAACATGATCGCCCGCACCTGGGCCGGGAAGCGCACCGCGATCAAGGTCGGTATCCAAGCGGTGGGGAACAAGCTGCGCGGACGGCTGCCGCTGAGCCTGGGCAAGGCCCTCGCGGCCCGGCTGTGGCTGTCGCTGCGCGACGCCGGGGTGCCGGTGTGGCTGAACACGCCGCTGACCGAACTGATCACCGAGGGCAACGCGGTGGTCGGCGTACGCGCCGAACGCGACGGGACGCCGGTGGTGATCAAGGCGCGCCGCGGCGTGGTGCTGGCGGCGGGCGGCTTCGAGCACAACCTGGAGATGCGTCGGCAGTACATGAGCGGCCCCCAGTCCACCGAATGGACGGTGGGCGCCACCGAGAACGTCGGTGAGGGCATCGTCGCGGGCCAGAAGGCTGGCGGCGCGGTCGATCTCATGGACGACGCCTGGTGGGGACCGTCCGTGCGCAATCCCGACGGGCCGCCGTTCTTCTGCCTCGCCGAGCGCTCCCAGCCCGGCGGCATCATGGTGAACCACGCGGGCGAGCGGTTCGTCAACGAATCGGCCCCCTACGTCAACGTCGTGCACAAGATGTACGAGCAGGAAGCGGCGGGCGTCGGGCACATCCCGGCGTACTTCATCATGGACCAGCGGTTCCGGGACCGGTACCTGTTCCTGGGCAACTTCCCGAAGCGTCCGCTTCCGCAGAAGTACCTGGATGCCGGGATCATCCAGCAGGCAGACACTTTGGCCGAGCTCGCGGCGAAGATCGGCGTGCGGCCCGCGGCGCTCACCGCGACGGTGGAGCGCTTCAACGGTTTCGCCCGTGCCGGTCGCGACGAGGACTTCCGCCGTGGCGATTCCGCGTACGACCGCTACTACGGCGATCCGACCGTGCGCCCGAACCCGTGTCTGGCGCCGCTCGAGCAGGGGCCCTTCTACGCCGTCGAGATGGTGCCGGGAGATCTGGGCACCAAGGGAGGTCTGGTCACCGACGAGCACGCGCGCGTCCTCGACAGCGACGAGCAGCCCATCCCCGGCCTGTACGCGGCGGGGAACAACTCGGCCTCGGTGATGGGCAACGACTACGCCGGCGCGGGCGCGACCATCGGTCCCGCGATGGTGTTCGGCTACATCGCGGCCGGTCATATCGCAGGGAACCAGCCGGGAACGACCGAACGTCGGGCGCAGACATCGGAAGGAGCGCGTTGATGGGACGCGTCGAGGGTAAGAACGTGATCGTCACCGGCGGCGCACGGGGAATGGGTGCGGCCTTCGCGCGGCGGCTGGTCGCCGAGGGCGCCAGCGTGGTGATCAGCGACGTCCTGGTGGACGATGGCGTGGCTCTGGCCGCCGAGTTGGGCGACGCGGCGACCTTCCTCCCGCTCGACGTCACCGACGAGTCGGCCTGGAACGACGTGGTCACCTACACCGAGAAGGTCTTCGGGCCGGTCTCGGGCCTGGTCAACAACGCGGGGATCGTTCATGTCGATCCGATCGAGAAGCTGTCGGAAGCCGATTTCCGCAAGGTGATCGACGTCAACCAGGTCGGGGTCTTCCTCGGCATGAAGGCGGTGCTGGGGTCGATGCGCCGGGCCGGAGGCGGCTCCATCGTCAATATCTCCTCGATCGGCGGCATCATCGCCTTCTCCAACATCCTCGGCTACACCGCGTCCAAATGGGCCGTGCGCGGCATGACCAAGACCGCCGCCCAGGAGTTCGCCGCCGACGACATTCGCGTCAACTCGGTGCACCCCGGTGTCGTGGTCACCGAGATGACCGCGGATTCCGCACGCTCACAGGGCATGTCGGGCAATCAGCCGATCCGCAGGGCCGGCCGTCCCGAGGAACTGGCGAACCTGGTGCTGTTCCTGATCAGTGACGAGTCGAGCTTCAGCACCGGCTCGGAATTCGTGGCGGACGGCGGCTACACGTGCCTGTGAGGACCACCGGCAGAGCAAACCGGCGGGCCGACCGCCGAGCGAGACAAGGAAATCGACCGTGAAGAATTTCGAGGGCAGGACCGCGGTGATCACCGGCGCGGGCGCGGGAATCGGCCGGGCGTTGGCGGTCGAACTCGCCCGCCGCGGCGCTCGGCTGGCGCTGTCGGGCCGCAACGTGGAGAACGTCGCCGAGACCGCGGCGCTGTGTAGCAAGGAAGGCGCGCAAGCCCGCGCGTACAAGCTGGACGTGACCGACCGGGCGGCGGTGTACCGCCACGCCGACGAGGTGGCCGAGGACTTCGGCGGGATCAATCTGGTGGTCAACAACGCCGGAGTCTCGCTGACCGCGAACGTGGAAGAACTCGGCTGGGCCGACTTCGAATGGATCGTCGGCATCAACTTCTGGGGCGTCGCCTACGGCACGAAGGCGTTCCTGCCTCATGTCATCGCCTCCGGTGACGGCCATATCGCGAACGTGTCGAGCATGTTCGGCCTGGCCGCCTGCCCAAGCCAGGGCGCCTACAGTGCGACGAAATTCGCCATTCGCGCCTTCACCGACGCGCTGCGGCAGGAGATGAACATCGCCGGGCACGCGGTGGGCGTCAGCAGCGTGCATCCGGGCATGATCAAGACCGAGATCGCCTGGAAGGCGCGGGCGGGCGGCGATCGCGATCGCGACGCGCTGGCCGCCAACTTCGACCGCCTGGCCAAGACCACCCCGGAGCACGCCGCGCGGGTCATCGTGAACGGTATCCGCAAGAACAAGGCGAAGATCTTGATCGGCGCGGACGCCCACGTCATCGATTGGTTGCCAAGGCTTTTCGGATCCGGATACCAGAAGATCCTCACCGCGCAGATGAAGAACGAGGTCGCCTGACACGCGGCGCGCAGATCCTGTGGGCGGCAGGTGCGTGTCAGCAGCCGGACACGTTCTCGCTGATCACCCACTGCACAAGGTGGTCCTACCGAACCGGGTCCTTCGCGACCTGGGCGGGTAGGACCGCCTTGCTCGTTTCCGGCGCTTCGACAAGAAGGACGGCCCATGCTGAGGGGATGGCAATGGAGCGGGCTCGAGACGGTGGCGCTCCAAGAGGCGATGCAGCGGTCTCCTGACCCATATAGCTATCCTGCCGCGTGGGGGATGGTGCAACGGTGGATTGGGGTCACCTATAGGTTCGCCAGCGGCCTGGGAGGCGATTACCGGGGTAGAGGCCGGGAATGCTCAGGGCTGGGCACCCTGCGAACGCAGGACCCGTTTGAGGACCTTGCCTGCAGCGTTTCGAGGTAGTGCCGCTACGACCTCGATGCGACGCGGGGCCTTGTAACCGGCGATACGGGTCCGGGCCCAGGCGAGGATCTCTGTCGGGTCGATTTCGACGGGGCCGTCGGGGACGACGAAGGCGTGGCCGACTTCGCCGAGACGAGCGTCGGGGACACCGACTACTGCGGCTTCCGCGATCTCGGGATGGTCGAGGAGGATTCGCTCGATCTCGGCGGGGTGGACGTTGAACCCGCCCACGATGAACATGTCCGCGCGGCGGTCGGCGATGCGCAGGTAGCCGTCGGTGTCGAGGGTGCCGATATCGCCGGTGTGCAACCAGCCGCCGGAATCGATGGCCGCTGTTGTCGCTGCGGGGTCGTCGAGGTAACCGTGCATCACGTTGGGACCGGAAATCACGATCTCGCCGGGCTCACCCGCCCGCACCCGTCGCCCGGAATCGTCCACAACCCGAATCAGCGTGCCGGGCAGCGCTTTTCCTACGGTGTGCGCCAGGAGGTGCGCCGGTGCATCGGGTGCGCAGATCGTGGCGACGCCGGTCGACTCGGTCAGTCCGTACCCGGTGAAGATGTTCTCGGCACCCAGTTCACAGCGGATCCGCTCCACCAATTCGGTCGGCACGCTCGAACCACCCGTGCCCGCCAGCCGCAGGGAACTCAGATCGTGGGCGGCGCGTCGGTGCGTGAGCAGGTCGTGGAAGAGGGTCGGTGGGCCGGTCAGCACGGTGATCCGCTCGCGCTCGATGGCGCTGAACACACGCTGCGGATCGAATCGGTCCACCGGCACCATGGTGGCGCCGCGTAACAGGCACGCGATGATCCCGGCCTTGTAGCCGAAGGTGTGGGAGAACGGGTTCACCAGCAGATACCTGTCGTCGCCGGAGAGAGTGACCGCATCGGCCCAACGGCTGAACGCCTCGATGGTCTGCCGGTGGGTGGACGGCACGCCTTTCGGCACTCCCGTGGTGCCGGAGGTGAACAGGATGTCGGAGACCGACTCCGGGTCCACGGACGCGATCCGCGCGTCGGCGTCCGCGACGGGAACTTCGGCGCCGAGTGCGAGAAATCGGGACCACGAGAGTTCCGCGGCGGTGTCGTCGAGCACGACGGTGGTGTGCAACTCCGGCAGCGCGCCCCCCGACTCCCGCAGCATCCCCGGGTAGTCGGTGCCGAGGAATCCGGCCACGGTGAGCAACATGCGGCACCGGCCGCGAGCGAGGATGTCGGCCGCCTCGCGACCGCGCAGCCGAGTACTGATCGGGACGAGCGTCGCGCCCGCACCGAGCACGCCGAGCGCGGCGGTCACCCAGCGCGCGGTGTTGGGCGCCCAGATCGCCACCCGATCGCCGGGCCGCACCGATCGTGCCAGCAACGCCCGTGTGACCCGCCGCGCCGCGACGGCGAGTTCGGCGTAGGTGAGCTGACCCTCCGGCGCCACCACCGCGACCCGCGCGCCGTGCCGCCGTGCCCGGTCGGCCAGTACCGCCGGAATGATCGCGAGCTCACCGGTCGCCGCGCGCCGTCGATCCATGCCCCGATCGTGCCGTACCAGTCGTTCGCTGCGGACCGATCGCCGCCGAACATCCCGCTGACCGGGAATTCTCTCCCGGTCAGGAGTTCGCAGGTACCGCGTATCGCCCATCGGTACCGGCGCGGTCGCCATATGGCACGTCGAGCGGTCGAGGGCGGCGACGACCGGCATGCCGCCATCCGGTCGGCTCACGCGGGATCGCTGGTCCTGCTCAGCGGGACCACGGGTACGGCAGGTGACCGGTGGCACGGCAGGCTCGAAACGAGCGACAGGTGTGTGCGCCGCGGTTCGCGCCGCGCACGGCCCGGTGTACGAGATCCGAATCGCGCTGAGGCGCGGAACGTTCAGTGATTGCCAAGGAGTGACATGACGGCCGGAGCAGAGCTAGTGGAGCGAAACGACGAGGCAGCGGGCGCGGGGCCGGTCGTCGAACTCGACGGCGCCTGTTCGCTGTCCCGGGAACGCATCGGCGGCAAGGCGTGGAGCGTCAACCGCATGCGCGCGCTCGGCCTCTCGGTGCCGCCCGCGTTCGTGATCACCGTCGAGGGCTGGGCCGACTTCTCCGCGCGCGGGGAGATCGGCGAGGACATCTGGCACGGTGTCCGGGCGGGCATCGCCGCTGTGGAGCGCGGCACCGGCCGCATCTTCGGATCCGGCACCCGCCCGCTGCTGGTGTCGGTCCGCTCGGGCGCGGCGGTGAGCATGCCGGGGATGATGGACACGGTACTCAACCTCGGCATGAACGAGGCGGTCGAGCGAGCGCTGGCGGCGGAGACCGGGAATCCGGGCTACGCGGCCGATACGCGGGAGCGGTTCCGTACCCAGTATCGCGAAACGGTGCTGGGTGATCCCGCCGGTGCGGTGCCGGAGGACCCCTGGGAGCAGTTGCGGGCGGCCATCAGTGCGGTGTTCCGGTCCTGGGATTCGCCACGGGCGCAGACGTATCGGCGCAATCGCGGCGTGTCCGCAAGCCTCGGCACGGCGGTGACGGTGCAAGCCATGGTGTTCGGCAATCTCGACGAGAAGTCCGGTACCGGTGTGCTGTTCAGCCGCAACCCGAACACCGGAGAGCGCGCGACGTTCGGCGAGTGGCTGGTCGGCGGACAGGGTGAGGACGTGGTGTCCGGCCGGACCACCCCCCGGCCGCTCGACGAACTGGCGACGCTGTCACCGCAGGTGCACGCCGAACTCATCGCGGCGGCCGACCTGCTGGAACGCGACGGTCGCGATATCCAGGACATCGAATTCACCGTCGAGTCCGGCGCCCTGTGGCTGTTGCAGTCGCGGTCGGCCAAGCGCTCGGCGCGGGCGGCGGTGCGTGCCGCGGTCGCGATGGCCGAGGAAGGGCTCATCGGCACCGACGAGGCGCTGAACCGGGTCACCGCCGACCAGGTGCGCACCGTGCTGCGCCCGGCGACCGGGGAGTACACCGGGACACCGCTCGCACGCGGCGAAGCGGCGTGTCCGGGCCTGGCCTCGGGTGTCGTCGTCACTGATCCGCACGAGGCCGAGCGTAGGGCGGAGACGGGCGAGGACGTGATCCTCGTCCGCCCGACCACCAGCCCCGACGACCTGCACGGCATGATCGCCGCCCGCGCGATCGTCACCGAATTGGGCGGCGCCACTTCGCATGCCGCACTGGTCGGCCGCGAGATCGGCAGGCCCTGCGTGGTCGGCTGCGGCCCCGGCGTCGTCGCGGCCCTCGCCGGTCAGGTGGTGACCGTGGACGGCGGTGCGGGCAGCGTCTGGCCGGGCCGGGTCGAAGGCAAACCCGTCGATGCGAGCACCCTCGCGGACGTCGGCCGATTGGCCGGGTGGGCGGGCACCGACGCCGACCGGTTGGCGGCGTGGCTCGACGCGCGCGCGACCGATGTCTCGGTGAAAGTAGATGTGGCATCCCCGGCGACCGTGACGGATATTCCCGACCTCGATTTGCTGCGGCTGATCGGGATCAAAGGCCGGGCCGCCCATGACGCGCTGGCCGCGGGCGTAGCTGCGTCTGCCGAGACGGTCGCCGCTCGATGCGAACAGCTGGTAACCGCGGGATGGTGCGCCGCGACACCGATCGGAGTGCGCCTCACACCCGAGGGCAGACAGCACCTGGACGGCCTGCTGGCGGCGGAGCGACGGACCGTCGACCGTGCCGCGATCGCCTCTGTCTACGCCGAATTCTGCGATTTCAACGGTGTTTTGAAAGAAGTCGTCACCGCCTGGCAGATGAAGGACCCGGCCACCGTCAACGATCATGCCGACGCCGACTACGACGGTGCGGTGCTGACCCGGCTGACCGACCTGCACGGCGCCGTGCAGCCACTGCTGCGGCGGATCGGCGACGTCGCGCCCCGGCTGGCACGGTACCGCGCCCGCTTCGCACACGCCGTCGAGCGGATCGCCGATGGTGACCACGCTTGGGTCGCACGTCCGGTGCTCGACAGCTACCACACCGTGTGGTTCGAGTTGCACGAAGACCTGATCGGACTGTGCGGCCTGAGCCGCGCCGACGAGGCGGCGGCCGGCCGTGCCCACTGACAGCACGGGCGAAGCCACCGTGCCCGGTGACCGGTGGGTCGAGTTCGCCCAGATCGACAACGTCCGCGACCTGGGCGGGCTGCCCGTGCAGAACGGCGGCACAACCCGTTTCGGCGTCGTCTACCGTTCCAGCACGCCGCAGAATCTCACCGAGTCCGACATGGCGAAGCTGCTCGGACCGATCGGTCTGCGCACACTGATCGATCTCCGGCTGCCCGACGAGGTGGAGCGCGAGGGCTACGGCCTGCTGGCCACCGCCGACGTCCGGCGGGTCTGCCTCCCGGTGCGGAAATCACCGCAATCCTCGCTCGCCGCACGAGATCTGGTCCCCGACTCGAGCCGGGTGGATCTGGTCGACTTGTACGACAAGCTGCTGGCGGGCAGCGCCGAGTCCATCGTCGCGGCGGTCCGGCTCGTCATCGACGCAGGCCACCACTCGGTGCTGTTCCACTGCGCCGCGGGCAAGGATCGCACCGGAGTGCTCGCAGCGGTGCTCCTGGACGCGGTGGGCGTGCCGCCGGAGGCGATCGCGGCCGATTACGCCCTGACCGGCGAACGCATGCACCTGGTCCGTGACCGGCTCGACGCGCTTCCGTCCTACGCGGGGCTGCCCCCGGTCAGCACCGGCATTCTCGGCGTCGAGGCCGAAGTGATGCGGCGTTTTCTCGCGAAACTGTCCGCGGACCACGGCGGCGCGGCCGAGTGGTTGCTGGCCGGCGGGCTCACCACAGGGGAGCTGGCACGACTGCGTGCCGTGCTGATCGCGCCGGAATAGGACATCGCGGCCCGGTCCGGCGCGCTCACCGAGCCGCTCCGGCAGGTCAGTCCTTGACCGGGTCGGCTCCGGCCCGCTTGATCACCGAGTCGCCGACCTCCAGCACCTTCCACAACGTCCGGTCCACGCGGATCTTCATCGTGCTGCCATCCTGCAACCGGACGTGCAAGCGCCGATACAGATTCGCGCCGTCCAGCAACCCACGCGACTTCTTCACGACCGTCCCGCGCCACTCCTGCTGTGTCACTGATCGACTCCTCACTCGACTGGGCGCCGACGCTGTAGCGATTCCCCGACCGGCGTGGTTCCAGTGTCGCCACCCACCGCGCTGGAAACATCACCATTCAGAAGTAAGTCCGCTGTGCCGGAAGTCGCACACCCCATCGAACGGTCGGTTGATGCCGCATGCCACCGGAGGGTGGTTATGGGTCCGGGCGACACCCTCCGCGTGCTGATGGCGGCCCGATCCTCGAGCGCGAATTCGTGACCCGCATCCGCTCAGCGGCGCGGTCGTCCGGTGGGTCCCGAAACGACTGAGCGGGTCGGGTGGGTCACGATCCACCCGACCCGCTCCGGTCGTCGACTACCGCGGCAACAGTTCGGCTTTCAGCGCTTCCAGCGTGGCACCATCGACGCCGAGTCCGTCGGTGACGAACCGGTCGAACGATCCGAAGGACGCGGCGGCCTGGTCGAAGGCAGCGTCGAGGTATTCGGCGCGCACGCCGAGGATCGGATCGAACAGCGCCGGATCGGTGACCAGCCCCTTGGCCACCAGCCCGTCCATCGTCGTCTTGTTGCTCGCGGCCAGGTTGTCGTTCGATTCCAGATAGTCCTTGTACACCTGGCCTTTCGGCACACCGAGCGCCGTCATCAAGATCGCGGTCATCCAACCGGTGCGGTCCTTGCCCGCGGTGCAATGGAACAACACCGGTCCGTTCGCGTTCACGATGTCCCGGATGGCGGCCCCGAACTGCGCGCGAGCCGCGGCGTCGGTGACCAGCCAGCGGTAGTAGTCGCGCATGATGCCCGCGGCCTTGCCGTCGCCGAACATCTGCTGCTGCACGGCGGGACCGCCCTGCACCGCCTTGCCCACCATCAGGTAGAAGTCGTTGCCAGGGTCGTACACCGGACGCGCGAGCGCGGGAATCGACGCCGGAAGCTTGTCGGGGTTGGCCCCGGACTCGTTCGGGCTGCGGAAATCGATCACCGCGGTGATGCCCGACGTGACCAGCTTCTGCTGGTCGGCGGCGGTGAGTTTGTCCAGGGCGTCGGTGCGGAACACCACGCCGGTACGGAGTTTGCCGTTGCCCTGGGTGGGATAGTCACCGATGTCCCGCGCATTCGGCGCCGACGACAACTGCATGGAGCGGTCGTGCACAGTGTGCACCAGTCCGGGCCCCGCCACTGCGGTGGTGGTGGACGGGAACACGGCGATCAATGCGGCGGCGACACCGGTCACCGCCCCGCGAACAACACGCGAAATCGTCACTGGCTCATTCCTTCCATAGAGTCGCGGCCCGGCGACGCCGAGCCGGCAAGTGGGCCGGAGTGTGCGACCCCGGCCACGGCTCAGGCGTCGGCGAGCAGGGTGACCGTGCCGGCCGCCCCGTCGACCCGCACCCGTTGCCCATCGGCCAGCCGGGTGCTGGCGGTCTTGGTGTCCACGACGCAGGGGATGCCGAATTCCCGGGCCACGATGGCCGCGTGCGAGGCGGAGCCGCCGATGTCGGTGACCACCGCGGCGGCGTAGGCGAACATCGCGGTGTGCCCGGTGTCGGTGACCGATGCCACCAGGATGTCGCCCGGCTCGATGTCGTCGTCCAGGGACAGGACGCGTTTCACCGTGCCTTCCACGACGCCGGGGCATACCCCGATGCCGGTCAGGCCGTCTCCGGGCGTCAACGCGTCCGCGTTCGGCAGCGGCTCCCAGTCACCTGCGATCACGTCCGGCATGCGGACGCCGCGCAACCGGCTCAGCTCGGCTCGGCGGCGTGCCACCCGTTCGGTCAGATCGGCTGGCGCCCAGAGGATTTCGTCGAGCGTGAGAAAGCAGGCGTCCTCGGCCTGCTGTAGCAGCCCCTGCCGGATCAGCCGTTCCGCCCGCTCCCGCACGGCGAGGCGCAGGCAGTGGGTGTACCGGACCACGGCGTCGCGGACGCGTTCGCGCGCCATCGTCGCTCCTGCCGCCATCCGTGCGGTGCGGCTCGGCGCCGGGTCGACCGGTTCCCGCTTGGGCGCGGGCATCCGAGCGGCGCGTGCGGCGGCGGTCACCAGCAGCTCCGGCCGGTCGCCGAAGGTCGGGTTGAGCAGCTCGCACTCGCCCGGTCCGCGATGTCCGATCCGCCGCAGCTCCTCCTCCAGCGCGGCGGCGAACGCCGGGGAGATCGTCCGCGCCGCGGTGACGTCGCCCGCGTGCGCCGCGTCGTGCAACGCGGTGTCGGCCCGGCACAAGGCGGCGAGCCGTTCTACCGCGAGCATGGTCCTGGCCGACTCCAACCGCTCCAGATCGATGGGCACGGTCGCCGCTTCCTTGCCGCGGGAGTGGATGGCGGTGGCCGCGCCGGTCATCATCACCCCGATGGACGCCGCCGCCCAGGACTGATTCAGCCGATCCCGCCACAGCAGGGCGCGGGCGTGCAGTTGTTCATCGGTGAGCTCGCGAATCGCCGCGGCGCCAAGGGATTCCTGATGCGCGGCGGCATTGATGCCGTCGGTGGTCTCGCGGTAGCGCAGCGCGGTGCGCAGCACCCGGCCCGCCGCGCGCCAGGTGGCGCGGGTACTGGCGAATCCCGTCGGTGTGGGTGGCTTGCCGTGCGGGGTCAGCGAGATCTCGGGCGGGATGTTGCCGTAGACGTCGCGGCGGATGCTCTGCTCGTCCCAGCCCGGCATGTTCTCCGCGGCCAGCACGCCGATGGAGGCGTTGATGTAGATGTGGTGCCCGAGCACCGTGGTGACCCGGCTGGTCCAGTGCTCCAGCGCGATGCCGTCCAGCGCGATCATGGTGCCCATCGCGGCATTGGCCAGCCGGATAGCGCCCGCTTGGAGATCCACCGTCAGCGGGGTGAGCGGTCCGGGCAGCGCCTCGGATGTATTGGTCGCGGTGTGCACCGGATAGGCCGGGTCGACACGATCGTCGAACTCGCCCTCGAGACCTTCCGGCGCGACCGACACCAGCGCGTGTCCGTCCGAGGTGGCCGCGCGGGTGGGTATCAGGTAGCCGGGCAGCGGGATGGCGCCGGGCCTGGCGACGAACTCGTCGCCGTCGAGTCTGCGACCGGTCAGTCCGCGGACGATGTCGGTCGCCACTTCGGACGCGGTCCAGCCGCACCGGAATCCCCATTCGTCGCGTGCCACCCTCGGATCCACCTGCGGTGGCGTGCCGGACGTCCGCCGCGACTGCCGTGTTCGGGCCGCCTGGCGGATGCGATGCGCGTCCGCACTCGAGACCACCCCGGGCGCGGCCAGTTCGACCAGGCCGGTGCGCTCGGATTGCGCGGCCAGCACCAGGAAACGTTCGAAGTCGTCGGTGTGCAGCACCTGGAATCCGCCCGCTCGGCGGGAACCGAGCAGCCCGCGCAGGATTCGCCAACTCGCGCCATCGACGCGCCTGCCCGCGACCGGCGCGGTGCGCACGATCAACGCCGCCGCCCCGCTGGACCGCACGACGTCCTCGGCGATCGATTCCGGCCCCGCGATCACCGGAACGACGATTCGCGCCCCGGCCGCTCGGGCCGCCGTCGCGATGGCGGCGAGCGAACCGCCCAGATGCACTACCGACGCGCAGTCGGCGACAGCCCGTGCGCACAACGCGGGCTCGGCGGGGTCACCGGTGATCACCTCGACCCGAGGGTCGACGTACCGGTGCCGCGCGCGGTCCAGCCCGACCACGTCGTGGCCCGCGGCCAGCAGCATGCGCGCCACCGCGCGACCGGTCGGATCGGAAACTCCGGTGACCAGGACCCGCATGAAATCTTCCTCCTCGCTGGCGCCCATACAGACGTGACGCCGTTCACACACCATCGCCATACGGCGAGCCTGCGGCCGACCACAGTCCCGATGAACGGGACCGGCGGGTCGCTCACCAAGACGGGCGGCCCGCCATCGCGACCGGCGCGGGAAGGTCGACCCCATGAGTGATCGGTATTCGGTCGCGCCTCGGGAGGCCGCCGACGTGCGCGCCTACGACCTCGAGACCGATGTGCTGGTGGTCGGTTACGGATGCGCCGGAGCGGCGGCGGCATTCGAGGCGGCGGCGAGCGGCGCGCAGGTGCTGGTGCTGGATCGGATGAGCGGTCCCGGCGGCGCATCCGCCCTCTCGGGCGGTGAGATCTATCTCGGCGGCGGCACACCGATCCAGCGGGCCTGCGGATTCGACGACGACCCGGGAGCGATGGCCGCGTTCCTGTCCGCCGCGCTCGGTCCGGGGGCGGATTCGGCCAAGATCGCTCGCTACAGCGAGGACAGCGTCGCGCACTTCCACTGGCTCGCCGACCGCGGCGTGCCGTTCAAGCCCACACTGTGGGACGCGCCGACGTGGGTACCGCCGACGGATGACGGGCTGATGTGGCTGGGAGAGAACAGCAAGCCGTTCTCCGACCTCGCCGGTCCCGCGCCCCGCGGGCATCGCCCGGCCACCGCCGACTTCGGCGGCAAGCTGCTCATGGACTGTCTGGCCGAGGCCGCGCGATCCGCCGGCGCGACAGCGCTTTTCGATACCAGGGCGACCTGCCTGATCCTGGCGGCCGACGGCACCGTCGTCGGTGTGGTGGCCCGGCGGTACGGAACCGAGCTGACCATCCGGGCACGTCGCGGCGTCGTGCTGACCACCGGCGGATTCGTGGACAATGACGCCATGCTCGCCGCTCACGCACCGAAACTGCTGGGGCACACCAAGGTCAGCGCGGGCACCGACGACGGAAGCGGGATCCGGATGGCGCAGGCGCTCGGCGCGGCCGTGCGGCACATGTCCACGGGCCAGGTCGGCATCTCGCTCGTTCCCGGCCTCGCCGCGCGCGGCATGGTGGTCAACGGGCACGGGCAGCGGTTCGTCAACGAGGACACCTATCCCGGCCGGATCGGCCAGGCGGCGCTGTTCCGGCACGGCATGCGGACCTGGGTCGTGCTGGACGAACGAGCCTTCGAGGAAGTGCCGGAACCACAGCGGTGGGGTGTGCAGCCGACCCATGTGGCGGAGACCGCCGAGGAACTCGCCGACCTGATGGGCGTACCGGCGGCCGCGCTGGCCGACACCGTCCGCCGGTACAACGACTTCGCCTCGGGCGGGGTGGATCCCGAGTTCGGGAAAGCGCCGCGCTGGGTGCGGCCCCTCACGCCGCCGCTCGCCGCGATCGACGTGCGGGCGGGGGTGCGGCCACCGTCGGAATCCGGTGATCGCCGTGGGACCGGTGCGTCCGTGTTCACCCTCGGTGGTCTGCACACCTCGCTCGACGGCGCCGTACTCGATGTCGACGGCGCCCCGATCCCCGGTCTGTTCGCCGCGGGCCGTGCCGCGAGCAACCTGCACGGCGAGGGCTACATCAGCGGCACTTCGCTCGGCGACGGCACCTTCTTCGGCCGCCGCGCAGGTACCGCCGCGGCCCGCACCAGCTGATCCGGACGGCGGGTTCCGGTCATCGGGATGGATCGGACCGGACGGCGCCGCACCGGCCTAGCGTCGAAAGACGGCACTACCAGGAGGACTACCGCATATGACCAACAAGGTGCTCGATCGGGTACGGGATCTGCTGCCCGCGATCCGGGAGCGAGCCGCCGACGCCGAACTGCAGCGCAGAGTGCCCGACCAGAGCATCCGGGAGCTGACCGAGGCCGGGGTGTTCCGCATGCTGCAGCCGTCCCGTTTCGGCGGCGACGAATCCTCACCGGTCGCGTTCTATGAGGTGATCCGCGCCATCGCGACCGCCTGCCCGTCCACGGCCTGGGTGTCCTCGGTGCTGGGCGCGCACCCGTGGCAACTGGCGTTGTTTCCGCTGCGGGCACAGGAGGACGTCTGGAGTGCCGATCCGGACACACTGGTCTCGTCGTCGTACGCGCCGACCGGCAAGCTGACACCGGTCGAGGGCGGCTTCGAGATCAGTGGTCGGTGGAGCTTCTCCTCCGGGTGCGATCACGCCCGCTGGGCCTTCCTGGGCGCGGTCGTGCCGAACGACGAAGGCGGAGCGGAGTATCTGACCGTTCTGGTGCCGCGTGCCGATTACCGCATCGAGGACGTCTGGCACGTGTCGGGGCTGTCCGGCACCGGCAGCAACGACATCGTCATCGAGAAGGCGTTCGTACCCGCCCACCGGACCTACAGCGCGAGTGAGCAGGCCGAGCTGCGCGGACCCGGACAGGAGGTCAATACCGCTGCACTGTACCGGATTTCGTTTGGCGCGGTGTTCTCCAACACCATCACCGCACCGATCATCGGCGCCGCCCAAGGCGCGTACGAAGCGCACATCGAGCGCATGCGCGAGCGGGTGCGGATCTCCTACGGCGGGCAGAAGGCCGCCGAGGATCCGTTCGCGCACGTCCGCGTCGCTCGCGCCGCCTCCGAGATCGACGCCGCCGTCCTGCAGATGGAGCGCAACATCGGCGAACAGCTGCGCTACGCCGAGGCGGGGGAGGAGATCCCTCTCGAACTGCGGGTCCGCAGCCGCCGCGACCAGGTGCGCGGCACCGAACGCGCCATCGAGGCCATCGACCTGCTGTTCGACAACTCCGGCGGTCATGCGATCCGCAAACCCAATCCGATCGAACGGCACTGGCGTGACGCGCACGCCGGGAGCGTGCACGTGATCAACGACGTGGAGCGCGCGCTGGTCCTGTACGGCCGGGACGCGTTCGGCCTGCCGGTCACGGATCGGATGATCTGATGACGCTCACCGCGGAGAACACCACGCGCCGGATCACGACGGGCGGGCTGGAACTGCGCTACCACGAAGCGGGGTCGGGCGCGCCGCTGGTGCTGTTGCACGGCTCCGGACCGGGCGTCTCGGGATGGGCCAACTTCGGCGCCAACCTGCCGGTGCTGGCCGAGCGTTTCCGTTGTCTGATCGTGGATCAGCCTGGCTTCGGCGCCAGTGGCCGCCCGCCGGTGTACGAACGCAACTATCTGCGCATCTCCGCCGACGCGGTGCTGGGCCTGCTCGATGACCTCCACCTGGAACGGGTACACCTGCTCGGCAATTCGATGGGTGGCGCGGTCGCGACGCTACTGGCGCTGGAACATCCCGACCGGGTCGATCGGCTGGTGCTGATGGCGCCCGGCGGCGTCGGGGTGAACGTGCTGGGGCCCGAGCCGTCCGAAGGCATCACGCGCTTGCTGGAGTTCAGCGCCGCTCCCACCCGGGAACGGCTGCTGCCCTGGCTGCGTGCCATGGTGTCGGATCCGGCGACCCTCACCGAGGAGTTGATCGAGACCCGGTCGGCCGCCGCCTCCGATCCCGCCGCTATCGCCGCGCTGCGCGACGCGTACGCGACCTTCGCCGATCCCGCTCTCGCCGAACCGGTTCCGCTGTGGGCCCGGCTGCGCGGCCTGCGCGCCGAGACGCAGATCCTGTGGGGGCGTGACGACCGGGTGACACCGGTGGAGGCGGCGTTGTTCCCGGCACGGCAGATCCCGAACGCGGATCTGCGCGTCTTCGCCCGGTGTGGTCATTGGGTGCAGATCGAACGCAAGTCGGCGTTCGAGCGCGCGGTCGTCGATTTCCTCACCGCCGGTCTCTGACCGCCCGCCGCCCGCGTCGATCACACCTCGTGATCGCGGACCCACCCCGCGATCTGGGTTCGGGAGGTGAAACCGAGCTTGGTGAGAATGTGCTCGACGTGGGTCTCAGCGGTGCGCACCGAGATCACCAGCTCGGCGGCGATGCGTTTGTTGCTGTGCCCCGCCGCCACCAGCCGGGCGACGTCCTTCTCCCGGCGTGTGAGGACGTCCGCTGCCTGTGCCTCGACCGGAGCGGCCTGCGGCGGTCGCGCCGTGGCGGGTGCGCGTCCCAGCGCGTAATCGATCGCCTCGCTCAGCGACAGCGTCGCGCCGCTGTCGAAGATCTCCTCGAACTTCCGCTCGCCCAGTTCTTCTCGCACGCGACCACGCATCCTGTCACCGAGTACGCCGGTGATGGCGTGGGCGAGGCGTACCGTGCTGCGCGCCAGGATCTCCGCGGCGCCGAGCAGACGGGCGGCTCGCTCGAAGTCGGCGCGCGCGACCGCCGACCACGCCAGCCCTTCGAATCCGGAGGCGAGCCAGACGCATCGGTCGAACAGGCTGAACATCTCGACGGAGCGGGCGAGATATCCGGTCGCGGCACGCTGATCGCCGCGCCGCCAATGATCCAGCCCCATCGACCACTGCGCCAGCCCGCCGAGCAGATACGGTCCGCGCTCTGTGGTGACCTTCAGCAGCCGCTCGGCGAAGGCGGTCGAGCGTTCGTCGGCGAGCACCAGCGCGCACACGAACGCGAACGCGAGGCTGTCCATCTCCATCGCGTGATGGCCGCATTCGGCTGCCAGATGCGTGGCGGTCTCGGCCAATTCGAGCGCGCGGGCGGTGTCGCCGTCGTTGAAGGCGAGCAGCGCCGAATCGAGCATCGCCTCCGCGAGGATGTCGGGGGCATTGACCCGGCGCGCCAGGGCAACGCATTCGTCCACCAACTGGCGCGCCGACCCGCGATCGGACAGCAACGCCGCGAGCGAGGCCGCCGCGGACAGCCCGCGTGCGCGCAGCTCGGTCGGTTCGCTCGACCTCGCCAGCGCGTCGGTCAGCCAGCGGTAGCCCTCGGTGAGGAAGCGATTGTGCTCCCAGAACGGCCGCAGCACCGCCGCCATCTCGAGCGCCGACTCGGGTGCGTCGGTCAGGCTGAACTGTAGCGCCGCGCGCAGATTCGCGTGCTCGCGGTTCAGTTCGCGGAACCAGGCGACGTCATCGGGACTCCAATACGCGGTGCGGCCGCGCAGTGCCAGCCGCCGGTAATGATCGCGGTGGCGGCCGCGCACCTCGGGCTCCTCGCCCCGCTCGGCCAGCCGGTCGCTGGCGAACTGCCGGATCGGCTCCAGCATCGAGTACCGCCCGACGTCGCCGTCGTAGCGCAGACTCAGCACCGACTTGTCGACCAGGCCGGTCAGCGCGTCGATCACCGTGCGCCCGTTCGGTGCGGGCAGGCACACGGCTTCGGCGGCGTCGATGTCGAAGCCGCCGGAGAACACCGACAGCTGCTCCCACAAGCGCTGTTCGGCCGGGATGCACAGGTCGTAGCTCCAGCGGATCGCGCCCTCGATGGTCTGCTGTCGTTCCGGCGCGAGTCGCGGTCCCGCGCTGAGCAGTCCCATGGTGTCGTCGAGCCGGGTGAGGATCTGTTCCGGAGTGAACACGCGGAACCGCAACGCGGCCAGCTCCAACGCGAGCGGAATGCCGTCCAGCCGGCGGCAGATCGCGGCCAGCGCATCGCGATTCGCGGGGGTGGCCGCGAAGCCGGGGTTGGCGGCGCCGGCCCGCTCGGCGAGCAGTCGCATCGCATCGCTGTCGGTGGTCCCCGCGTCCGGTAGCGGCAAGGGCGCGACGGGCATGACCTGTTCGCCCTGCACGCCCAGCACCTCCCGGCTGGTCGCCAGCACGCGGACCTCCGAGGTGGTGGCCACGATCCTGCCCACCAGCCGCGCGCAGGCGTCGATCAGGTGCTCGCAGTTGTCCAAGATCAGCAGCAGCCGCTTGGCCGCGAGGAAGTCGGTGAGCCGCCGCAGCGGCGCCGCCGTGTCGTCGCGCAACGCGAGGGCCTCCGCGACGGTCACCGTGACCAGATCCGGGTCCTGGACGTCGGCCAGCTCGACCAGCCACACCCCGTCCGGGAACGCGCGTGCGACCGCGACGCCGACTTGGCGGGACAGCCGGGTCTTGCCGACGCCGCCCGGACCGAGCAGGGTCAGCACGCGTGTCGTGGGCAGCAGCCGCTTCGCGGCGGCGAGTTCCTCCCGGCGCCCGACGAAGCTGGTGACCTCGGCAGGGAGGTTGCCGATGGGACGCCGCGCCATGGGTGTCAACCCTAGGTACCGCGCGGGGCGCGGAAGAGCGTTCTGGACAAATTCAACTCCGATGAACGTGCCCGCGGGTCCGGCACGCGCAGGATCGGCGGCGTTCCGGTGACCGCGAAGGGATCGAACCGGCGCCGCTCACCGAGCGGCGGCAGCGGCGTCGACGTCGCTGAGCTGATGGCGCATACGGTCGCGCTTGGCGCGCAGGTACCGCACGTTGTGCTCGGTGGGACTGGTCTGCAGCGGAATCCGTCGTTCGACGGCGATGCCGTATTCGGTCAATCCCGCCTGCTTGGCCGGATTGTTGCTGAGCAAGTGGACCGACCGCACTCCCAGGTCGGCCAGGATCCGCGCCGCGGCGCCGTAGTGACGGGCGTCGACGGGCAGCCCGAGTCGCAGATTCGCGTCGACCGTGTCGGCGCCCTCGTCCTGGAGCGCGTAGGCGCGCAGCTTGTTCAGCAGTCCGACGCCGCGCCCCTCTTGTCCGCGCAGGTACACCACGACCCCACGGCCCGCGGCGGCCACTGCCCGCATGGCGGCGTCGAGCTGCTCGCCGCAGTCGCAGCGCAGCGAGCCGAACGCGTCGCCGGTGAGGCATTCCGAATGCACCCGGGTCAGTACGTCGCGCTCGCCCGGCGCGCCGAACACCAACGCGAGGTGTTCGGCGTGGTCGGTCGTGTCCCGGTAGCCGATGAGCCGGAATTCGCCGAAGCGGGTGGGCAGCCTGGTCTCGACGACGCGCACGACGCCCGGCTCCAGCCTGCGGCGATGGTCGATCAGGTCGGCGATGGAAATGATCGGGATTCCGTGCACCCTGGCCATGGTCAGCAGGTCGGGGAGCCGGGCCATCGAGCCGTCGTCGCGCACCACCTCGGCGATGACCGCGGCGGGGCGCATGCCCGCCATCCGCACCAGGTCGACCGCGGCCTCGGTGTGCCCTTGCCGACCGAGCACGCCACGCGGGTGCGCTCGCAGGGGGAACACGTGCCCGGGGCGAGTGAAATCCCGGGGTGTGGCGCCGGGATCGGCGAGCAAGCGCATGGTGTGCGCGCGGTCGGCGGCCGATATGCCGGTGGTGATGCCCGCCGCCGCGTCGACCGAGACCGTGTACGCGGTGCCCTTCGGGTCCTGGTTGATCGCCGTCATCGGCGGCAGCTCCAGCCGGTCCAGGTCGCTGCCCGTCATGGGCACGCACAGCACGCCGCTGGTGTGCCGCACCAGGAACCCGATGTTCGCCGCGGTCGCCCGCTCCGCGGCGAGCACCAGATCGCCTTCGTTCTCGCGGTCCTCGTCGTCCACGACGAGGACCATGCCGCCGTTCGCGATGGCCGCCACCGCGGCAGGCACCGAGTCCAGTTCACCGGTCATCGTCCGCCACCTCCATATGCCTAATAGAAATATGGCGGGGCCGGAACAGCCAGGTGGCGTCTCACTGAGTGAGGCGGTCGATATCCGCCAGCAGCTCGCGGGCGAAATCGCGCTCCGCCTCGTAGTGCCGCACGCACCAGCGCAGCACCAGTTCGGGATAGGCCCAGTCCGGATTCGCCTCGGCGCCCTGCGCGTCGGCCTCGGCACGCCTGCGCATCTTCTCGGCGTACTCGATGTGCTCGGTGAGTATGTCGCGCATCCGGTCGGGTTCGGCGAGGTTGCCGAGCCATGCGCGCAGCATCACGCTGTGCTTGAGCACCGGCGCCTCCACCGGTGCGTGATTGACCCAGTTCGCCGCGGCCGCACGGCCTTCCGACGTGATGGCGTACATCCGCTTGCCGCGCACGCCGTCCTCGTGCACCACCGTGCGGGAGCTGGCGTAGCCGTGCTTCTCGAGGCGTTTGAGTTCGGCGTAGATCTGGCTGAACGACGGGCTCCAATAGAAGAACTGCAGACTCCAGTCGGCCCATTTCTTGAGGTCGTAGCCGGAGAGTTCGTCGGCGTGCGAGAGCATGCCGAGTACGGCCCACGCGGTGGTCGGCAGGTCGGGCACCGCGGGTGTGACGCCATCGGTCATGGTCGGACTGTACCGCTCAGGCATATTCGGATTCGAACTATCGCCAGCGCGCCCGGCGCCCGAACAGCGTCCGTCCGGCCTCGTGGGAGATCTCGAGCAGCACCCGCGCCAGCTTGTCGAAGCTCATCGCCTCGGCTCGCCCGGACAGCGACAGGGCTGCGGGGGCGGTGCCGTGGCCCCGGAGTGGCGCTGCGACACAGGCGATTCCGTCCATCGCTTCCTCGCGGTCCAGCGCCACGCCCTGGCGCAGCCGGACCTGGGCCAAGGCGCGATGCAGCGCGTCGGGCTCGGTGATGGTGTGCGCGGTCCGGCGCGGCAGCCGGGAATGGAACGCGGCTTCGGCGATAGTCGGCTCGAGCGTGGCCAGCATGGCCTTGCCGAGCGCGGTGCAGTGCGCGGGCATGCGGCCGCCGAGGCGGGTCGGCAGCATCGCGGCCAAACGCCCGCCCGCCTTGTCCAGGTACACCACCTCGCGCCCGTCGAGCACCGCCAGGTGTCCGACCATGCCGGTGCGCTGGCACAACTCGTGCAGCAGCGGGCTGACCGCGTCGCGGATCTCGTTGTGGTCGGCGGTGAGCCCACCCAGTTCCAGGGTTCGCATGCCGAGCCGGTATCCGCCGGACGTGTGGGCCAGCCACCGGAGCCGGATCATCTGGTCGAGGATCCGATGGACGGTCGACCGCGGCAGGCCGGTGCGCTCCACCAAGCCGAGCAGCGTCAGCGTCGGGGTGGCCGCGTCGAACGCGTCCAGGATGAGGGTCATCCGCTCGATCATCGACACCGGCACCTCGGCTTCCACCCCCTTGGCGCGGGTCCGCCGCGGGACCCGGTCGGTGCGCGGCTCGCTGTCGGGCAGCATGGTGACGGTCATTCGAACCTCCGTCGGTCACAGTCGGTCAACGTCGACCAGGCATTACGTGCTCGATCGTTTGTGTCTCCCATCACACTGACGACTTCGCAGCCGAGATGAATCGGGAGAACTACGTAGCTTCTACGGATCCGCATCTCGGTGACCGGACTCCGATCTTGACGACCCTCCGGCGAGCGCTGCTGTCATAGCTGACAGGTATATGCCTGATCGAAATAGGAGGCCCGATGGAACCGGTGCTCGAGATGGACGGATCGCCACTGGAGGTGCGCGACTTCAAAGCGGTGCTGGGTCGCTTCTGCACAGGCGTCACGGTGATCACCGCGCACGCGGAGGACGGGCCGGTCGGATTCACCTGCCAGTCGTTCTCGGCGCTGTCGCTGGAGCCGCCCGCGGTCTGCTTCTGCCCCGCGCGCACGTCCACATCGTGGCCGCGCATCCGGGCCGTGGGCCGGCTCTGCGTCAACATCCTGGCCCACGACCAGCAGGAGATCTGTCGCCGTCTCGCGCGCAGCGGCACCGACAAGTTCGCGGGGGTCGACTGGGAGCCCTCGCCCAACGGCTCGCCGCGGCTGGCCGGAGCCATGGCCTGGCTCGACTGCGAGATCGAGCAGGAGGTCGACGGCGGCGACCACACCATCGTCATCGCACGCGTCACCGCGCTGTCGGAGCATCGCGAGGCGCCTCCGCTGCTGTTCTACCGCTCCGCCTTCGGGCGGCTCGATGAGGCCTGAGCACCTCCCGGCCAGTGGGACTGCACATTTCCGGGGCGGGACGGCGAACCGAAATATCGAAGTGACAACCGTGCGCGAATCGTGGAGGAACCGATGACTACCGACACCGAGGTCCGAGTGATCGACGCGGGCGCTCCGCCCGCCCGCTACGCGCGCGGCTGGCACTGCCTGGGTCTCGCGCGGGACTACCGGGACGGGAAACCGCATACCGTCGAGATCTTCGGCACCGAACTGGTGGTCTTCGCCGGTGCGGGCGGAGAGTTGTACGTGCTGGACGCCTATTGCAGGCACATGGGCGGGAACCTCGGGGACGGCCGGATCAAAGGTGACTCCATCGCCTGTCCTTTCCACGACTGGCGGTGGGGCGGCAATGGACGCTGCACCGGCATCCCCTACGGCCGCCGAGTTCCACCCCGGGCTCGGACTCGCTCGTGGCCGACGTTGGAGCAGAACAAGCAGCTGTTCGTGTGGAACGACCCGGAGGGCGATCCGCCCCCGGCGGAGGTCACCATCCCGCGCATCGACGGGGCGTTCAGCGACGAGTGGACCGACTGGACCTGGAACACCATGACGATCGACGGCGCGAATTGCCGCGAGGTCATCGACAACGTGGTGGACATGGCGCACTTCTTCTACGTGCACTTCGGGTTCCCGACCTACTTCAAGAACGTCTTCGAGGGTCACATCGCCAGCCAGTACATGACCTCGGTGTCGCGCGAGGACATGATGGGGGAGACCGCGAAGGCGTTGGGCGGCAAGAACGTCCTGCACTCTGATGCCTCTTACTACGGCCCGTCCTACATGATCGATCACCTGCGCAGCGAGAGCGCGGGCCTGACGGTGGAGGGCATCCTCATCAACTGCCACTACCCGGTGTCACCCACGAAATTCGTGCTGCAGTACGGCGCGATCGTGAAGAAGCCACACGGCGTGCCCGCGGAGCAGGCCGAGGAGATCGCGGCGAAGTTCGCCGGTGGCCTGGGCCGCGGCTTCGAACAGGATGCCGCGATCTGGCAGCGCAAGACCCGCATCGACAACCCGCTGCTGTGCGAGGAGGACGGACCCGTCTACCAGCTGCGCCGCTGGTACGAGCAGTTCTACACCGACGTGGCCGACATCGATCCGAAGATGACCGACCGCTTCGAGTTCGAAGTGGACACCACCAGGGCGGTCACGGCGTGGGAGGCGGAGGTCGCCGAGAATCTCGCCGAGCAGCGCGCCGCCGCCGGAGCCTGAGCGGGGCGCGATGGAACGGGTTACCTGCCGTATCTGCGCGACGTGTGTGCTCGTCGAGAAGTTCAGTCCGCAGCACACCAGCGTGCAGTGGAGCACGGGCGCGGTGGCGGCGTGCGCCGAGTTCGCCGGCGCGGACAGTGCGCGGGTACGGACCTGCGTCGCGCTGCGCGACAGCATCGATGCCGCCGTCGCGGGCGGTCTCATCGACGTCAGCACCCGGGACGGGGACGTGCCGTGACAGCCGTGGAGGACCGAAGAGGAGACGCAGCAGTGGATCGAGCCCGAGCGGCCGTGGCGCCGGGGAGCCGGGCCGAGGTTCCCGACGACACCGAGAGTCGCCCCAGCGCATTCCTCACCCTGCGTGTGGCGCGGGTGATCCGGGAGACCCACGACGCGGTATCGCTGGAGCTGAGTCCGACCGCGGAGCAGTCGAATGCGATCGACTATCGGCCGGGCCAGTTCCTGACCCTGCGGATTCCGAGCGAGCTGACCGGCTCGGTGAGCCGCTGCTACTCGTTGTCGAGCGCGCCGCACGAAGCGGGGCCGCTGAAGGTCACGGTCAAGCGAACGTCCGACGGCTACGCGTCGAATTGGTTGTGCGACAACGCGGTTGCCGGCATGGATTTCCACGCGCTGCCGCCCGCGGGTGTCTTCACCCCGGCGTCGCTGGACGAGGACGTGCTGTTGTTCGCGGCGGGCAGCGGGATCACCCCGGTGCTGTCGATCCTGAAATCGGTGCTGGCAGACGGAGCCGGGCACTGCGTGCTGATCTACGCCAACCGCGACGAGCGCTCGGTGATCTTCGCCGACGAACTCGCCGACCTGTCCGCCCGGCATCCCGGCCGCCTGGTCGTGGTGCACTGGCTGGAGAGCGTGCAAGGGCTGCCGTCGCGGCCGCAGCTCGCGGCGCTGGCCGGACCGTGGCGCGAGCGCGAGGCGTTCGTGTGCGGGCCCGGCCCGTTCATGGACGCCGTCTCCGCCGCACTGATCGGGTCGGGCGCCGACCGCAAGCGCGTGCACGTCGAGAAGTTCGTGTCGCTGAACGGCGATCCGTTCGATACCGCCACGCCCGATGTCGTCGACTCCGGCGACTCCGGCGACCACGCGGCGGTCGAGGTGGAACTCGACGGCGAGACGCGCGCACTTCCGTGGCCCCGCCACCAGGTCCTGCTCGACGTCCTGTTGGCCAACGGGCTGGAGGCGCCCTATTCCTGCCGCGAGGGCGCGTGCAGCGCCTGCACCTGCCGGGTCGTCTCCGGTCAGGTGGCGATGCGGCACAACGAAATTCTCGACGAGTCCGATCTGGCCGAGGGATACGTGCTGGCCTGCCAGGCGGTCCCGGTCACCGACACGGTGCAAGTCACCTATTCCTGAGGAGTACGACGAATCAATGGCTGACATCGCCTCGCTCGGCTACGTCCGAGTCGCCATCGCCGATGTGGCGGCCTGGCGCGCCTTCGCCTTCGACGTGATGGGTTTCGCGCAGGCCACCGGGCCGAATCCGGACAGTCTGTACCTGCGCATGGACGAGCACGCCTACCGTTTGGAACTCGTCCCGGCGGAACAGGACCGGGTGCTCGCCGTCGGCTGGGAGGTGCGCGACTACCGCGCGCTCGCCCGCGTGCGGCAGGCGCTGGAGCAGGCGGGCGTGGCGGTCACACCGCTCGCTCAGGAGCAGGTCGACGCACTACGCGTCGAGGAAGCCTGCACCTTCACCGACCCCGCCGGGTTCACCGTCGAGGTCTTCCACGGCCCGGTGCTCGACCACAGCCCGGTCGTCACTCCCCACGGAAACCGTTTCGTCACAGCGGGATCGGGACTCGGCCACGTCGTGCTACCGGTGCCCGATCTCGAGGAGGCGAACCGTTTCTACTGCGAGATACTCGGATTCCTGCCACGCGGCTCCTTCCGAGTGCCCACCCCACCCGGTGTGGGACCGGTGCGCGTACGGTTCCTCGGCGTCAACCAGCGTCACCACAGCCTCGCCCTGATCCCCGGCACCCGTCTCGACGGCCCTGGCCTGGTGCACATCATGGTCGAGGTCGACGAACTCGACGCCGTCGGCCGGGCGCTCGACCGCGTCATGCGGGCGGGTCTCCCGTTGTCGTCGACCCTCGGCAGGCACACCAACGACAAGATGATCTCCTTCTACGTCCGCACGCCCGGCGGCTGGGATCTCGAATACGGCACCGAAGGTCTGCTGGTCGACGAGTCCACTTACAGTGCGGAGGAGATCACCGCCGACAGCTACTGGGGCCACGAATGGTCACGTGGCTGATCCGGTGGCCCGGCTCGTCAGCCGCGCCTCGAGATCGAGCAGTTCGGCGCGGCGCAGTTTTCCCGCGTCGTCGCGCAGCGGGGTATCGGTGAACCGGTAGGTGCGCGGGCATTTGTAGCGGACCAGTCGCGACTCGACGTGACCGCGAAGCCGCGCCTCGTCGAGCGGGGCGTCGGTCTCGACCACGGCGTGAACGCGCCTGCCGAGGTCGTCGTCCGGCAGCCCGACGACCGCACACCCGCGCACGCCGGGATACTCGGTGATCACGGCCTCCACCTCGGCGGGGAAGACGTTGGCGCCACCAGTGACGATCAGGTCGGTGCGGCGGTCGCTGAGATAGAGGAATCCCTCGTCGTCCACGTGGCCCAGGTCGCCGAGAGAATCCCAGCCCGGCCAGTTGGCGTGGGTGCGCGGTTCGGCGCCCACGTAGCGATAGCTGGGTCCGTCGCCCTCGGCCGGGCGCATGAAGATCTCGCCGACCATGCCGGGCGGGCACGGGCGTCCGTCGGCATCCAGGACGACGAACTCGCCGAAGACGGCGCGTCCGACCGAGCCGGGGTGGGTCAGCCAGTCCCGGCCGTCGATCAGCGTCATCATCTGATTCTCGGTGCCGCCGTACATTTCGTAGATCTTCTCGGCGCCGAGCAGCTCGATCCAGGCCCGCTTGAGCCACGGCGGGCAGGGCGCAGCCATGTGCCAGAGCCGCCGGACGGAGCCGAGGTCGTAATCCTTCGGCCGATCACGCACCTCGGTGAGCATGCGCGACATCATGGTCGGCACCACGGTCAGCCAGCTGACTCGGTGGCGAGCGATCGCCCGCAACGCCGTGCGCGCCTCGAATTTCGGCAACATCACCAGGTGCTGGCCCGCCATGAGACCGAAGAACGAGGTATTGAACGGCGCGTTGTGATAGAGCGGGCCGCTGACGAGCTGGACATCGTCCGGTCGCTGACCGAGCACGGCGTTGAGCGGCGCGACGTCGAGCAGACCCGCCTGGCCCGACACGATCAGCTTCGGGCGTCCGGTCGTCCCGCCGGAAGTCGGCGCCTTCCACGCGGGCGCGACCGGATAGTGGTCGAACGGCGCGTCGGAGAACTCTGCCGACAGCGCGTCCTCGTCCGGCGCCGCGGGCAGGCCGGGTTCCGCGGCGCCGATTACCAGCCGCGGTCGCGCGAGCCGGAGCACGGCCGATCGCTCCGGTGCGGGAAGCCGCGGCGAGATGAGTTGCGGCACCGCGCCCAGCTTCCAGACCGCGAAGACCGTCGCGAAGTAGGACGGTTTGTTGGCCAAGGCGACGGTCACGTAATCGCCTCGGCGGACACCGAGTTCGGCGAAGTGCCTGGCTCGGCGATTGGCGGCCGACTCGAGGTCCTGCCGCGACCAAGTGTCGCCTTCGAACGTGATGGCCGCGGCGTGCGGGTCGGCGGCGGCCAGGTCGGTGAGAATCTGCCCGAGCGGCCGGGCGAGTGGATCAGGCACGGCGGGCGAACCTCGCTAGGAAGTCCGGGTCAACGATGTCGCCGTGGACTTGGACGTTGTGGCTGTGCGCGAGCTGATGCAGCGCGAAGGCCGTCTGCTGTGCCGTCGCGCGGCCCTGCGCGTCCTGCGCGGCGTTGACCGACCGCTTGGCCAGTTTCAGCGCGAACAGCGGCATGGCGGCGATCGTCGCGGCCAGCCGCATGGTGTGCTCGGTCAGCTCCGCTCGCGGGACGACCCGGTTGACCATGCCGATGCGTTCGGCGTCGGCCGCCGTGAGAGTCCCGGCGGTGAACAGCAACTCCTTCGCTTTCCGTATGCCGAATTCCCACGGGTGGTTGAAGAACTCCACCGCGTTGGCGCCCATCGCGACGACGTTGTCGACGAACTCGGCATCCTCGGACGCCACGATCAGATCACACGGCCAGACCAGCATCAGCCCGCCCGCGATGACCTTGCCGTGCACCTCCGCGATGGTCGGTTTGGGGATGTTGCGCCATCGCTCGCTGAACCCGGCGTAGATCTCCTCCTCGCGGGCCATGAGTCCCTCGGCGCCCTGGCTGCCGAAGCCGGCCCAGGTGCCGACCGGCGTGCGCGGACCCATGTTGGCGCGCCAGTCGTGTTCGCGCAGATCGTGTCCCGAGGAGAAGTGCGGGCCTTCGGCCGCCAGCACGATCACGTGGATGCCGTCGTCGCGGGCGGCCCGGTCGAACGCGTCGTTGAGGGCGTAGAGCAGCTCGGTGTTCTGCGCGTTGCGTGTGTCGGGACGGTTCAGGACGATCCGGGCGATCCTCGGCGTGCTGTCGTCGTAGCGGACCAGATCGCTCATCGCACACCCGCCCACAGCAGTCGCTCCGCGGCATCGGGATCGTTCGCCACGGTGACGGTGTCGGCGATCAGGCCGGTGGTCCGCCGCTGCCGCTCGTACCGCGCCCAGCCCGGATCGGCGTCGAGCACGAAAGCCCGATACATGCCGTGCAGGTTGTCGGCGACCGCGTCGGGGGCATGCGCGCCGACCAGGGTGTGATTCTCCGGACGGGTGTGCGTTTTGAAGACGAATGGCAGGTCCACCGCGTGCGCGGCGCCGAGCCGCCCGCCGAGCCGCGGTGAGCGCCAGTCGAATCGGAAGGCCCACGCCGCGCCGCCCGCGTCGGTCTGCGCCTCGGCCAGGCGAATCGCCGGGATGCGGAAGAACCAGTCCGTAACGACCGCCGACAGCAGATCGCCCGCCGAGGCATCCGGCCGGGACGCGCGATAGCGGGGAAGCGCGACGGCGGGGTCCAATCCGTATCCCGCGGCTCCGGCGGCCAGGGTCGGCTCATCGATCTGATCGATGGCGCCGGAAGCGACCAGGATGAGCCGGGCGTCCTCGGCATTGCTCCCGGCCAGGATCGCCACGTCGGTGGTCGCGCCGGAGGCGACCGCCCCCAGCGGATCGTCGACGACGATCGCGCCGTCCACCACGGGCGCGAACGGCAAGGTGGTCAGCGCCAATCGTCCCCATTTCGCCGGATCAGCGGCGGTTTGCACTTCGTGCAGCACCGCCCTGACGTGCGTGGACAGTTCGTCGATCGGCACGTCCGCGAAGGCGTCGAGCGAGGGCTCGATGCCGATGTGCGCGGCCACGTTGTCGATCAGCAGGCGCGCCTCGTCCGGGGTGACGGTGTTGGCCGCCGCTCCGGAGTGCGCGATCAGACCGCGGAACAGGCCACGAGCGCGCGGCACGGCGAGCAGAGTGGTGGCGAGCATGGCGCCAGCGGACTGTCCCGCGATGGTCACCCGCGCCGGGTCGCCGCCGAAGGCCGCGATGTTGTCGCGCACCCACTCCAGCGCCGCCACCACGTCCAGGATGCCGAGATTGACTGTGTCCGCGCCGAAATGCAGCCACCCTTCGCCGCCGAGGCGATAGTTGACGGCCACCACGACCACCCCGCTCGCCGCGAACGCCGTGCCGTCGTAGGTCGGCAGGGCGTTGGAGCCATTGGTGAACGCTCCGCCGTGGATCCACACCAGGACCGGGCGCGCACCCTCGGTCGCGGAGGTCCAGACGTTGAGGTTGAGCACGTCGTCGCCCGGGATCGACACTTCGGGAACGAGCCCGTCGTAAGCGGGCACGTACGGCGCGCGTGCCGCGGTCGGGCCCGGATCGGTCGCGTCCCGGACCGTGGCCCACGCTTGCGGCGGCACCGGTGGAAGGAACCGATGCTTCCCCGCCGGGGCGGCGGCGAAAGGGATACCGAGGAATTCGTGCACCGGCCCACGGGTGCGTCCGCGTACCGGTCCGTATTGGGTTTGGACGGTTTGCAACATATCTGACATCTGTTTCATCCTTGATTGGAATTCAGCACATGTTGCAATCAAGCCCTACGGGATCTCGCTGGTCAAGAGCATCGTCATGACCAATTAGTTGCACATGTGCAACCTAGTGACTATTTGTTACATCGGCGGTACGCTGGCCCGCATGACATCTCGAACGCCTTTGCAGCGGGCGCTGGGGGACGGCGCGGAGCGGCGGCCCGAACCGATGGACGCTCTCCGTCTGGCGAAGCGAAAGTTCCTGCGCGGCGAGCGACTCGACGTCGGCCAGCTCGCGACCGAACTCGCGGTCAACCGGGTGACGCTGTACCGCTGGGTCGGCAGCCGCGACCAGTTGTTGATAGAGGTCATCTGGTCGCTCACCGAAGCGACACTGCGCGACGAGTGGGAGCGGGTGCGAGACGAGCCGGGCGCTCGGGTGCCCGCGCTGCTCGCCGCCTATCTCCGAGCGGTGCTGGCGCAACCGGGAGCGCGCAAATTCGTGTTGGAGGAGAACGAGCGTGCCATGAAGCTGCTCACTTTGGCGAGCAACGGGTTCCAGCCGCGCCTTGTCAAAGCCGTGGCCCGGTATCTCGCGCGGGATCTCGAGGACGAGCGCATCGCCACGACGCTCACGCTCGACGAACTGGCCTACGCCAGCGTCCGGATCGCCGAGTCGTTCCACTACCTGCCGACGATCGCCGGGGCGCCCCCCGATCCGGACCGGGCGGAACGGGTCTTGAGCGCGCTGCTGCACAAAGGGTCGGGGTGACCGGCTGACTCGCGCTCGATCACCTCGGTGTGCATAGACTGTCGGATCGAGGAGGAAGGACGCTGATGAAGCGAAAGCTGAACTGCCCCTGCGGAGAACTGATCGTCGGAACCGACGAGGATGATCTCGTGGCCAAGACGCAAGCCCATCTGGCCGAGAAGCATCCCGGCCACGACTACTCGCGCGACGAGATCCTGTTCATCGCGTACTGACGAACAGCCTGCGTGGACGCCGCCGAGCGCTCCGGCACCCTGATCCTCGGGCCGGGTGAGGTTCGAGGAACGTGCCGCTGCCGACCGGCCGCTGCCACACCGACCGGCATCCACCGCCGGCGCTCGTGCCGCGACAATCGCGGCGCATCACGGGCGGGGGCGCAAGCCTTCGATCATGTGTGTGGTCGTCTCGTCCACCAATTCGTCGGCGGTCTCGGCGGCGATCACGCCCGAGCCGACGAAGGTGGCCAGACCTTGTAGCGCGGCGACCGCGGACAGCGCGATCCGGCGCGGGTCGCCGTCGATCACCTCCCCCCGCTTCTGTGCTTCGGTGATGAGCGCGACCGGCGTCGCGAACGCCGCGTCCACGGCCCGGGACATGGCATCGCCCGCGGCGGGGCTGTGCCTGCGCGCGAACATCAACGCGACGAGCGCCGAGTTCTCGGTCGCGAAATGGAGATAGGTGCGGGCCAGGGCGCGGATGTGCCCATCGGCCGAGTCGGCGGCCGCGGTCTGTGCCAAGGCGGCGGCGAGGCGTTGGAAGCCGGACACCGCGATGGCATCCAGTAGCGCCTGCTTGTCCTTGAAATGCCGGGTCGGAGCGGCGTGACTGACTCCGACGTCACGCGCCAGTCGGCGTAGCGACAAGCCGTCGACGCCGGACTCGCGCAGCGTGGCCTCGGCCCGCTGCAACAACTCGGCGCGCAGGTCGCCGTGGTGATAGGACCGGCTTCGAGTGATCGGCATGGTGTAGGCAGGATAACAAAATGTAGTCATTGCCTACTTTGTAGGCGGTGACTACATTGACTCGCATGACGGTTCGGACCTTCACCGCCCCGATCGCAGTGCTGACGGTCTTCGCGGCGCTGCTCGCCACCATGTATCTCGGCTACGCCAGCAATACCGAGAAGAACCTGCACGACTTCCCGGTGGCCCTGGTGAATCAGGACGTCGGCGACACGCTCGACGGCAAACCCGCCAATTTCGGCGCCCAGGTCAGCGACGCGCTGGTCGCGGGCATCCCGGCGGAGAAAATCGACCTGCGCGTCGTCGGCATCGCCGAAGCGCGCAAACAATTGCAGAACGGTGAGGTCTACGGCGCGATCGTGATCCCGTCCGACTTCACCAAGCGGCTCGCCATCCTCGGCGCCGCCGCCGTGGTGCCCGGTGCGGTCGAGCGCCCGGTGATCACCATCCACACCAACCCGCGAATCGGCCCCTACACCACCGGCATCATGCAGCGCATCGCCGACCGCGCGTTGCGTCAGGTGGACGAGACCGTCGGCAAGAGCCTGACCGATCAGGTGAACGCCGCCCTCGCCGCCGGGCCGGGCGCGCCGGTCGAGCCCAGCGGGGCCGCCCGGCTGATGCTCACCGATCCCGTGCAGATCGTCACCGCGCCCTACCGGCCGATGGACGACGGCGCCGGGCAGGGCCTCGTCGCGTTCTTCTACACCTTGATCCTGCTGCTGGCGGGCTTCACCGGCGCCATGATCATCCACACGCTCGTCGACTCGGTGCTCGGTTTCACGCCCACCGAATACGGCCCGTGGTTCGTGCACCCGCCGTCCACCGGCATCTCCCGGTTCCGCACGCTGCTGATGAAATGGGCGGTCATCGTCACCGCGGCTCCGGTTCTGTCGGGGATATTCCTCGGGGTCGCCTCGGCATTGAATGCCCCACTGGGCAGTCCGCTGCTGTTGTGGCTCTACGGAACACTGGCCATCGTCGCGGTCGGAGTGACCGCGCTCGCCGTGCTCGCCACCTTCGGCACCGCGGGGCTGCTGGTCAATCTGATCCTGTTCGTCGTCCTGGGCCTGCCCTCGTCGGCCGCCACGGTCCCCCTGGAGGCGACGCCCGCCTACATCGCGAACCTCGCCGCCTTCGAACCGATGCACCAGATCTACCTCGCCGTTCGCGCCATCCTGTTCTTCGACGCCCACGCCGAAGCCGGTTTCGGCCAGGGCTTGTGGATGACGGTGCTCGGCCTCGGGATCGGCCTGCTGCTCGGTGTGACCGCGACCTACGCCTACGACCGCCGCGGCCTGCACCGGGCTTCGGCTCCGACCGAGAACGCGCCGGTCATCGCGGTACCCGCCCTAGCTCGATAAAGCGCGCCGCGCGGTGGTCAGCGTGGGCTACCGCAGGTGTGAACCTCCCCGGCTTCTTGATCAGTAGAAGATCGAGCGTCGTGCGGATACCGGGCTGGGCGGCCACCACCGTCAGTGGTCACCGGCCGCCAGCAGCGCGTCCAGCTTCTCCGGGTCGACGCCGAAACCGGCGAGGCGGTTCAGCGGGATGGAGCACCCGGCCCACGAATACTTCCGCGACCGCTACCGCACTGCCCGGGACGCTCTCACCCGCGCCATCGCCGACCTTTGCGAATCCGGCCGCGTACCGGCCGATCTGGATCCCGACCGCTTCGCCGTCCTCGCCATGGCCGTCCTCGACGGCCTGCAGACGCAGTGGCCGTACGACCCGGCCGATCACGTGGCGTACCTGTGGGAGCTGATCGAGCGCTCCGGGACGTCGTAGTATCGAGCTTGGTAGTCCGCCCCGGCCGTCCATCGTCGAGCCGGGCGGCAGCCACGGGGAGTGCAAGATGAGCGCACGCGAGGGCCTCCGCCCGCGACGGTTGCATCGCAGCACCCGGGTGCTGGTGGTCGCCGCCACGGTGTTCGTCGTGTCGCTGTTGGTGGTGCCTCGGCTGATCCGAGGCTACGTCAGCTGGCTGTGGTTCGGCGAAGTCGGCTTCCGTGGTGTCTGGCTGACCGTGCTGTTCACCCGGCTCTCGCTGTTCATCGCGGTCGCGCTGATCATCGGTGGCGTCCTTTTCGCGGTGCTGTGGCTCGCGTTCAGGTTCCGCCCGCTCTTCGTTCCCGAGTCCGAAGAGGAGAACAGTCTTCGGCCGTATCGGGCGGCGGTGCTCCGGCATCCGGTGCGGTTCGGTCTCGGCATCGCGACCTCGCTGGGGCTCGTCTGCGGCCTTGCCGCGGAGTCGAACTGGATGACCGTCCAGCTGTTCGTCCACGGCGGGTCCTTCGGCGTGTCCGACCCGCAATTCGGGCACGATGTCGGGTTCTTCGTCTTCGACCTTCCCTTCTATCGATTCGTACTCAACTGGCTGTTCATCGCCGTGGTCCTCGCCTTTGTCGCGAGCCTCGCCGCGCACTACCTGTTCGGTGGCCTGCGGCTGTCCAGAAAGACGGGCGGCCTGACGCACGCGGCCCGCGTCCAGCTCGCGTTACTGGCCGGCTCGTTCATCCTCTTGAAGGCTGCCGCCTATTGGCTCGACCGGTACTCGCTGCTATCCAGCCGCAGCAAGGAACCCACTTTCGCGGGCCCTGGCTACACCGACATCAACGCGGTGCTTCCCGCCCGCCTCATTCTCTTCGCGATCGCCGTGATCTGCGCCGTGGCGGTCTTCGCCGCCATCGTCGTGCGGGACCTGCGAATCCCGGCGATGGCCGCGGCGCTTCTGCTGCTGTCGTCGATCCTCGTCGGAGCCGTCTGGCCATTGGCCGTCGAGCAGTTCTCCGTCCGCCCGAACGCCGCCGACATGGAGCGTGTCTACATCCAACGCGACATCGCGGCCACCCGCCAGGCGTACGGGATCGGCAGCGACCGGGTCGAGTACCAGCCCTATCCCGGCGTCGGCACCAGGTCGCCGCCCGAGGTCCCCGCGGACGTCACCACGATCGGTGACGTCCGCCTGCTGGACCCGAGCGTGCTATCCCGGACGTTCACCCAGCAACAACAGCTGAAGAATTTCTACAGCTTCCCACCGCATCTGGACCTGGATCGCTACCGGGTCGGTGGGCAACTGCGCGACTACGTGGTCGCGGCGCGCGAGCTGACCCCGACCGCGCTGAGCGGCAACCAGCGCCATTGGGTCAATCGGCACACCGTCTACACGCACGGCAACGGGTTCGTCGCCGCACCGGCCAACCGGGTGAACGCGGCGGTCCGCGAGGCCGCGGGCGATGCCGCGAGCAGCAACAGCGGATATCCGATCTACGCGGTCGGTGACATCGCGTCCCAAGCCTCCGGGCACCAGGTGATCCGAGTGGATCAGCCGCGCGTCTACTTCGGCGAAGTGATCGCCCATGCGAGCCCGGACTACGCCATCGTGGGCGGCGGCACCGAGCCCCGCGAGTACGACACCGACACCACCACCTACACCTACGCCGGCGCGGGCGGCGTCCCGATCGCCAACTGGGTCAACCGCCTCGCCTTCGCGGTGACCTACACCGAGCGCAATATCGTCTTCTCGAAGGCGATCGGTCCCGGTTCGAAGATCATCTTCAACCGCGATCCCCGCCATCGTGTCGAACTCGTCGCACCGTGGTTGACCACCGACAACGACCCCTACCCGGCGGTCGTGAACGGCCGGATAGTCTGGATCGTCGACGCGTACACCTCGATCGACGGCTACCCCTACGCCAAGCGCAGTTCGCTCGAAGCCCTCGAGCCGGGCGACGAGACCCAGCGGGAGTCGCCGCGAGAGATCTCCTACGTGCGCAACTCCATCAAGGCGACCGTCGACGCATACGACGGCACGGTCACCCTCTACCAGGTCGACCGGCAGGATCCGGTGCTGGCGGCCTGGATGAAGGTCTTCCCCGGCACGGTCCGACCGGAGGAGTCGATCAGCCCGGAGCTACGGGCGCACTTCCGGTATCCCGAAGACCTGTTCACGATCCAGCGCGAGATGCTCGCCAAATACCACGTCGACGAACCGCGCGAATTCTTCACCACCAACGCGTTCTGGTCGGTGCCCAGCGACCCCACCGTGGAGTCCAATCCGCATCAGCCTCCGTTCTACGTCCTGGTCGGCGACCAGGCCGGCGCGGAACCGTCGTTCCGGCTGGCCAGCGCGATGGTCGGCTACAACCGGGAATTCCTCTCCGCCTACGTCTCCGCCCGCTCCGACCCGGAGGGCTACGGCAAGATCACCGTCTCGCAGTTGCCCACCGACACCCTCACTCAGGGTCCGCAACAGATCCAGAACTCGATGATCTCCGACACCAGAGTCGCTTCCGAGCGCACCCTGCTCGAGCGCTCGAACCGGATCCAGTACGGCAATCTGCTCACCCTGCCGATCGCCGACGGCGGCGTGCTATACGCCGAGCCGCTGTTCACCGAACGGATCTCGACGGCACAGAACGCGTCGACATTCCCGCAATTGGCGCGAGTGCTGGTCAGTTACCGCGATCCCGGCACCGGCGGTGTCCTCGTCGGCTACGCGCCGACCCTCGCGGAGGCGCTGGAGCAGGTGTTCGGTCCGGCCACCGGCAGACTCGCCACGCCGCCCGGCGGCGGACCCGGCGCCCCACTGCCGCCGGGTCAACAGCCCGCCGCGCCACCACCGGTCGCGTCACCGCAGGCGCAGCCCCCGCCGGTGGATCAGGCGAAGATCGCCGAACTCAACGCGCAGATCGACCAGATCCGGGCCGCACTGGAACGTCTGCAGAAACAGCTGGGCGAACTCGAACGCAACGGTCGCTGACGCTCGCGTCGTCGGCCGCCCGCTACTAGTCGGATTCCGCTGCTGCCGAGTCACTTTCGAGGACCGCGCTGCGTTGCGAGTCCGGCAGGTGAACCAGAATCAGGCCGACGCCCGCGATGAGGAAGTTCTGCAACGCGGCCGACGAGGCGTTCACGTCGTCATTGGCCCACATGCGGAACCATTCGCCGCCGATGGTCAGGAACCCGCCCAAGAACAGCAGCACCGCCATGGTCCAGCCCAGACTCGACAGTTTCACGGCCGCGTCCCGACCGGCTCGCAGCCTGCGCGGCCGTCCGGTCAGCACCCGGCCCCATACGGCTCCCGCCGTGAGGAGCACGAAGGCGATCAGGAATTCCCAGATCACCACGAGGATGTAGGCGACGAGCGCGACATTGCCATTGGTGATCGCGCGCCAGTCCGTGCCCGGATTGTGGATCGTCGCTTTCATCGACAGCACAGCGGCCACGCCGTTGCGATTGGTGTCGGTGTCGACGCAATTGGTGAACGCGACGAACAGATAGTAGAAGCCGGTGATGGTGGCCAGCGTCGCCACGGCCATCCGGCGACTGCCCACCACATCGAGAATCTTTGTGCCGCTGCGCGTCATCTGCCTACCTCGGGTCGACCGGCCAGGAGCTCCAAGCGTCGACGATCATATCGGTGCCCGATCACGCATTCTCCCCACGGCGGGGAGCCCGGCACGGCCGGGGACGAGTCGAAATGTTGTCTACCGCATGAGGTTCCGTTTTGTATCGCCCGGAGTCTGTGCGCGAGGCTTCCGGCGGTACGACCGGCGGCGGCGGGCGGGGGACGTCGTGAAACGCGGCGACTGCGCCACCCGGGTGTGGTGGCGCAGTCGTCAACTGTGCGCTCCGAAGGCTCGGCGGAAGTGCCGAACCCACCGGCTTCTACTGGGCGGTGGTCTGCCGCTTCGGCAGCTTCCACCCCGGCCGGGGGAAGTGGCAGGTGTAACCGTCCGGGTAACGCAGCAGGTAGTCCTGATGCTCCGGCTCGGCCTCCCAGAACTCACTCGCCGGGGTCACCTCGGTGACCACCTTGCCGGGCCACAGACCGGAGGCGTCCACGTCGGCGATGGTGTCCAGGGCGACGCGCTTCTGGTCGTCGTCGAGATAGAAGATCGCCGAGCGATAGCTGCTTCCGATGTCGTTGCCCTGGCGGTCCTTCGTCGTCGGATCGTGGATCTGGAAGAAGAACTCCAGCAGTTGCCGGAAGTCCGTCCGGGCCGGGTCGTAGACGATCTCGATCGCCTCGGCATGGCCAGGGTGGTTCCGGTACGTGGGATGGTCGTTGCGTCCACCGGTGTAGCCGACGCGTGTCGATATCACTCCCGGCTGCTTGCGGATCAAGTCCTGCATGCCCCAGAAGCATCCACCGGCCAGAATCGCCTTGCGCGTGTCGGTCACGCCTCCTCCTTCGCGAAGAGAGTCCTGTACTGCCCATAGCCTTCCGCCTCGAGGTCGTCGAGGTGGATGAACCGCAGCGCAGTCGAATTGATGCAGTACCGCAAGCCGCCCGCCGCGCGGGGACCGTCGGTGAACACGTGCCCGAGATGGCTGTCGCCGTGTGCCGAGCGCACCTCGGTGCGGACCATCAGATGGCTGAAGTCCCGCTTCCGCACCACGTTCCCGGCTTCGATCGGCTTGGTGAAACTCGGCCATCCACTTCCGCTGTCGAACTTGTCGACCGAGGCGAACAACGGCTCACCCGACACCACATCCACATAGATGCCCGGCTCGTGGTTGTCCCAGTACTCGCCCGTGAACGCCCGCTCCGTGCCGTTCTCCTGAGTGACGTGGTACTGCTCAGGCGTCAAGGCGGCGACCGCCGCGGGATTCCGGTTGTACTCCCGTGCCACATGACCTCCTCATATCGGCCCCTGGTACAACCAGGGCACCGGCATGGAAAATCCCGTGCGAGCCGGGCGTCACACTCCGGTCCGGGCAGCCGGGCCCACGGCGGCCGCCCGTCGTCACCGACGGCGTCGGTCGTCCCCGCTATACCGTGGAACTCGCGGTGGCTTCCGGGGCGGGAGGGGCGACGCTCGGGGGCGCCTTTCTCCGGGGCACCGTGAATACGGCGACCAGGCAAAGAACCGCGACAACGAAGCACGCGAGGGTGTACCACAGATTCCCGATCGGGTCTCCTTCGCTGGTCACACCGTCGACGGCGGCGAAGAAATCGGGCAACGCGGTCGCCCAGAGCAATGCCATCACGCCCAGGTACACCACGCCGTAAATTCGGACGAAGTCGTTCGTATAGGGCGCCGCGTCCGAGTCGCCGCGCCGCAGCCGGAGCCACTGGCGGGTCAGGATCACCACGGCGGCGATGGAGAGGACGACCAATTCGGCGGCGTAGAGCGCGCCACGCACCGTGGTGCTACCCATGCCGAAGACGGTCGCGGGGATGGGCAGCACCGCTGTGCCCAACGACGCGAGGATGCCGATGACGATCGTGCGCCCGACCAGCTGCCCTCCGGAGAGGATCCGGCCCTGGTCGACGTGGCGGCCGACGAATAATTGGACGCAGAAGGCGAGCGACATCGGCCACAGGGCGGCGAAGACGACCACGCTCGGAAGCGGTACCGAATCGAACATCGGTTGATTGATCGGGTTCTCGACCGACCATTCCCACCAGCGCAGCTGCGGGCCGAGATGATCGAAGATCTCGTAGAAGGCGTGGTGGACGAAGCCCACGCACACCGATCCGGCGAGCACCCCGTAGTGCCGGAAGACCCCGAGAATCCTGACCAGTTCGAACGCGAGGGTGGCCATGAACGGGTAGATCGCGATGATGTAGAGCGGTAATCGGCCCCAGAGGAATTCCACGGTGAACAGGTTGTGCGCGAACATCGTGTCGACGTGTGCGTCGATGCCGAACGCCGCGGGGAAGTACAGCGGCGGCTCGATGATGAACAGATACGCGGTCGCCCCGAACCAGAGCACCAAGTTGGTGGGATCGCCGTGGCGGCGCAACCGCACGATCGCGTAGATCAGGGCCAGGACCGCGCCCAGGACGATCGTGAATTCGAGGACGGGCAGGGTCCAGTTCTCCAACGCGAAAGGGTTCCGCACCTCGACCGGCCCGCCCGCCTCCTCGCAGGAGAAGCCGAGCGCGGTCGCGAGACGGTCGAAGGTGGGTGCGCAATGATCAGCCATCGGTCCGGCTCCTAGCGTGCGACCGTGTCGGCGGTGTACCAGTGCGAGACGTCGTAGCCGGCGTCATAGCGTTCGAACCACACGGCGGCCAGTTCGGGTAGTTTCTCGTGGTCCGGATTGTGCTTCGGCAATTGACTGCGGATGACGCCCACCAGTGCGACGAGTTGTTCACCGAGCGGCAGGTGGTCGAACGCGCGCGGCATCGGGCCGTTGTCCTCGGCCTGCAGAAACGGCAACCATTTGCGCAGCTTCTGCCTCCGCCGGTAATTCGCGAACATGGACAGCGCGTCGACCTTTCGCTCCTCCAGCGGGACATGCTTGTTGAAGCCCGCGCAGGCCAACCGGATCACCTTCATCACGTGACGGAAGATCGACGGCGCCATGCGCATCCGATACACATCGCTCCCGACGACGGAATCGAAGATGATCAGCGCGGAACTGCGATGTTCGACCTCTTCGACGAAGTGCCAGATGAACAGCGACGCCACTCGGTCGTCGCCCGGCCGGAACAAGGTCGAGTCGTTGTCGAGCATCAGTTTGAACACCGGAGTGAACGTCGCTTCGAGATCGGCGGTGTAGGCGAGGCGGTAATCGACCGAAGTGTTCACGGTGAGGCGGTCGAATTCCGCGATCACTTCGTTGAGCGTCTCCTGCAGTCCCGGGTGGCGCCGGATCAAGGCATTGGCGTGCTGGCGGTGGGCGGTGGAGTGCTGCCCCTCCTGGCGCACGAACGCGTCGGCTTCCTCGGCGACCTCGGGATCGGTGATCAGGGGCATGGCCTCGCGGATCATGTTGACGATCATCTTCTCGAAGCCGATCGCCAGGAAGGACACCGCATTGGCCATGGACGAGAAGGCCGGATTCTCCTCGTTCCACAAGAAGGGCACGTCGTAGTCCGCGAATGCGAAGCGCATCTTCCGTACTTGAAGATCGGTCACTGGGCTAAACCTCGACTTTCCGAAAACGAACCGGTCCGGCGGCACCATCCCGATGCGCCGAGCCGCGTTGCAGTGATCATACATACGGCTGTCCAAGTGTATGATCAGAATCGCGCTCGAACCGGAACTCCGGGGCCCTTGTGATACGGTCGAACCCTTGATACGGAGGGTCGGCAGGCTTTCCATCAGGGGGTTCGCAAGCGACGGGCTTCGAGTCGAGGAAGCGGGCAGTGGCAGGAAGGCGCGGGTGGGGCGGGAGTCCGCCGAAGGACGACGAGGAAGCCTCGCGTCGCATCGTCGCCGCCGCGGTCGAACTGATCGGACGGACGGGTTCGGAGATCGGCATCGCCGACGTCGCCGAGTCGCTCGGCGTCATCCGGCAGACGGTCTACCGGTACTTTCCCAGCGCGGACGCGCTGATGACCGCGGCGGCGATCGCCTCCGTCGACGGGTTCCTCGATCGGCTGACACAGCACGTCAGCGGGTTGGAGGACGCCGTGGAAGCGATGACCGAGGGGGTGGTCTACACCCTCGCCGAGGTCCGTCGAACACCCCACCTCGGCATCTTGCTGTCGAGCACGTACTCGAACGTCCATCCGGAGAGCCTGACCTCCGAAGAGGCGCAAGCCTTCGGCATGACGATGATCAAGCGCTTCGACGTCGACTGGGCGCGTTACGGATACGACGACGAGTCGCTGCACGAGCTGGTCGAATACGTCCTGCGCACGATGCAGTCGTTCTTCATTTCCCCGGGCAATCCACCGCGCGGCGAAGATGACCTGCGACGGTATCTACGGCGCTGGATGGGCGCCGCGATCATCGCCCAGACGAAGCCCTCCGCGAGCGTCCAGGGGTTTGCGCCGTAATCCGTTGCGGCACTTGTGGTGTGCCGCCGATGGCGGACGAGGCGAGTCGGATCAGCTCGCGTCGTCGAGCCGTACCGTCACGAAGACGCGGCCGCGTTCGTCGCGTCGCGCTACCGCGTGCCCGGGCCGGTCGGCGCCGTTCAGATGGAGCGTGATGGGGCCGCCCTCGCCCAAGAAGTTCCGCCACCACGTCTTCCGGTCCGGCAACGCGACTCCGATGACGAGCTCGTCCGCTTTTCGCCAGTAGTTGACCGGTGTGCTGAACGTCCGCCCGGACCGTCGCCCCACATAGGTGATCACCACGAATCCTCTGCCCAGCAGGCGCCCGAGTACCGGCGCGTCGAGCATGCCTGCCACCCCGGCGTTCATCGCTCGCACGACGCGTCTCAGCACCGTCTTCAGTTCCACGAATTCCTCCAGCCACCCACGGACATCTCCCGAACCCTAACCGTTTTCGCGGTGACGAGCCCGCCGCAGTGGGCCGGACGGTCACCGAAATGTCGTTTTGCGACGCTCGACTTCCGGTTGTGGGCAGGATTCGCCAATTGACCGGCACCTCGAACGGACCCGCTTCGATACTCGTGCAACGACCGTCATCACGGCGGCCGGAGGGTTCATGCGCAGAAGGGAAACCGATGACAACCAGCCTGCCCGCATTCCCCGCGGCGAACGAGGATCTGCTGGACACCTGCATCCGGCTCCGGGAGATCGCGCCGGTGGTCGAGGTGGAGTTCCCCGGCGGCGTGCCCGCCTACCTGGCCCTGACGCACGACGCGGTGCGTGAGATCCTCGCCGGGGACAACAAGACCTTCGCGCGGGATCCGAAGCATTGGCCGGCCCTGCACGACGGTTCGATCGCGGAGGACTGGCCGCTGCGCGCCGTCGTGCAGGGTGATCACCTGTCCACCAAGGACGGTGACGACCACCGGCGGCTGCGGGGTCTGATCAGCAAGGCGTTCACGCCGGGCCGGGTGCAGGCGCTCGAGCCGCGCATCCAGGCGATCATCGACCGATTGCTGGACGACGTGATCGCCGCCGGTGACGGCGTCGATCTGGTGCCCACCTTCACCGAAGCGCTGCCGATGGCGGTGATCTGCGAACTGTTCGGGGTGCCTGAGCCGGAGCGGGACCGGCTGCGACGCTGGACCGCAACCCTGCTGGCCCACACCACACCGCCGGAGGAAGCATTCGCGACGCAGAACTCGCTGATGACGTACCTGTACGAACTGGCGGACCGGAAACAGGAAAAGCCCGGCGACGACCTCACCACCGGTCTGGTCCAAGCTCGCGATCGGGACGACAAACTCACGGCCGACGAACTGGTCGCCGTTCTGTGGATCATGCTGGTGGCCGGGCACGAGACCACGGTGCATCTGCTCGGGCACGCCATTCTGGCGCTGTCGCGACACCCTGAGCAGCTCGCCCTCGCGAAGGCGGAAGACCGCTGGGGTGATGTGGTCGAAGAGACTGTGCGCTATCGCCATTCGGTGATGATGACGAGCTGGCGATTCACGCTGACGGACGTGACCGTGGCCGGAGTCGCCATACCCAAGGGCCAGGCGGTCGGTGTCGCGTACCAGGCCTGCGGGATCGACCCGGCCGAATACGGCGAGACCGCGAACGAGTTCGACATCACCAGGGAGCAGCGCGGCGGACATCTCGGATTCGGTCACGGGCCGCGGTACTGCATCGGCGCGGGCCTGGCCCGCCTGGAGGGCCGTCTCGCGCTCGCCTCGCTGTACCGTCGGCTGCCGAACCTGGAACTCGCCATCGACCCCGACGAAATCCCGTACTCGCCGTCGTTCTTCACCGTCGGACCCCTGTCCATTCCGGTGAAACTGGGCGCCGAGAAGCAGTAACCCTTGCCCGGCGCGGCAGCCGAACCACGAGGTCTCGGGTCCCGACTTTCGTGCCGGTTGCCGCGCCGGTCGACCCGCAATTGCCGATAATCGGTCGTGGTGAACGACTCGCTGGGCGCCGGCCACGGCGCACTCGATGCATGTTCACATGGTCGGCAAGTTTGCGCGGATGGTGCCCGGGCCGTTCGCGATGGTCGCGGCGGATAGTCGAATCTTGCAACGTTTCCGCTGGTCAACGGTCTATTGCGAACGGGAAACGCATTGTCGGATCTGGCGAGATCGGATCATGTGTCATGTCACGCTGCTGCGGTCCGCAGTTCCGTAGCAACTGGCAGGAAGGATCGATGACGCCGATGTCACAAGGAGATCCGATCGTCGGGACCACGTCCGAACAGCTCGCCCGGATCGCAGTCCAGGGGCCCTGGGACGCCCAAGGGCAGGTGCGCCCGGAAGCGGTGCAGTTCGCGTCGAACTTGGTGAGCGCCGTGCGTAAGCGCAGTGGCAAGGGGCTGGTGCCCGATGACGTGGACGACCTGGTGAACCGGGCGCTGAACGTCGCCGTGCCGACGTTCCCGCGCATCGAAGGGGCGGGCGGGATCGGTCTGTCGGCGCACATGCTGCGTCAGACCACCACCCGGCCGTGCCCGCTGGTGGTCTTCCCCGCCGGGTGGACACCCGTCGGCTGGCCCTTGTTCGAGTACGCCTATCTCACCCTCGCGTGGAAGGGCTATCACGTGCTGGCCTACACGCCGCGCGGAATCGGCTGGACCGCCACACCAGGAACGAACCTGCCGTGGTTCGGCACGTCCGAAGGCACCGTCGATGTCGCTGGTCCATGGGATCGGGCCGACGGCAAGAAGGTGCTCGACTACGCGATAGACGAACTCGCCCCCAGCGGCATCGCCTTCATGGGTGAGTCCTATGGCTCGGGCATCAGTCAGCTCGTGGCCGCGCACGATGACCGGGTCGACGTCGTCGTCGCGCTGAGTACCTGGGGCAACCTCGCCACCAGTCTGTACGACAACGGCACCCGCCATCTGAAGGCCGTCGAGGCACTGATCGGCCTGACCGGTGGCGAGCAGGCGGAGAAGTTCGACGAAGAAGCACTGGAGATCCTGGCGAAGTTCGCCGAGGGTGTGGACATGGATCCGGTTGTCGAGTGGGGCACCGAACGCGCACCGGAACGCTATGTCGGCTCCCGTGATATTCCGACCTTCTTCTCGAATACCTGGCACGAGGGGCTTTTCCCGGTGAACCAGGTGCTGGAGACCTTCGAGAAGCTTCCGCGCCCGAAACGGCTGAACATGTGGATCGGCGACCACGCGGCGCCGGAAGGCCCCGGCCTGATCGCTCCACCCATGCCCGGTGCGGGCCCGAACGAGCCACTGCGCGAGGCATACGCCTGGCTCGATCACTACCTGAAGGACGAGGACAACGGCGTCGACGCGTGGCCGGAGATCAGCAATCAGGTCATGTTCACCTACGTGACCACTCCAGGCGCCGGGAACGGCCAGAACGTGATCGTCGAACCGGCGCGGCGCGAGGAGAAGGCCTCGTGGGCGGACGTCACCACCGATACGGAAGTGCTGGTCTTGACCGATGAGCGTGAGGGCGGCGACGGTGTGCTGACCCCCGATTCCACGGGCGGTTGGCAACGCAGTTTCACGGTGGGCGAGGAGCCCGAGGTCGTCGCCATGGACAAGCTCATGACGACGGGCCAGGAGGAGTGGTCGGGCAATCCCAAGGTCTACCGGATCGATGAGATCGACCGCGGTCATGCCCTCGTCTGGTCGACGGGGCCGCTGCTCGCAGCACGAGGCGGCGTCGCCAGGCAGATCCGCGGGATCCCGCGGTTGCAAGTGACCATCGACAGCACCCACGAGTCCGCGACGGTGGTCGCCTATCTGCTCGATGTCGACGAGAACGGCTCGGCGAGAATCATCACCCACGAACCGAAGACGACGGAGTCCGGTCTGCCCGCGACCGTTTCGTGGGAGCTGCAAGCAGCCGCCTACGATCTCCCCGACGGCCATCGGTTGATGCTCGTCCTCGACGGCATGGATCCGCTGTATTCCAGCGCGAACAAGGTCGGTTCGACGATCACCGTCAGTGCACCGGATGGCGCCCCGTCCTGCCTGGAGTTGCCGCTCGGCTGACCGTTGCGCGTGGCCCGGGCAGGCAAACCACCCGGGCCACGCCATGGTCGACGACGGATCGGGCCATGACCACGATTCGGCGGTCCTCAGCCCGGCGCGAACGTCACCACCAAGACATCGCGATAGGCGGGGCGGCTCCGATCCACCGGACGCACCGGCGAAACACTGTGCAAGGTGCGGCGGTCATCGCCGAGCAGCAGCGTTCCCGGCCGATCGAGGGTGGTCCGCAGCAGTCGTCGTCCGCTCGGATCGAACACCGAACTCGCGCCGCCCAGGGCATTCTGCCGTCCAACCAGAAGCGAGGAGACCAAGGTGACGCCGTCGCGGTGGCGGCCTTCCGGTGTAGGCAGGCCGTCCGCGTCCGCCGAGGCGATGACCCGGAAGGGATGTACTTTCGCGCTCCACCGCGCCGGGCCGTCCAGCGCCGTCGCCAATCGCGCGAGCAGTCGCAGCACCGCCACGAAAACAGGGTCGGTCACGAATGCATCGGTCAAGGGCTCGAAAGTGCGGTCCACGCCGATATAGAGCGGGTTGGATTCCTCGGGCTGCACGAACGAATCCGACGACAGCAGGCCGATGCGACCGGCCGAACCGGTGAGCGAGAACCGGCCGTACCGGCGCAGCCTGCGCGTGCCACGGGCGTCGGCGTAGACGTCCGGGTGCAAGTCTTCCCAGTGTCGGCGAAATCGTTCCCAGTCGGCCGGCTCCAGGTCGAGGCTCGCGGTCGTGACGTCAGCGGGCAGGAGGTGCACGCCGTCGGCGACCAAGGCGTCGCTCGCGGTCCGTTGTACCTGCTCCGCCGTCTGCCCTTCCGGATTCAACGGACGTGGGGCCGGGTGGGCGCGGAGATGGCGTCGTCCTCCGCCGCGATCACGACGTCGTGGTCGTGTTCGGTGAACCGCCGGGCCAGTTCCAAACCGATACCGCTGGAGGCTCCCGTGACGAGTGCGAGTGGTGTGTCGGTCATGTGCTGGGGCTACCCAGTGAAGCCGCACCCATACCCGGGTCCGACCGGCTCGGTAGTCTGCAGGGGTGTCCGCCGCGCCCGCCGACGCTGACGCACCGATCGTTCCGGTGCGAGACGGAGTGTTCTTCACACTTCCCGCCGCGTTGCCGCGGGGGCGCCACAATCTGGGGCGGGAGCAGGTGATGGCGGCGCAGCGGGAACGGTTGCTGGTCGCCGTGACCGAACTGCTCGCCGCCCGCGGTTACGCCGGATTCGGTCCCACCGATGTCGCCAAGCGGGCCGGAGTGTCCTTGGCGGCGTTCTACGACGCTTTCGCCAACAAGGACGAGTGCGTATTCGCGGGCTACGACCGCTTCATCCAAGTGCTGCTGACCCAGCTGACCGCCGCGGACCTCAAGGGCCGGGATCGCAGATCCATCGTCGCCGACGCCCTCGGCCAGTACCTCGGCTCCCTGCAGAACGACCTGGTCGTAGCGCGGGCCTACCAGGTGGAGATCGACGGGCTCGGGCCGGCCGCCCGGCGACGCAGGCGCAAGTCGATCCGGCTGTTCGCCGAGTACATCCGCGGTCTGGTGCAGAGCGCCAGCGGGAATCGGCAGCCACTGTTGTCCGTCACCGCGTACATGGGCGTCGTCTACGCCGTACGCCAGCTCACTGCCGATGCGCTCGACGAGTCGGGCGAGCCGGATCTGACCGCACTGAGCGCCGACCTGGAGCCCTGGCTCACCGATCTGTTCCGCGAACACTGATCCGGCGCGCGGCCGCGAGCCCGACTTGACATGACAGCCGCCGTCGCGCAGCATTGGCGTAAAGCTCGTTACTTCGATACCGCCCGCATCGGCGTGGCACGCCGCCGAATGTCCGATTCGCCGTCGTCGATCCCGCGACGGATGCCTGTCGTCGAAAACCTCGAATGGCCGTAACAATCGCACTCTTCACCCGTGACCTGCGCGTCCACGACAACCCGGCCTTGTTGGCCGCCGTACACGAGGGCGCGGCAGTGGTTCCGCTGTTCGTCGTCGACGACCGGCTCGTCGGCAGCACTCGCCCGGCCGCCAACAAACTGCGTTTCCTCTCCGCCGCGCTGGCCGAACTCGATGCCGAGCTTCGCTGCGCCGGTGGGCAACTGGTGATTCGGCACGGTGACTACGTCGAGGCGGTGGATCGGGTGGCGGCACAGGTGCACGCCGACAGCGTCCACATCGCCGAGGACGTCACCTGGTACAACCGATGCCGACTTCGGGCACTGGGCGAACGGCTGGCGCGGCGCAGCTGCCTGCTGCACACCCATCCCGCCACCCTCACCGCCGTGGATCCCGCCGATTGCGGACCGTATCGGCCGGACGACGAGGTTCCGGACTTCGCGACCTATTTTCGCCGATGGTTGTCGGCGCCGAAGCGACGACCGCTGGAAAAGCCCACGGAATTGATCGTTCCTCGCATCGAGAGTGATCCCGTGCCGAGATTCGACGAACTCGGCGACGCGGCCGTTTCACCGCAGTTGGCGGTCGGAGGCGAGATCACGGGTCGTGCGCTGTGGCGAGGCTGCACCGCCGACCGGCGACAACCACGCGGCCGGTCCAAGGGTGACCTCACGGGCGAGGGATGCTCCCGGCTGTCGCCGTACCTGCATTTCGGTTGCCTGTCGGCCGCCGAAATGGCGTACCACACCGACATGGCGACGCCGGATGGCCGCGCTTTCGTCCGGCAGCTCGCTCGGCGCGACTTCCATCTCCAGTTCCTCGTCGCCCGGGCCGATCTCGCGCGGTCCGGCGCTGGTACGGATGTGCGGCAGGCGCACGATCCGGTCGTCGTCGGCGCCTGGCGCGACGGCCGCACCGGATACCCGATCGTCGACGCGGGCATGCGGCAGCTGGCCGCGCAAGGGTGGATGCCGGAGCGGGCACGGGTGATCGCCGCCAGTTTCCTCACCACGACACTGCAGGTGGACTGGCGGGTCGGCGCCGAGCATTTCCGCCGGTGGCTGCTCGACGACGCGGCGAGCGACCGCTTCACCTGGCAGCAGGCGGGCCGTTTCGACCCGAGAGCGGTCGGCACCGCCGAACGCTACGACCCCGAGGGGAACTACGTGCGGCGTTGGATACCGGAACTGGCTTCCCTGCCGGGTTCGGAGATCCATCGCCCGTGGTGCCACAGCGTGCCGCCCTCGGTATATCCCGCTCCCATCGCGGGCAGCGCGAGCACGTAACCGGCCTGCCGGGCGGTTTCGCGTGCTCGCTGCCGGGTACCGCGGCGACGGACGTAATTCGTCAGTCCGTCCCGATTGCCCGAGGGAGGTCAACCATGGCAACCACGATCGACTCGACCACCGACGCCGTCGATTTCCTCATCGACCAGCACGGCCGGATCCGGCAACTGTTCATCGAGACCGCCGACACCTCCGACCCTGTTGAGCGCGAAAGCAAGTTCTTCGAATTGCGACGCCTGCTCGCCGTGCACGAGACCGCCGAAGAAGAGATCATTCACCCGCGCGCCCGGCGTGAACTGGGCGATGGCGCGTCTGTCGTCGACGCGCGGCTGGAAGAGGAGAACAAGGCGAAAAAGCAGCTCGCCGAAATGGAGTCGCTCGACATCAGCTCGATGGAATTCCAGGTGAGACTGGCCAAGCTGCGCGAAGCGGTGCTGGCCCATGCCGACCATGAGGAACGCGAGGAATTCAACCGGCTGCGCGAGGAACTCGACGACGAGACGCTGCGACGACTGCGCAAGACCGTCGAGCTCGCGGAGGCGATGGCGCCGACCCGGCCGCATCCCGGCGTGGAATCCGCCGCCGCGAACGTTCTGGTCGGCCCGTTCGCCGCGATGATGGATCGTGCCAAAGACATGATCAGCAAGCCGCGGCATTGATCCGTGCGGCAGTGCAAGACGCGCGGCGCGCGGCACCTGGTGCCGCGCGCCGCGTCGCTCAACGCCTGAACAGCCGTGTTCCGTTCCGGGCGTAGGCGTGGGGGAGTCAGTCCGGTATGTGTGATTCGTGGGTGAACGGTTTGGTGCCGTGCACCGCGGGCTCGCCTTGCGGGTTGGTCTGCGCGCCATGGTTCACGCGTTCGTCGGAATCGAGCCATTCGCTGACCGGATTGTCGATGTAGCGCCATTCCGTGCCCGAGGGCCACGGCCCCTGCCCTTCGTTCCATGGGCCGCGGGCGCTCGCGGAGCCGTTGGACATGTTGAAGGCCACGTTCTGGAATCGATCGTCGCCGGGCAGTGCTCCGGGCGGAAAGTTGACCGGCAATTCGTTCAGCGCCGCGGTGAACTGCTGGAAGTGTGCGATCTCGCGGGTCATCAGGAACGAAAGCGTGTCCTGCACACCGGGATCGTCGGTGAACTGCTTGAGATATTCGTACACGATCTTGGCGCGCGACTCCGCCGCGAGGTTGCTGCGCAGATCGACCGAGGGCTCACCGTTGGCGTCGACGTACGACCCCGACCAGGGCACGCCCGCGGAGTCCTTGACGACGGGTCCGCCGCCGCTGAGCGCGAAGTACAGGGGGTTCACCGCGACCTGATGGATCACCTGGTCACGTCCGCCGGGCGTCGCCACCATCGGCATCCAGTCGCACCGCTCGTTGGCTTGCTTCAAATCGTCGTTGAGCCCGTCGAGCAACATGGTGATCATCGCGCCGACGATTTCGAGATGGCTGAGTTCCTCCGTGGCGATGTCCATGAACAGGTCATAGGTTTTCGGGTGCTTGCCACGCAGCATGAACGCTTGGTTGAAATATTGCATGGCGGCCTTCAATTCGCCGTTGGCGCCGCCGAACTGCTCTTGCAGCAGGGTCGCGAAACGCGGATCGGGACGGTCGACGCGAACTTCGAACTGGAGATCCTTGTTATGGGTGAACATCGCTCTCCTTACCAATATGGTCGGCTGACGAGATGGCTTCTACTGCCTAACCCAGCGCACGACGAGCAAGAGACGCGTTGCTTGTTCGGTGGCGACGATACGGGTTCGAATTGCCGGTCGTGCGCAGCGACACGAGGGGCGACCATGCCCTACCCCACGCCGGGGACCTCCAGCCAGGCCGCGCTGTCGGCGGGCAGGACGCTGTCCTGCAAAGGCTCGCTGGACAACAACAGCCGCTCGTGCCTGGGCAGCGTGGTCGGCGCGTTCGAAACGTTCACGATGCACACCAGGCCGGGAGAGCGTCGGAGAAGCAGAACACCCGGCGCACTGGGCAGCCAGGACCAAGAGCCCTCCCCGAGTGCCGGATGGTCCCGGCGCAGACGCAGCGCCCGGTGATAGAGGTCGAGCATCGAATCTGGTTCCCGCTTCTGCAATTCGGCGGTCAGCGACACCCAGCGCTGTGGCTGCGGCAGCCAGGGACGGGTGTCGACCGGGCCGAATCCGAATGGCGGCCGGAATCCGCTCCACGGCAGTGGCACACGGCACCCGTCGCGGCCGCGGGCGGTGTGGCCGGAGCGCTCCCAGGTCGGATCCTGTAGCACCTCTGGCGGGAGATCTTCGACCTCCTCCAAGCCGAGTTCCTCGCCCTGATAGAGGTAGGCGCTGCCGGGGAGCGCGAGCATCAGCAGCAGCGCCGCCCTGGCGCGGCGACGACCCAGCCCGACATCGACGGGACCGTGCGGTTCGTGCTGTGAACCGCCGCCGCGGGTGGAGGCCCGCCCGTAGCGGGTCACATGCCTGGTGATGTCGTGGTTGGACAACACCCACGTGGGTGGCGCGCCCACCGCGTCCAACGCCTCGGTCGTGCAGTCGACCACGGCACGCAGCGCGTCGGCATGCCAGGAGCACCGCAGAAAGTCGAAGTTGAATGCCGTGTGCAGTTCGTCGGGACGCACGTAGCAGGCGAGGCGCTCGGGTTTGGCCACCCACGCTTCGGCGACGAAGACCCGATCCGGCCCATAGGAATCCGCGATCTTGCGCCAGCCGCGATAGATCTCGTGTACCTCCTGCCGGTCCCAGTGCGGATGGTCGGTCCGATCCGGCGGCTCCATCATGTCCTCGTGATCGGTTTCGATATCCGGTAGATCGGGGTGTTTGACCAAACCGTGCGCCACGTCGATGCGGAAGCCGTCCACGCCCCGATCCAGCCAGAAACGCAGGATCGACTCGAACTCGGCACGGACGTCCGGGTGCTCCCAGTCCAGGTCCGGCTGGTGGGCGTCGAACAGGTGCAGATACCACTGCCCGTCCGCCACTCGGGTCCACGCAGGGCCACCGAACACACTCCGCCAATTGTTCGGCGGACCGCCGGAGGACGCGCCGTGCCGGAAGAGGTAACGGGCTCGCTCCGGCGAGTCCGGCCCGGCCGCCAGTGCCTGCTGAAACCAAGGATGCTGATCCGAGGTGTGGTTGGGGACCAGATCCACGATGATGCGCATATCCTGCGCGTGCACCTCGGCGATCAGCTCTTCGGCCTCCGCGAGCGTGCCGAACCGGTAGTCGATGTCGCGGTAGTCGGAGACGTCGTATCCTCCGTCCGCCATCGGCGACGGATACCAGGGCGTGACCCATATCGCGTCCACTCCGAGGTCGCGCAAATAGGTCAGTCGAGACCGGATACCGGCGATGTCGCCGAGGCCGTCGCCGTTGCCGTCGCCGAAACTGCGGATGTAGATCTGATAGATCACGGCATCGCGCCACCAGGGAGCAGTCATCGTGGCACCCTCCTCTCGGCTCGTTCCAGGGCGGTTACCCGCAATCGGAATCCTCGTAACGTCGCGTCGGCGCTACGAGGTCGAGGAGGAATCGTCACGCGCGGGGTGGCGGCGGGAGGCGGTGTGGTCCGTGCCCGCGCGGGTAGTCGCTGGACATGGCTACCACAGCTCCACTACCGGAACAACGAGCAGGCACGCCGCGGCGAGCCGTGGTGACCGGGGGAGACTCCGGAATCGGTGCTTCGATCGCCGTCGCGCTCGCGGCGGGCGGGACCGATGTCGGGCTGACGTTCCACAGCGACCAGCGCGGCGCGGAGGGCACCGCGACGCAGGTGCGCGAACAGGGCAGGACCGCCGCCGTGCGCCGTCTCGACTTGGCGGCCCCGTCGTCCGCCGGGTCGGTGATCGACGAACTCGCCGACGAACTCGGTGGCCTCGATGTGCTGGTGAACTGCGCGGGTACCGGGTCAGCGCGGAAGGCGATGGACATGGACTTCGACACCTGGCGGCACGTGCTGTCGGTCGACCTCGACGGCGCGTTCGTCTGTTCCCAGCGCGCGGCCGGACATATGATCGCCGCGGGCAACGGGGGCAGGATCATCAACATCACCAGCGTGCACGAACACGTTCCCCGGGTGGGCGCCGCACCGTACTGCGCGGCCAAAGCGGGGCTCGGCGCACTGACGAAAGTGTTGGCGCTGGAACTCGCCGAATACGACATCACCGTCAATTCGGTCGCGCCGGGGGAGATTTCGACACCGATGACCGGCCAGGAAGACGTCGATCCCCGAGCGCAGTCGCGTCCCGGCGTGCCGCTGGGCCGAACGGGGCACGCGAAGGAGGTCGCTGCCGTCGTGGCGTTTCTCGCCGCACCGGAGGCGAGCTATGTCACCGGCGCGTCCTACGTGGTCGACGGCGGCATGCTTCTGATGGGCCCGCAGGCCAGCACCTTGTTGACCGACGAGAAATGGCGCACGCCGTGACCACGGATTCGGTTACTTCGCGTCGTCGCGGGGCAATGCGCTGAGTTCGAGCAGACCGTCGACCAGGGTGCGGGCGTCCGTCTATCGCTCCGCTACCGGAGTCATGCAGCTGGCCGGGGGATCGACGAACAAGCAGAGGGCCGGACCGCGGGTAGGACGGTAGCCGTCGGGCACTCCGCCCGCGTCGATGACCTGCGTGTAGGCGCCGACGGCGTCGGTGGGGCGGCGGGTGAGGGAGGGGTCGGTACGCACGTCCACGGTGTAGAGGCCGAAACGGGGCGTGTAGCTTCCCCATTCGTAGTTGTCGGTGAGGCTCCAATAGTTGTAGCCCATGATGTTCATGCCGTCGGCCTTGGCGCGCTGGATCCAATAGACGGTGTCGCGAAGGTGATCGCCGCGAACATAGCCATCGGCGCGTGGACGGCCGTCTTCGGTCGGCATCCCGTTCTCGACGACGTAGAGCGGTTTACCGGGCAGCCGGCGCGAATAGTATTGCAGCGCATAGTAGATGCCTTCGGTGCGCAACGGCAGCTCCCAGATGTGCGGTCCGGGTAGCGTGGGCATCGCCGAACCGCTGGCCCGCAGGATGGACTCGATCAGCGACTGCGCGGGGTCGAAGGCGAAGTAGTAGTCGACACCCACGTAGTCGAGCCGATCGGCGATGCGGTCCATCAGCGGGCCGTTCACCTGCGCCTCCGAACCGGCGACGTAACCCATGTTGCTGGTCACCTGTGCGCCCGGCTGCTTCTGGTGGATGTAGTCGTAGCTGGCATTGTGTGCCTGCGCGACCCGCTCGAGCATTTCGCCGGCATCCGCGGCGCCGTGGCGGACCTCGTGCATGATGTAGGCGACGGGCTCGTTCACGGTGACCCACAACGGGTTGCGTGCCGCGTAGCGGTCCACGACGTTGCGCATGTTGGCCAGCCAATCCTCGACCATGCGGGGATTTCGCCAGCCCCCTCGGTCGGCGGCCCAGCCGGGGTACACCCAGTGGTCGAGCGTGATCATCGGTCGCATACCGGCCCGCTCGACGCTCGAGATCACCGCGTCGTAGAAGCGGAAGGCTCCTTCGTCCCACACTCCCGGCGCGGGTTGCACTCGGGCCCATTCGATCCCGATCCGGAACACCCGCACGCCCAGGTCCGCCGCGAGCTGAATATCGGAGGCATAGCGGCCGTAGAAGTCGACGGAATCGCCTAGGGCGTCGTAGCCAGGGGTCGCGCCGACGTATCGGGTCCAATTGCTGTCCGGCGCATGACCTTCGGACTGGAAGCCGGAGGTCGATACGCCCCACAGGAAGTCTCCGCCCAGCGCCGGTAGGCCGGCGACCGGCTGTATCGATGGGATGGCCGCGGATTGCGTGGCGAGAAGCAGGGTGGATGCCGCGGCGGCGAGCGCGGCCAGGACGTACCGACGGAACCGAGATCGCATCGACCCAGAGTAACTGGGTGCTGTCCACTGATTGCCGGAATCCGCTTATCGCAGCGATTCGAAGACGTGGACACTTGTTGCGATCGGTTTGCGGGTGGGCCACGCGGACCGCGACGCGTGGCACCCGCAGGTGCTATTGCATGGCGAAGCGCAACAGCGCCTGCATGTCGCCCTGCTTGATCTTGCCTTGGCGATTGAGGACTTCCAGCTGCCACACAGCGCCGTTGCGGAAGGCGCGAGCGACCGCGTTGGCGTTGTCGGTGCCGAGCAGCGAGGGCCAGATGTCGGCGACTTGCTGGCTGTTGCCGCCGGTGGCGTCGTAGATCTTGAAGGAGATGTTGTTCGCCTTGTCGAAAGAACTGCCCTTCTTGAAGGCGGCCGCGACGAAGACGATGGCGTCGATCGCGGTGGGGACGTCGGCGAAGGTGACGTGGATGGTCTCGTCGTCACCGGAAGCGGCGCCGGTCTGCTCGTCACCGGTGTGCGCGACCGAGCCGTTGCCCAACGGGTCCAGCGAATCGAGTCCCGCGAAGCGCACCGGGTCGTTGCCCTGCATGAGGACCGCGATCAGATCGAGGTCGACACCGCGTTTGCGGCGTGCCCAGCCGAGTGCGCCGCCGCTCGTTCCGGACGACGGATCCCAGCTCACTCCCACACTCAATTTCGTGATACCCGCGAGGTCCGCGGCACCGTCTTCTTTTCTGAGCGTAATCACGACATCAGGATACTGACGACCAGCCGCCGCGCTCGGGACAACGAATCCGTCTCCGGGACAGGCAGGTCCGCACCGGGTGGTGGAAGTCCATCGCGCGACGCGGCACCGTTGTCGCCGCAGCGATCACCGGCCCGCTCGGCGTGCCCACCACGCCTCGACCAGGCCGGTCGCGCCGACTCTCGCTCGCCGCCGGTTCGGCACGGCGGCGCGGTGATCGAACACCGCGAAGTCGCTGTCCTCGATGCGGTCGAGGATCTCCGAGTACAGCGTCGTCGCCGTCGCGACGCAGGGGCGCGAACGGCGGTGCAGCAGGGCGATTCCGGCAGCGGCGAAGCGGTAGATGTCGCGAGTGCGGGCGATTTGCGCCGCCAGGGCGCTGCGTACCCGGGGCTCGGTACGCCGCCGGGTAACGCACCAGCGCAAGAGATCGCGATCGACGTCGAACGCGGCCAGTTCGTCGGCGGGTAGATACACCCGGTCACGCAGCAGGTCTTCGCCGACATCCCGCAGGAAGTTGGTCAGCTGGAATGCCTTGCCGAGCGCGGCGGCATGCGGAGCGGCCGCATCGGCGCAGCCGGTGCCCAGAATCGGCAACAACTGCAATCCGATCACTTCGGCCGACCCGTAGACGTAGGTGTCGAGCGCGGCGCGATCGGGATAGTCGGTCACGGTCAAATCCAAATGCATCGATGCGAGGAAGGCGTCGAACAGCTCCGCTGGAATGCGATAGCGATCGGCAGTGTCCAGAACCGCCGGGAGAACGGCGTCGGTGTCGGCGGCGCGGGCGCGGAAGCGGCCCGCGAGTTCCTCGAGCCGCCGGGCACGTTCGGCGATATCGAGACGCGGGTCGAACTCGTCGAGGATGTCGTCAGCTCGGCGGGCGAATCCGTATAGGGCGTGGACCGCGGGGCGCTGATCCGGTGCGAGCAAACGGGTCGCGAGGAAGAAGGTCTTTCCATGGCGTGCGTTGAGCCGGCGGCAGTACCGGTAGGACCGGTGCAGTCGCTGGTCGCTGAGCCGGGTGGTGTCGAGGTCGGTGCGGGTCATCTCGATTCCGATCACAGTTGTCGATCGATGCGGCTGGTGGCGAACGCGGCGCCGATGCGGCGCGGCCGCACGGGCTGGAGGCCGCTGATGCGATCCGCGGCCAGTCGGCCGGAGATCAGCACCGGCGGGATCCCCACCCCCGGCACGGTAGAGCCGCCGGCCAATACGGCATTGTCGACACCGCGGATCATGTTGGCCGGTCGGAACGGACCGGTTTGGGCGAACGTATGCGCCAGCGCGAACGGGCTCCCGGCGAGCATGCCGCGGCGAGCCCAGTCGGCCGGTGTGTCCACGCGCAGTATCTCGACATCACCGAAGACCGAGCCGAGACGCTCCTGAGCGACCTCGAGTAGTTGCTCGGCATAGCTGGTTCCCGCCCGGTCCCAATCGATCCGGCCGCGTTCCAGGTTCGGCACCGGGGCGAGCACATACAGCAGGTCCCGTCCGGGCGGAGCCGTAGACGGAACGGTAGCCGAGGGACGGGTGACCAGCAGCGAAGGATCGCGCATCACCTGCCCGCGGACGATGATGTCGTGGAACGACTCCTCCCAGGCGGCGCCGAACAGCAGATTGTGGTGCGCTATCCCGGTCGTGGGCGCACACCCCAGATGGACGATCACCGCCGAGGGCGCGGAGGTCAGCGGCACCGGTCGACGTGGTGTGCGCGCGATCAGGCGATAGGCCTCGTGCAGTTCGGTCGTCAAGATCACTGCGTCGCAGGAGATTCGGTCGCCGTCGTCGGTGCGAACCCCGGTGATCCGCGAGCCCGTGCGCTCCAGGGCGGTCACGGTGGTGCCATAGCGGAATCGGACACCGGCCTCGGTCGCCGCGGCGGCCAGCGCCTCGGGGAGCGCACGCATCCCACCGCGCGGAAAGAACACACCGCCGACGGTGTCCATGTAGGCGATGACCGCGTAGGCGGCCCGCGCCCGGCTGGGCGCGACGCCCGCGTACAGCGATTGAAAGGTGAAGACACGCCGCAATTCCGGGTCGGGAATGTAGCGCGCGACGGCGCGATCCCAGCGGCCGAAACCACCCAAGGCGATCAGCCGGGCGAGAGCGGGGGTCACCATGGACAGCGGTGAGTCGAAGTTCGCCGCGATGAACCGGTCCATCTCGGCTCGGTACAAGCGGGTCAGCCAACGCCGCAGGCGGCGATAGCCGTCGGCCTGGTCGGCGCCGGCGAACCGGCGGATCTCCGCTTCCATCCGCGCGGCGTCGGTGTGTACCTCCAGCCAACGGCCTCCGGCGAAATGTGCCCGATACGCCGGTTCCACGGGCGCCAACTGCAAATAGTCAGCGCTGCGCGCCCCGGCGGCCGCGAAGACGCTTTCGACGATATCGGGCATGGTCAGAACCGTCGGGCCGGTGTCGAGGCGATAACCTGCCGGATCGGCCTGCCCGGCGCGGCCGCCCGGTACGGCTTCGCGTTCCACGACGATCACTTCGCGGGAGCGGCCTGCCAAATGCAGGGCCGCGGACAATCCCGCGAGCCCGGCTCCGACGACCACCACCCGGTCGGTCGGGCCTTCGACGGTGCGCATCGAGGAAAACCTCCCGGTCAGGCAACGCGTTCGGTGCATGCGGTGGCCATGTGCTTCAGTGTCGCGCGCATCGGTGCGCTGAAATTCGCTGTGTGCAAAGCGTTTTCGGCGCAAGCGAGCAAGTCGGCGATCATCGTCTCGATCCTCTCGGGCGCCCCGGACTCGATGATCAGCATCCTGGCGCGGTCGACCTCCGCGGGACCGAGGTGGAGCCGATGGAGGAGCCGGGACAATTCGGTTCGGGCCGAGGGGGCCGCCATTTCGCGTGCGAGGACCACGACGCTGGTCGCGGTGCGTTCCCCGAGATCGCCGTCCGCGGGTTTGCCGGTCACGGCCTGCGACCCGAAGATGCCCAGAATGTCGTCACGCAACTGGAATGCCTCGCCGACCGCGGCGCCGTACCGGCCGAGCGCGTCCAGGACGGCCGCATCGCAGCCCGCCATCGCGGCGCCCATCTCCAACGGGCATCGCACCGTGTAGTTGCCGGACTTGACCCGCGCGATCGCCAGGACCGAGGCCAGCGCGGGCTCGGTGCGCGCGTCGTTGAGCAGATCCGCGAACTGGCCTGTCGCGAGTTCCACCCGCATGTTGTCGTAGCGCGGCCACGCGTGCGCGAGCGCGGACTCGGCGAGCCCGCTTTCGCGGAGCATCTGCTCCGCCCACACCAGGCACATGTCCCCGAGCAGGATCGCCGCGGACTCGCCGTACCTGGTGGAAGAGCCGGGCGCGCCGATGCCGCAGTGCGCCCTGGCGAACCGGACATGGGCGGACGGGGCGCCGCGTCGCGTCGCGGACCGGTCCATGACGTCGTCCTGGAGCAACGCGAACGCGTGCAGCAGTTCCAGACCGGCGGCCGCACGCAGCGCTGCCGGATCGTCCGGTCCGCCGCACAGCCAGCCGAGGTACATGAACGTCGACCGCAAGCACTTCCCGCCTGTGGCGTATTGCCGCAGAACGTCGTGTGCGCCGAGGCGATGAAGCGGCGCGGGGCATGCCCGCAGGAGGAAATCTTCCAGCTCGCCGAGTACTGCCCACCGCACCGCTTCCCGCCACTGCGAGAAGGGGGCGGCTCCCAGTGCCGGGATGCCGCCGACCGGTTCGGTCGCTGTCGATTCGGACCACGTGATGCTCATTCCCGATCCCCTTCCACGCCTCGGGCAACTACCCGCATGTCTGAGATGCTACGCATAACGATGCACTATCGAGGCGAAAAGCAGCCCTGCAATGTCTGGAAGTCGCCCGCGAAGCCGAACCCGCCCGCGCAGGTCGGCGTCGAGGTGCCGGTAACCGTGACCGTCGCACCGGGACCGGCGATGCCGATCGACAACCCTGGGCGCGCGCCGGTGGTCGTGACCGTCGCGCCGGGTCCGACGGCGATCGCGGCCGGTCCGGACAGGTATGTCGAGTTCGAGGTCGCCACCCCGCCGTTCTGCGCGATGGCCAGGGACAGGCTGTTCGGTGCGGCGTCCGCGGTGGCGTCCGCGTCGAAGCCGTAGGCCGCCGCGGCGCCGCCCGCGCCACTGCTCGCGGAGCAGGAGGCGGTGCTGTCGGCGGTCTGCGTCGCGGCGAGGCCGGGTGCGGGGCACTCCGCGGGGGCGGCGGTGGCGGCGGGTGCGGCGAACAGCATGCCCAGCCACGCCGCGCCGACGCCGGTCGTCAGCCCCACCGATCGCGTGAGAGTGGGTCGATCCATGACGTCCTCCTTTGGTGCTCGGGCTTGCAAGGCTTCACGCTACGCCATTTTTGATGCAAAATCGATGCATCATTCGAATTCCTCCGAAAGGAGCGGGAGACATGCGGCGGATGCGGTCCCGCGATGGTTGACCAGGGGTCCGCCCGGTACGCGGTGGGCGCGGTGGCGAAGCGGCTGGGCGTTCCGGTCGCCACCCTGCGCAGCTGGAACCAGCGGTACGCGATCGGCCCGCCGAGGCATCGGCCGGGAGCGCACCGCCGCTATTCCGAATCCGACATCGCGACCTTGCGGAGGATGATCGCGCTCATCGAAGCGGGCGCCACACCGGCCGGTGCGGCACAGCAGGCGCTCGCCGAAGCTCCGCGAGTATCAGAGGGTCGCAGCGCTCTCCTGGTCGCCGCCGAACAACTGGAACCCGATGTCGCGCTGACTCTGATCATGGCTCGGCTGGCGCGCGACGGTGTGGTCACGACGTGGAACAGGTTGTGTCGTCCGGCATTCGAGACGATCGTCGCGGCACAGGACGCCGGTCGGGGGCTGATCGAAGTGGAACATCTGTTGTCCTGGGCGGTGATCGCGGGATTGCACCGCATGTTCCCGCCGGTCCGGCGTCCGGGTTCGCAACCGCCGGTGCTCTTGGCCTGCACCGCGGGGGAGAACCACGTGCTGCCCCTGGAAGTATTGCGTGCCGCGCTGGCCGAGCGGGGCGTCGTCGCGTTGTTGCTGGGCGCGGCGGTGCCCGACTCGGCTTTGACCGAAGCCTTGGCGCGCCATGATCGGCCCTGCGTACTCGTGCTCTGGTCGCAGCTGCCCGCGACCGCCACCGCGGGAACGCTTCGGGCAGTGCGAGAGGCGGCGGCGCGGCTGCTGGTCGCCGGGCCGGGCTGGTCCACGGTCCGGCTACCGCCCGAGGCTCCCTACGTCGCCACTCTCGAGGAGGCCTTGGAGGTTCTCGGCGAACCCGGACCCGACGGGGCGTGATCCCGGGTCACTTCCGGCCCTGCCACCGATGGCGGGTGTCCACGCTCCCGCGCCGCCACGTCCGGCATCGGTGGCGTTCGATGCCGGACGTGGCAGGCGTGGGCGGCGGCGCTCGCGGTCGATACCACGGGCCGCCGCCGCGAACTCAGGCGTCGGCCGAAACCGTCTTCGCCGAGCGCACGTTCGGGAGGCCGAGATTGTCACGCAGGGTGGTCCCGGTGTACTCGGTGCGCAGTGCACCACGGTCCTGCAACAGCGGCACCACTCGGTCGACGAATTCGTCCAGGCCCCATGGCACGAGGTGCGAGCCGAGAATGAAACCGTCGGACCCGTCGTTCTGAACGAAAGTGTCGATCTTCTCCGCGACCTGTGCGGGGGTTCCGACCAAGGGACCGCGCTCGAATTGGTCGATCACCACCTCGCGCAGCGAGAGCTTCTTCGTCTCGGCGACCTGGCGCAGACGTTCGGCGGTGGCGAAGCGGTCTTGATGCACGAAGGCGCGGCCCTGGATGATCGGCGGAGCGTCGGGGTCCGGATCGATGTCGGGCACCGGCCCTTCCGGATCGTAGCCGGACAGGTCGCGGTTCCAGATCTGCTCCAGCAGAATCAACGCGGTCTGCCCGGTGACCTGCTCGTTGCGGACGGCATGGTATTTCTCGATCGCCTCGGCCTCGGTGTCCCCGAGAACGAAACTCGCCGACGGCAGAATCTTGATGTCGTAGGCCGCCCGCCCCGCCGCTACCGCGCGCGACTTGATATCGCGGTAGAAGTCCGCCGCCTCGGGCAATTTGCCGTACGGGGAGAAGATGGCGTCGGCATTGGCGGCGGCGAAGGCTCGCCCTTGCGGCGACACACCGGCTTGCAGGATCACCGGCCTGCCCTGCGGGCTGCGCGGCACCGTGAAACGACCGGAGATGTCGAACTGGCTGCCGCGGAAAGCGAATGCCCCGGCATCCGGCCGAGCCAGAAACCGTCCGGCGTCCTTGTCGGCGACGATGTCGTTCGCGTCCCACGAATCCCACAGGGCACGAACGGCATTCAGCGTCTCCTCGGCGCGGGCGTAGCGGTCGGCGGGATCGAGGAATCCGCCGCGCCGGAAGTTCTGGCCGGTGAATGCGTCGAACGAGGTCACGACGTTCCAGGCGGCGCGGCCGCCGGAGAGATGGTCCAGGCTGGCGAACTGCCGGGCCAGTTCGTAGGGCTCGTTGAAGGTGGCGTTGATGGTGCCCGCGAGCCCGAGATGCTCGGTGACCGCGGCGATCGAGGCGAGCACGGTGAATGTGTCGGGACGGCCGATGATGTCCTGATCGAAGATCTTGCCCGCGCGTTCGCGCAGGATGAGCCCTTCGGCGAGGAAGAAGAAATCGAACTTGCCGCGTTCGGCGGTGCGCGCGGTGTGTTCGAAACTGCTGAAATCGATCTGGCTGCCCGCCTCCGGATGCCACCAGGCGGTGTGATGGTTGACGCCGCCGAGATAGGCGCCCAGGATGATCTGCTTACGGGGGGTGCTCATGGTGACCTCGCTCAGGCAGTCGCGTAACGATTGGGGACGTCGGTGGGCAGGCCGAGCAGCGCGCGCAGCGAGCCGTCCGGGTAGCCGGTGCGGAACACACCGCGCCGTTGCAGCGCGGGCACGAGCCGGTCGGCCACCGCTGCCAGATCGTCGACCGCCACGCCGGGACGCAAACGGAACCCGTCGATCCCCCGCTCGCTCCAGTCGGTGAGCAGATCGGCGAGTTCGTCCGCACTTCCCGCGAAGACAGGGGCGTCGGAATCGAATTCGGCACGCGCGAGCTCGCTCAACCGGGACAGCCGCTGCGGACCCGGCTCCTCGTCGGTGTCGAGGAAGACGGTGATGTCGGCATAGACCCGCAGCGGCTCACCGGCGCGTCCCACTCGGGCCGCGGCGGACGCGACTTGCTCCAGGATCGGGCCGGGGCCTTCGTCGCGCGTGGGCGTGACGAAGACCAGATCCGCACCGCGGGCGGCGAATTCGTAGATCAGCGGGCCGTGCGCCAGAGCCGCCACCACCGGCTGCCCTTGGGGCGGACGCGGCGTGATCGATGGCCCACGGACGCTGAAGAAGCGGCCCTCGAAGTCGATGTAGTGCAGCTTGTCGCGATCGATGAACCGGCGGGTGGCCACATCGCGGATCTCCGCGTCGTCTTCCCAGCTGTCCCACAATCGCCGTACCACTTCGACGGCGTCGGCGGCTTCGTCGAACAGATCATGGACGTGGCCGGGAAAGCTCCCGGAAGCGATCGCTTCCGCGATTTCGGCGGTGCTGAGGTCGCGCACCGAGCGACGTCCGAAGTGGGCCGCCTCCTCGGCCGTCCCGGACACGCGCGCCTGCCAGCCCGCCCGGCCACGCGACGTGTAATCGAGCGTGGCGATCGACTTGGAGACGTGGAAGGGTTCGGTGTGCGTGGTCGTCACGGTCGGGATGAGCCCGATGTGCCGGGTGACCGGGGCGACCCGCGCGGCGATCAGATGGGCGTCGAGCCTGGCTCGCACCTGATCGACGGCGTCGTCCGACGGTGCGTGCCGCTCACCGGGGATTCGCAGGCTGTCCTCGATGCTCACGAAATCGAGCAGTGCCCGTTCGGCCGTCGCGACCAATCCGGTCCAGTAACCGGGGCTGAACAGCTCGGCGGGCCGGGAGTTCGGCTCCCGCCATGCGGCCGGATGCCAGCCCGCCCCGTCGAGCGCGACGCCGAGGTGCAGTGGGTTCGGTGCCATCGTCTCCCGTTTCTCTCCATGCGCGAATGTCGTGCCGTGCAACGCGCGAACCTGCGCGTACCCGCCCGACGATGACCATGGCGGGAATCACCGGCCTCGGCCGGATCAATGGCGGGTCGCCGCGCGGGAATCAGTGGCTTCGGATAACACATGGCCACGGCGGTGAGCGGCGCTACGGGCACGGGCACGACCGTCATCGCGCACGGGGTGTCAACGATTCGGATCAGCTCGATCGATGGGAAATACCCCGGGTGGCCGTGCCCGGCGACCATGGGTTTCGATCAGCGTGAGCCGACCGGTCGCAACGGCGGGGACGGAAGTGGTCCACTCTCCGTGATCACGCATCGAAAGGAAGAGATACACACCGATGAGTTATGGCCCCTTCGATCTGACCTACGCCGCCGCCGACGACCGGTACGAGAAGGTCCCGTACCGCCGGACCGGCAACTCCGGCCTCGACCTTCCCGCCTTCTCCTTCGGCTTGTGGCAGAAGTTCGGCACCGATTACCCGTTCGCGACGCAACGCGAGATCATCCTGCACGCTTTCGATCTCGGCATCACGCATTTCGACAACGCCGACCGCTACGGTCCCCCGCATCGCGCCGCCCAGAAGAACTTCGGGGCGGTGCTGGCCAAGGACCTCGCTCCCTATCGCGACGAGCTGATCCTCTCGACCAAGGCGGGCAACCCGATCGGGCCCAGCCCTTACCTCAGGGGCGGTTCGCGCAAGTCGATCCTCACCTCGCTCGAACACAGCCTGCGCGACCTGGGCACCGAGTACGTCGACATCTTCTACCATCACAGCCCGGATCCGAGCACGCCGCTGGAGGAGACGGTCGGCGCGCTGGTCAGCGCGGTGCAACAAGGCAAGGCGCTCTACATCGGCCTGTCCAACTACGCGCCCGACCGCACCCACGAGGCCGCCGAGCTGCTCCGGAAGGCGGGCGTCCCGCTGCTGATCCACCAGGCGCGCTACTCGATCTACGACCGCCGCCCCGAACGAAACGGCCTGCTGGACACCGCCCGCCAGGACGGCTTCGGCGCGATCGTCTACTCGCCGCTGGCCCAGGGCCTGTTGACCGACAAGTACCTGGAGACGATTCCCGACGGGGCGCGGGCACACAACAGCAGCTTCCTGTCGCCGGACGTCATCGACGAGACCTACCGGCAGCGCACCGCCGCGCTCGACAAGATCGCCCAGGCGCGGGGTCAGTCGCTCGCGCAGCTGGCGCTGCAGTGGGTGCTGCGGCGCCCCGAAGTGACTTCGGCGCTGATCGGCGCGAGTTCCACCGCGCAGCTCGACCACAACATCGCGGCGTCGAACTTCCCCGCGTTCACCGACGACGAACTCGCCCTCATCGACGAGCACGGCGTGCACGGGACCGGCCTGAAACTCTGACCCCGCGCAAGCGGTCGGGAGGGGCAGCGCGGGCGCTGCCCCGTCTCGGTCTCGTCACTCTCGCAGCAACGGAAGCAGCTGGTTGCCTTGGCGCTCGATCTCGCGCAGATACGGGGTGTCGGAGAGCACGAAGTGCGTGATGCCGAGATCCTGGTACTTGCGCAGCGACTTGGCGACGTCTTCGGGGGAGCCGACCAGCCAGGTGGTCCCGGCGCCACCCGCGCCGAACTTCCCGGGTGTGGTGTAGAGGTTGTCGTCGAGCACCTCGCCCTTCGCGGCCAGATCCAGCAGTCGCTGCTGTCCCACGGCCGTCCGGCGATGTGGGTTCGGCACGGGGGCGTGGTGGTTGTCGGCCATCTCCGCGACCTTCGCCTCCGCCTCGGCCCAGGCCTGCTTGGTGGTGTCGCGGACGAAAGTGGTGACCCGCAGGCCGAACTCCAGTGGCGCATGCTGGCGACCGAGTTCTTCGCTCAGCGACCGCAGGCGTTCGATCCGTTCCCTGACTCCCGACAGGGGCTCGCCCCAGAAGAGCTGGACGTCGGCCTCGGTCGCCGCTACCCGCTCCGCGGCCTCCGACGCACCGCCGAAGTAGAGCTTCGGGTGGCGGCGCTCGCCGCGCGGGACGATCCTCGGCAGCGCGGTGGAATTGCTGACCTGGTAGTACTCACCCCGGTAGGTGACGTTCTCCTCCGTCCACAGCCGACGGACGAGTTGGAGGAACTCTTTCGTGCGGGCGTAACGCTCGGCCTGATCGCCCTCGGTCTCGCCGTAGGCCGCGAGATCGTCCTTGCCCGACACGATGTTTACCCGCACCCGGCCGCCGGAGAGGTGGTCGAGGGTCGCCGCGGCCGATGCGAAGTTCGCCGGACGCCAGTAGCCCGGTCTGATCGCGATCAGCGGCTCAAAACTCGTGGTCCTGGCGGCGAGAGCCGTTGCGACGGTGAGGGTGTCCGGGCGACCCCACCCGGTGCCGAGCAACGCGCCCTGCCACCCGTGCTCCTCGAGCGCCTTCGCCTGAGCGGTCAGGGTGTCGAGGCTGTTGTGGTCGGCCACGATGGTGTCGCCGCGGTGTCCCGGCGTGACCTGATTCGGGATATACCAAAGGAAACTCATCGGCGGCTATTCCTGTTCGGCGGGCGTGATCAACGGCGAATCACCCGGCTGGCGGGTCGACCAGCCTTCGGACATCGGAATTATCGACCTCGAACGAGGCCGTAGGCCGTTCACAGCCCGCGTCGTTCACCCTGGACGACCGCTCCTGAGCTGCGACGATTCGCTGCGATGAGCAATAAATTCATCCAGATTCCAGCGCGGCCGATATGCCCTGCGGGATATCGGTTCTCGGTGGATCACAGTCCCGGAGAGATCCTGGTGCCGACCGGGGGAGAAGCGGCGGAATCACACCGCTGTGCGAGCGAGTGGGCGGAGCCGATCTGTGCGCGCATGTCCCGCGGCGATCCTGCTCGCGGTGAATCGACGAGGCCGATCGCCGTGCCCGGCGGAGCAACGGCGACCGGCCCGTTGGCTATCCGACCGGAACGATCGGGGTGCCCGAGCCCGGTCCCGGCGCGGGCGGAACCAGCGCACCTGCGGGGGTATTGGTATTGGGTGCCGACTTGGCGGGCGGGGGCGCCAGCACTTGCAACGGCAGTGCCGGTGGCGGCGCGGCGGGCCCGCCGCGCGTCCCGGGTACGGGCTTGTCGTTGCCGCAAGCGGTGGCGGAGGAGGGTGGTTCGCCGCAGCTCGGTCCCGGGCCGACCGGCACGATCGGATCGGCGGAGGCGGTTGCCGCGGCGATGATCAGCGAAACCGACACGCCGATCGGCGCCATCCAGCGTCGCGGCGCTCGCCCGTGCGTCACAGCCATATCGGGTCACCGTAGAGCGCGACCGAATTGTCCGCCGTGGCCGTGGATATCGACACGATCGCGAACGAGCGCAGGCTCACCGCGCCCGCGCACGCATCGATCTTGATTTGGATCTGATCGACGGAGATCGAACCGTGCGGTCCGGCAAGCGGTTTCGTCCCCAGCGTGATGCTGTTGATGGTACCCGGCTTGATGGTCGTCGACATGCTCGGCAGGGCCAGCGCGCTGCCGCCGACCCCGAGGCCGGGTGAGGGGGCGACGGTCACCGTGGCGCTCGGGCCGATAGCGGCGGAGATGCCCACGGTCAGGCCGTTGGAAACGTCTATCTGGCAGCCGATCTGGTATCCCAATTGCAGCGTTCCGGAGTTCACCGCCTCCCGGCCCTCGCCGCCGATGTCGGCCGCGGCCGACAAGGTGACGAATCCTTCCCTGGTGAACGGTGTCGCGGCGAGATTGGGTACGCGCTGCACGTCTTCGGCGGTCTTGCTGATCCGCAACTCCCAGCCGTCCTCGGTGCCGACGACACGAGATTTGTCCGCCACCGGGTCAGCGGTCGCGGGGGCGGCGGTCATGCCGAATGCCGCGGTCGCGGCGATGCCGAGCATCGCCATCGTCGAGCCCTTCAATGCAATCCTTAGTCCTGTTAACAGTCGAACGCGATAGTACTGACTCCGCTGACGTGGCGGTGCGAAGGCCGCCCACCGTTGGGGTGCAGCGGGTTTCGCCGATCGGGTTTCTGGTCAGCGGTGGATGTATCCCCGGGTGAGCGATGCGTCGTCCAGTCGCGGTGCGATCGATTCACCGCCGAGCGCCTGCCGCAGGAGTGTTTGCTCGTCCTGGATGACGTGCATGACCGCATTGATCAGGGCGAGGTGGGTGAACGCCTGCGGATAGTTGCCCCAGTGTCGGCCGGTTCGGGGATCGATCTCCTCGGCGTAGAGGCCGAGGGGGCTGGCGTAGCCGAGCAGTTTTTCGCACAGCTGCTTGGCTTTCTTCTTCTCGCCGACCTCCGACAGCGCCGACACCAGCCAGAACGAGCAGATCGTGAAAGCGCCTTCCTCCCCGGCGAACCCGTCGTCGGTCTCGTCGACGCGGTACCGCAGGACGAGACCGTCTTCGGTCAGTTCCTCGGCGATGGCCAGCACCGTGTTGCGCACCCGCTCGTCCTCGGGTGGCAGGAAACGTACCAGTGGGATGAGCAGGGTCGAAGCGTCCAGCGAGGTGCTGCCGTAGTACTGGGTGAACACCCCCCGGGAGTCGACCGCGTGTGCGCAGATGTCGGCGTGGATCTCGTCGGCGGCCTGTTGCCACCGGTGCGCGCGGGCGAAGTCCTGGTGGATGCGGGCCAGCCGGGCGCCGCGGTCGGCGGCGACCCAGCACATGACCTTGCTCGAGGTGAAGTGCCTGGGCTGTCCGCGGACTTCCCAGATGCCGTGGTCGGGCTCACGCCAGTAGGTGAGGGCACTCTTGACCGCACGGCCCAGCAGCGGCCAGGCCCGCGCATCGATCTGATCTTGATGACGGCCGTAGAGATAGACCGCGTCCAGCGCGGCGCCCCACACATCGTGCTGACGTTGCCGGTAGGCCTCGTTGCCGATGCGCACCGGGCCCGCGTTGTCGTAGCCGCGCAGGTGGGGGAGGGTCTGTTCGGCGAGATCGGTCTCGCCGCCGATGCCGTAGACGATCTGCATGTCGCGGGCTTCTTCGGTCAGGTCGAGAATGTAGGAGAAGAAGTCGTTCGCCTCCCAGGTGAAACCCAGCGTGTACAGGCCCCACAAGGCGAAGGCGGAGTCGCGGATCCAGGAATAGCGGTAGTCCCAATTACGCTCACCACCAGGTGTTTCGGGTAGTGACGTGGTGGCGGCGGCAGCGACGGCCCCGGTGGGAGCGAAGGTCAATCCCTTGAGCGTGAGCGCACTGCGAGTGAGTTCGGCGGTCCAGGGATGGTCCGGAAATCGCCCGCCCGCCAGCCAGTGCCGCCAGTGGTGGATCGTGCGCAGCAGCCGCTCTTCGGCCTCCGCGACGTCGCGGGGAGCGTCACGACTGCCCCAGGCGAGCGCGCAGAAGCGGGTGTCTCCCTTCTTCAACAGGGTGCGGGCGACCGCGTGCGTGCCCTCCAGGCCCAAGCGCATGTCGGTGCTCAAGGTCAGTTGCAGATCGGTCCCGTCGGCGCCGGCCTGTGCGAGGTGATAACTGCCGAGGTACTCCCACCGCGCGCGATGCCTGCCGTAGTCGAAGGCCGGTTGGCAGTCGAGCCCGAACTGGATCTGCCCGGTCTCGCAGTGCACTGTGCGCAGCAGGATGTGCTCGGCGTCGTAGTCCGTGGGCGTGCGCCGGTGGGCGCTGCGGCCGGGTTTCTGGTGCCGCCACGGTCCGACCAGCAGCACGTCGCGCACCGTCGCCCAGCCCTCGCCGCTGCGCCAGCTCGTCTCCATGACCATCGTGCCCGGGATGTAGCGACGATCGGTGGGCACCACGAAGTCGGCGGGAGCGAACCGGAACGAGCCGGCGGAGCGATCGAGTATCGCGGCGAAGACGCTGGGAGAGTCCATGCGCGGCAGGCACATCCACTCGATGGCGCCGCTGGGCGCGATCAAGGCGGTGACCTCGCAATCGGAGATGAACCCGTAGTCGTCGATGCGTGGGAACGCTGTGAGCCGCGGTGTGCCTTCGATCTCGTCCATGCGTTTCTCCGTCGTGGTCTCGGGGCTTACCGTCCGGCGGTCGTCCACCGGCGAGTACCTGGTGCACCGCCTTTCTTCGGGAGAACACTGTGCGCGGTATGAGCGCTGCGACGCTCCCATCAGCCCACCACCTCGTGGGCCGGATCGGCAAGCCCCGAGATCTAGCGACCGCCGTCGGCTCGGGTCGCCTCCGGGCTGACCAGCCGTCGTGCGGCCAGAACGGTGGCGGCGCGGCGTTCGGTGATGTTGTGCTGTGTGGTGCGGGTGGCGTGCATGGCCGCGGTGCGGGCGAGGTCGGTCAGCATGACGATCAAGGTGATGGGCGCGAACGCCCCGGTGATCAATCCCTGCTCTTGGCCGCGGCGGATCTCGGCGAGTTTTCCCGCGATGGTCCGGCGGATGGCGTCTTCGGCGGCGGGAATGTGGGTCTGCTCGATCTCCGCCCATGCCTGCAGCCGGGCGTTGTCCGGGTGCGCGACGTAGTGGTCGAAGAGCCGGCCGACGTAACCGGGCAGATCCGCGGCGTCGAGGGCGGTCTCGTCGGTGGTCTGGGCGACCCATTCCTCGGTGACCGCGGCGTAGAGCTCGTCTTTGCTCGCGAAGTACGCGTAGAGCCGGTCCTTGCTCGCTTTGGCCGCGTCGGCGATGCGGTTGATGCGCGCTCCCGCGATGCCGTACCGGGCGAACTCCGCTTTGGCCGCGACGAGGATTCGTTCGCGGGTGGCCTGACCTGCTGCGCGCATTGCCGCATCCTATCTTGCCGAACCTTTTGGTTCGGCTATACAGTTGCCGAACCAAAAGGTTCTGGAAACGGCGGCGGGAACGAGGATGGTTATGGGCTCTGTGGGGGCTGGCTGGCGAGAACTCGTCGCGCGGGAGACCGGAGTGACCGCGGCGGAGCTGGACGCGCTGTGGGCCGGCCTGCCCACCGCGCGCGCCGAGGACATCCTCGGCGAGTGGAAGGGAGCGGCGTTCCCGACCGGGCATCCGCTGCGCAAAGCGTTGTCGGTGAGCCGCTGGTACGGCAAGACGTTCCACAGTGTGCTGGACGCCAAACCGTTGATCTGCCGCGCCGAGGACGGATCGCTGTTCTCCGATGTCGAACTCGGCGGCGGTGGGGAAGCGACATTGTGGAACATCGAGTTCCGCGGCGAGGTCACCGCCACCATGGTCTACGACAAGCGCCCGGTCTTCGACCACTTCAAATGGCTCGACGAGAACACGCTGATGGGCATCATGAACGGCAGGCCGGAGCTGGTGCTCGCCGACGGCGAGTACTTCTACTTCCTGCTCGAGCGGATCTGACCGATGGTGACCACCACCGCGGTGCTGTCGCGCGACCCCGCCGCGCCGTTCACCGTCGAATCCGTCGAGATCGACGCCCCCCGCGAGGACGAGATCCTGGTCCGGGTCCAGGCCACCGGCATCTGCCACACCGACCTGGTCACCCGGGCGGCTGGGGCCGCCGACCGTCCCGTGCTGCTCGGCCACGAGGGCGCCGGAGTGGTGGCGGCCGTCGGCGCGGCGGTGACCGGTGTCCATCCCGGTGACCGTGTCGTATTGACCTTCCGGCACTGCCGGTCGTGCCGCAGTTGCCGAGCGGGACGCCCGGCGTACTGCGTGCGAGCGGTGGAACTCAACCAGTTCGGCGCGCGGGCGGACCGGTCGCGCCGGGTCACCGTCGCCGGAACCGCGGTGCGGGACGGGTTCTTCGGCCAGTCCAGCTTCGCCGCGTACGCCTTGACCACCGCCGACAACACGGTGGTCGTCGATACCGAGGTCGATCCGGCTGTGCTCGCCCCACTGGGCTGCGGGTTCCTCACCGGCGCCGGAGCGGTGCTCAATGTGCTGCGGCCGGATCACGATGCCCGCGTCGCGGTCTACGGCGCAGGCGCGGTCGGTATGGCGGGTGTGCTGGCGGCGGTGGCGTGCGAGGTCGCCGAACTGGTTGTGGTGGAGCCGTCACCCGTCCGGCGGGCGCTGGCGCGGGAACTCGGCGCGACCGCGGCCCTGGATCCGGCGGCCGACGACATCGTGCCCACGATCCGGAAGCTGACCGACGGCGGGGCGACCCACGCGCTCGACACCACGGGATCGGCGGACGTGCTCGCCACGGCGGCAGGCGCGGCGGCGATCGGCGGCACGGTGGTCGCGGTCGGATTGGGCGCCGGGGTCCCGGCGATCGATCTGCGCGATATCGTGTTGGGCGGCAAGGTGATCCGCGGTTGCCTCGAAGGCGACGCGGTGCCCGCGACCTTCATCCCGCAGCTGCTGAACCTGCACGCCGCGGGACGGTTCCCCATCGACCGTCTCGTCACGACCTACCCGCACGCCGACATCAATGTCGCGCTCGCCGACCAGCGCGCGGGCACGGTCGTCAAACCGGTCCTCACCTGGTGAGGTGACCGAAGTCAGGCGGCGGCTGCGCCTCGGCACGCACGGCGGTTCCGGCAACTGGCACCGAAAGAACGGTTTGTTTGTGGTCGCGGGTGGTACCCGGTGCACGTATCGGCTCGACAGCGCGGTCGCGCCGGTACGCGATCGGGGGATCCCCGCTGCTCGACCACCGGCCGGTTCGACAAATGTCATCAAATCGTTTGCGCCGCACGAGAACGAGGGGCCCCTAAGGTTGAATGGCGCAAAGGAATTGCATCGTGATCGAGGACGCGAACGTGCCCGGCACCGACGATGAAGACCGAGACCGGATCATCTGGCCCGAGTCGCGTTTGAGCGCATGGTGGGCGGATGTCATGGGCCACCGCTTTCCCCGAACTCAGACGACGACATCGAGTTGATCCCCGGCCGCCGGTTCGCCGGGTGCGAGTACGAGCAGCGGGGGAGATGTCCCGGTGGACTGAACTCCTCAGTGCTCACGGCACGTGCGGCCGGGGGAGCGTGCGGTCCGGTTTCCATGTCCGGGCCCACGCGGAGCGGATCCGCGGACGTCCTCTGAACTACCTTATTCCGGTATGACGGCGCACGTGCGCGTGTGCTACGCCCCGTCCGGTTGTGGCGTCCGGCGCAGCGCGAGGAGTCCGTCGATGATCTCGATCGCCGTCAGCGGAGCCGTCGCGGCGTTGTGGATCTGTGCGGCGAGACCCGCGGGGCAGCCGGGCCCAGGTCTGGCGGTCGTGGCGCACGCGGTACAGCCCGCGACGGCCTCGGCGAGATGCGCTTCGACATTGCGCACGTCGAGTGCGGTGATCAAATCGAACCCGGTCGAGAAGGGGATCGGCATGTCGATGGGTTCCTCCGGCTCAATGTCCGATCGGGTGGCACGTCGCCGCGAGTGGTCCGTCTCCGTGCCGCGCGGCGCGAATCGGCCGGAACGTCGGACGGCCGCGCGAGCAGGCGCCGACCGCTGCCGGGCCGTCGCGAGCGATGCATGGGCGAGAACTCGAGGCGCTGTCTGGTGGATGGGATCCGTTTGTGGCCGACCCCGTTGTCGGCCTGCCGACGTCGTTGTCGGGTCGGATGTCCGGTGACGTCGTTGTCGTTCGGACGAAGGAGCAGCACGTGTTTATATAGGCTCCGCATCGGTAATGTAACAGATGGATATACCTTCTGGGAACCCGTCAGCTAACTCGGATTCGCCGACCTTTTACCCTGCCTGTGCCTGCTTTCGTACGCGTGCGGCGGAGCGCGGGCTGCGGTTCAGCGACGAATACGCGTTGGGGGACTACCGACCCCGTCCGGCCTCGTGCCGGGCGGGGTCTTCCTCGTGCTCAGGCGGGAGGCGCGGACAGCAACCGGGTCCGCCGGGTCAGGGTCGCTCCGATGCCGTCGGCGGCCGCGCGAACCGATGCCGCGTGGGTCTCGGGATTGAACCGATGGGACGGGCCCGCCACGCTGATCGCTGCGACCACCTCGTCCACCTCGCGAACGGGGGCGGCCACGCAGACGATGCCGGGCGCGGATTCCTCGAATTCGAAGGCCACTCCGTCGGCCGCGATTCGATCGAGCTGGGTGCGCAACGTGCCCGGTAGGGCCATCGTCCGGGGGGTGTAGCGGCGAAGCGGCCCGGCCAGCACCTCGTCCCGAAGCGCCGCGTCGGCGTTGGCCAGTAATACTTTGCCGATGGCCGTGCAGTGCACCGGCATACGGCCCCCGATCCGGGACGGGGCACTGGCCTGCCTGCGTCCGCCGATCTTCGTCAGGTACACGACATCCGTGCCGTCGAGAATGCCCAGATGCACGGTCTCGTGGATACGCGCGTTGAGTTCCTCCAGAAATGGAATGGACACTTCGAGCAGACTCCGCTCGACCGATGCGCGCATCCCGAGCTCGAACACATAGCTTCCGAGCCGATACCCGGCGTCGGTCCGGTCCAATAGTCGGACCGCCACCATGTCGGCGAGGACCCGGTGCAGAGTGCCCTTCGGAATGCCGGTGCGCCGTCCCAGCTCGGCCAGGCTCAACGCGGTGTCGTCGATCGAGAACGCCTCGAGCACGGCCATGATCTTGCCGAGCACGGTCGAACCGTCTATCGCACGACCAGCGAACGCGGATGACACGGTCGACCTCCAACCTCCGGACCCGCTCACTCTACCGCGGCGGCGTTCGGCTCAGTGGAACGCAATGCTGGCGGATGCGTCCCACCTGCGGCGACAGTGAGAGCACTGTTTCACCCCTCACGAGATCCGGGACTTCTGATGCCAACACCCCCAGGCCTTGACCGACGCTCCGTGGCTGCCGACGCTGCCACGATCGCCGCCGCCGACCTGCTCAGCGCGGCCGCCCGCTCGGGCACCCCGTGCGGACCGGTGCGCGATCTGATCGGTGCCGACGACGTGACCGCCGCGTACGCGGTGCAGGAACTGCTGACCGCCGAGCGCATCGCGGCGGGCGCCGAGGTGGTCGGCCGCAAGATCGGCTTGACCTCCGCGGCGGTGCAGCGGCAGCTCGGTGTCGATCAACCGGACTTCGGAGTGTTGTTCGACGACATGTACTACGGGCAGGACGCACCCGTGCCGCTGAGCCGGTTGTTGCAGCCGAAGGTCGAAGCCGAGATCGCGTTCGTGCTCGGCGCGGACCTGGCGGAGGGGCCGCTCGATGACGAGCAGGTCCGCGGCGCGGTCGACTACGCCGTGGCCGCGCTCGAGATCGTCGACAGCCGCATCGCCGGTTGGGACATCACCTTCGGTGACACCGTCGCCGACAACGCTTCGAGCGGTTTGTACGTGCTCGGCGCCGAACGCCGCACCCTCGATTCCTTCGAGCCCGTCACGGCACAGATGCGGATGTCGATCGACGGTGTCGAGGTGTCGACGGGAAACGGCGCGGCTTGCCTCGGCGATCCGCTGCACGCACTGGCCTGGCTGGCGCGGACCACTCGCGAGTTCGGCAGGCCACTGCGCGCCGGGCAGACAGTGCTCTCCGGAGCGCTCGGACCGATGGCACCGATCCAGGGCCCTGGAATCGTCGCCGCGGACATCACCGGTCTCGGATCGGTGACCGCGACCTTCATTCGGGAGTGAAACCATGAACGACAGCCCCGCCAAGCTCAAAGTCGCGGTGATCGGATCGGGCAATATCGGCACCGATCTGATGATCAAAGTGATCCGGCACTCGACCGTCCTGGAGATGGGCGCGATGGTCGGCATCGACCCGGAATCCGACGGTCTGGCCCGCGCGCGCAGACTCGGCGTGCCCACCACGTCCGACGGCGTGCAAGGCCTGCTGGAACTGCCGAACTTCGGCGAGATCGACGTGGTCTTCGACGCGACTTCCGCCAAAGCCCACGCCGCCCACGCCGCGGTGCTCGAACCGCTCGGCAAACGCCTGATCGATCTGACACCCGCCGCGCTCGGCCCGTTCGTCGTCCCGGCGGTGAACCTGGACGCGCATCGCCACGCGCCCAACGTCAACATGGTCACCTGCGGCGGGCAGGCCACCATCCCGATCGTCGCCGCCATCTCGCGCGTGGCGCCGGTCGCCTACGCCGAGATCGTCGCGTCCATCGCCTCGAAGTCGGCGGGGCCGGGCACGCGGGCCAATATCGACGAGTTCACCGAAACCACCGCGCACGCGATCGAAACGGTCGGCGGCGCGCGGCGCGGCAAAGCCATCATCATCCTCAATCCGGCGGACCCGCCGCTGATCATGCGCGACACGGTGCTGTGCCTGGTCACCGCCCCGGATCCCGGCACCCATGAGGCGATTCGCGAATCGGTGGAGCAGATGATCGCGCACGTGGCCACCTACGTCCCCGGCTACCGCCTCAAGCAGCAAGTCCAGATCACCGCCGTCCCGCAGGACCAACCGGTGCACACCCTGCTCGGCCCGGACACGGCGACCGTGCCCACCCATCAGGTGACGGTGTTCCTCGAGGTCGAAGGCGCCGCCCACTACCTCCCGGCCTACGCGGGAAATCTGGACATCATGACCTCGGCGGCCGTGCGCTACGCCGAATCCATCGCCGACACGATCGCCGCGGCGCCGGCGGGACAGGAAGCGCTCCGATGACCACCCAACTGTTCATCCAAGACGTCACACTCCGCGACGGCATGCACGCGGTGCGCCACCGCATCACTCCGGACGACGTCGGCCGGATCGTGGCGGCGCTCGACACGGCCGGTGTCGACGGCATCGAAGTAGCCCACGGCGACGGTCTCGCCGGAGGCAGCCTGAACTACGGTCCGGGAAGCAACACCGACTGGGAATGGATCGAAGCCGCCGCGGACAATCTCACGCACGCCCGGCTGACCTCGCTGCTGCTGCCCGGCATCGGCACCATCGAAGAACTGAAGCACGCCTACCGGCTCGGTGTGCGCTCGGTGCGCGTAGCCACCCACTGCACCGAAGCCGACGTGTCCGCCCAGCACATCGCCACCGCACGGGAACTCGGGATGGACGTCTCCGGATTCCTGATGATGTCCCACATGGCCGAACCGGCTCGCCTGGCCGAACAGGCGAAACTGATGGAATCGTATGGGGCGCACTGCGTCTACGTCACCGATTCCGGCGGCCGGCTGACCATGAACGGAGTCCGTGACCGGGTCCGCGCCTATCGCGAGGTGCTGGACCCCGGCACCGAGATCGGGATCCACGCGCACGAGAATCTCTCGCTGTCGGTGGCCAATTCCGTCGTGGCGGTGGAAGAAGGCGTCACCCGGGTCGACGCCTCGCTCGCCGGGCACGGCGCCGGAGCGGGCAACTGCCCGATCGAGCCTTTCGTCGCCGTCGCCGACCTGCACGGCTGGAAGCACAACTGCGATCTGTTCGCGCTACAGGACGCCGCCGACGACTTGGTGCGGCCCCTGCAGGATCGCCCGGTCCGCGTGGACCGCGAAACACTCACGCTCGGCTATGCCGGGGTCTACTCGTCCTTCCTGCGGCACGCCGAAACCGCCTCGCGGCGTTACGGCATCGATGTGCGCACGATCCTGCTCGAGGTGGGCCGTCGCGGGTTGGTCGGCGGGCAGGAGGACCTCATCGTCGACATCGCGCTCGACCTGGTCGCCGAATCCTCCGGCGCCACCGCCTGAAAAACGGCATCGAGCTCGCCGACGGTGATCAAATGATCGACGTCACAGATCCTCTGTGATGTGTTCGGGACCAGCTGCTTTGCCGCGCCGGTGCGGCTTCCCCCACCTGGATCCCGGCCATACCGCCCATGGATTCCGAAGCCGCGTGCCCTCTTCGTCTCGTCGATCCTCTGCGAGCTCCGACGGTCCTTTCGCGGCTTTGGCTGCCGCACAACGACATTCCGGTCCCGCCGCGACAGCGCCACCGCCGCGGCGGGACCGCCGTCGTCGCCGGCCGCGAGAGGCCCTCACGCGGTTGCGTTGTGTGCGTGCGAGACTCGGGGCGATGCTCACTTACTTTCAAGCGACAGTCATCGGGGCGGTGCAAGGTGTCACCGAACTGTTCCCGATTTCCAGCCTGGGGCACTCCGTGTTGGTCGCGGCATGGCTCGGAGGCGACTGGGAGAAGTTGACCGGCGAGGGCGAGTCCGGTGCGGGCACACCGTATCTGGCGTTCGTGGTGGCGCTGCACGTGGCGACGGCGGTGGCGCTGCTCGGCTACTACTGGCGCGACTGGTGCGTCATCGTGGCGGGCTTTTTCACCACGCTGCGCACCGGCCGCCTCGACACCATCCCCCAGCGGCTGGCCTGGTCGATCGTCGTCGCCACCATTCCGGTCGGCGTGCTCGGCTTCCTGCTGGAACATCCGCTGCACGCGCTGTTCGGGACGCCTTTCTACGCCGGTATCTTTCTCGCGCTCAACGGCATCGTGCTGATCGTCGGCGAGGGATTGCGCCGGCGGAACGAGCCGTCGCTGGCCGAATACGGGCGGCGGTTCGCTCGGCGGGAAGCCCGCAGAGGCACCCTCACGGCCGAGGCGGAGACCCGGCGCCAATCCGACCGGCCGCTGGCCGCCCTCGGGACAGCGGACGCTCTCGGCATCGGCTTCGCTCAGGTCGGCGCGCTGCTGACCGGCTTCAGCCGTGCGGGCCTGACCATGGTCGGCGGCCTGTCGCGGGGTCTCGCGCACGAGCACGCGGCGAAATTCGCCTTCCTGCTGGCCACTCCGGCGATCCTCGGCGCGGGAGTCCTGGAACTACCGGAACTGGTCGGCCCGCAAACCGAAGGCATCCGTGGACCGGTGTTGTTCGGAGCCATCGTCTCCGGGGTGTCGTCGTGGCTGGCAGTACGGTTCCTGGAGCGCTACTTCCAGACCCGGACCCTACTGCCGTTCGCCATGTACTGCATCGTCGCAGGCACCCTCTCGGTCGTCCACTTCAGTTGAGCTCTGCTCGGCCGAAGTCGCCGATCCGGCTCCGGCGCGGCCGGAACGATCAACCGGTCACGCATTCGTCGGCCTGCACCTCCTCGTCGGTGTCCAGGACGACCGCCGCGCCGACCATCCCGGCGGCGACCAGTTCGATGACAACGGCGGAGGATCTCGGTTCGCCGCGGTAGGGGATCTCGGACTCGTAGGTGAGTTCGTCCCGGTCGCGCAGTTGCGCGGCCGCGATGGCGAGATCGTCGTAGCTGAGGGTCTGGTCCCCGACGAAGGCCGGGTCGGTGCCGGTCAGTGCCCGGGTGCGGTGTGCGTAGGTGACCGGGCGGGGTGATTCGGCGGCGATCTCGGCGATGACGGCGGGGTCGTCGAGGGCGAGCCAGTCGAGGGTGCCGGTGGGTGGATCGCCGAGGGTGAGGCCGACTTTGGCCTCGAGGTCGTCGGGCAGTGCGGTGTCGGGGACGACGGCGGCGCCTGTTTTGAGGACGGCCCAGGTCGCGATGACCGCTTCCATGCCGCGATCCAGACGGAGTGCCACGCCCGCGCCGGGGCCGCAGCCCCGCGCGATGAGTACCCGCGCCAAACGCGACGAGCGGGTCTCCAGATCGTGGTAGGACAGCTCGTCGTCGCCGGACAGGATGGCGGGGGCGTCCGGATCGTCCTCGACGGCGGCCACGAGTGTTTGGGCGAGTGTGGTGCCCGCGGTCGCCGCCGAGTTCGGCGGCGGGGTGGGAACGCTTCTGGCCGTGCCCATT